>JBPBQX010000114.1:0-17394 GCA_050955025.1 Janthinobacterium lividum
CCTGCTGGCCGCCCGAGGTCGGGCTCCCGGGCTGGCCGAAGGATTTCACGTAGGCGACGATCTTGAGCAAGTCGTCCTCGGGGATGATGCCGTTGAAGCTGGGCATCACCTGCTTGTAGCCCGCGATCTTGTTGTGGTCGGGGTTGAGGATCTTGTCGCGCAGGTAGGTGTCGTCGGCGACCACCGTGCGGCCGTCCTCGAGCGGCACCGGCGAGCCCGCAAGCCCGGCCAGCGAGGGTGCGCGCACGGTCGCGGTGCCGGCGTGGCAGCCCGCGCAGCCGTCGGCGGCGAACAGGCGCGCCCCCATGGCCGCCATGGACTGCGACCCGCCGTTGGCACTGAGCCAGGCCTCGTAGGCGGCGGGCTCCATCACCGTGAGCAGGCCGTCCATCGTGGAGTGGTCGGTGCCGCAGTACTCGGAACAGAACAGGCGGTAGGTGCCGGCCTGGTTCGCGTTGAACCAGAGCTCCGTGTAGCGGCCCGGCAGGGTCTCCATCTGGATGCGCAAGGCGGGGATGTAGAGGCCGTGGATCACGTCCTGGCTGATCATGCGGATCAGCACGGGCTGGTTGACCGGGACGTGCAGGTCGTTGATCTCGGCCTGCCCGCCGGGGTGCTGGAACTTCCACATCCACTGCCGGCCGACGGCGCTGATCTCCATGGCGCCGGGTGGCGGGTGCTTGTGGGTGTCGAACAGCCGCGCGGCCCACACGAAGAAGAACAGGGTGAGCAGGAACGGGATGATCATCCAGCTCAGCTCGATCAGCACCGAGCGCTCGTCGGAATTGGTGCGGTCGATGTTCTTGCCGGCACGGTAGCGGATCGCGAACCAGGAGATGCCCACGAAGATCGGCGCGGTCAGCAGCACCGTCAGCACCGTGAAGGCGATGATGAGGTGGTCGGTCTCGGCCGCGCTCGCCGAGGCGGCGAACGGCCAGAGGGCCAGGGGATAGTCGCTCGGCTTCATGCACAATGTCCTGGAGCGCACGGACGGGGCCGGCGCAGGGCGGGGCGCGAAAGGCGGGAACTGGCCGCGGCATGCCGCACGACGGCGGGACACGCCGGGAAGCGGCGGCACGAGGCGGGAGTGCTCACCGCGCGGCCGGGGGGTTGGGGTTCGGCGCCGGGCCGGGGCTGCCCTGGCCGGTGCCGACCGGGGTCCCCTGCGTGACGTCCGGGTTGGGCCCCGGATCGCGGCGGCCCGGCGAGGCGGCGCGGGTCAGGCCGGGCGTGTCCAGGGGGCGGCCGGCGACGAGGCGCATCGCGTCCTCGATCGGCATGCGCGCCTCGGTCCGGGCGGCGTCGGTGTAGGCCCAGCCGGTGAGCTTGCCGATCTCGCGGCCGCGCTCGTGGTTCAGGTCGGAGTAGGCGTCCACCTGCAGGTGCGGGCCGGGCACCTGGATCGGGGCGACCTGCAGCGCGGTGAGCTTCGGGCGGCTGGCGCGGTCGTTGGCCCGCCACACGCCGATCAGCGCGATCATGCCGAACACGGCCGCCAGCGCGACCGCGACAAACAGCGCCATGATGCGATGCAGGTTGCGGGTGTTGACGTCCTCGATCTCGTGGCCGGCCTCGCGCGACTCGACGCTGGCGGGGGTCGAGGGGCGCCCACGACCGGTCTCGGGGCCGTGCTCGCCGTAGTCCCAGTCCTGGTCGTCGGCGTGGCCGGCCACGGGATCGACATGGCCGCGCACGCTGCCGTCGCGGGACGCGCCGGCGCCCGCCCTGTGCCCGCGACCACCGGCCAGCAACGCGGTGCCGCCGACCAGGGCGAGCCCGGCCGCGCCCCAGGCGGCGATGCGGCCCGCCCCGATGCCCGCGAGCAGGCCGGGCACACGCCCGGGCGTCGCTGCGGGGGAGGAAGCAGCCGCGCCGGTCGGGGCAGCGCGCATGGCGCGGGCCGGAACGCGAGGGGTCTTGGTCATGCGGGGAGCCCCACGATTCGGCCGCGGGCCAGGAGCAGCAGGGCGCAGGAGATGCCGCCGATGCCGGCCAGTCCGAGCAGGTCGGCCAGCGACAGGGTGAAGGCGCCGCGGAAGGAGGGCGTGATCAGCCAGAGCGTCTCGACCAGGTGCATCACCAGCACCAGACCCGCGAGTCCGGCCAGCACGCGGGCGTCGCGCGCGAAGCGGGGGATCGTGGCCGCGAGCAGCGGCACCAGGAACGCCAGCAGGCCGAGCCATTCCGCCGCACGGCCGAGGCCGAGATCACGCTGCTGGTACCAAACGATCTCGCGCGGCAGGTTGGCGGACCAGATCACCAGGTATTGGTTGAACTGCAGGAACATCCACGCGGCCAGCAGCCAGAGCAGCGTCGCGATCACCGAGCCGGGCAGGGTCGCGGCTCCATCACGCCGCCGCAGGGCGCCAACCCCCGCGAGCAGCAGCGACCCGGACAGCAGCACCGCGGCGGAGAAGGCGATGCCGCACTGCGACGCGATCAGCAGCAGGCCGTAGAGGGTGGAGTTCAGTCCCGGCGCCACCGACATCGCGAGGTCCATGGCCAGCAGGGTGCCGGCGAACAGGTGGACCATCAGCCCGAGCGCCGCGAGCGCGCGCGGGCGCCCCGGACGCAGGAACAGCAGCGCCAGCACGCTCCACACGACCAGCACCGCCACGGCCCGCAGCGTGCGCGCCCCAGGGGAGTACCAGCCGGCAGCGAAGCCGTGGCGCGACGCGGCCGTGCCGAACAAGCCCGCCTGGGCCAGGAGCACGGGGATCGCGAGCAGCGCCATCAGCGGCAGCGCCACCAGCAGCAGGCGCAGCGACGGCAGCAGGAGCAGCGGCAGGCGAGTCGTGGCGGGGCGCTCGCCATGGGCGGAGCCGGTTCTGGAAGGGAGCGGCTGCAGCGGCGCGGCGGCAAGATCGAACGCCATGACCAGCGGCAGGGCACCGGCCGGCAGCGCCAGCCAGAACAGCCAAGCGGCAAGGTAGGACGGCATCACCGGACCCGCCGAGAGCGCGGCCAGCACCACGATGCACAGCAGCGCCGCGACGCCGACGCCAAGCGTGGCGGGCACGGCCCGGTTCATCGCTTGTCCCCCGACATCGTCGCATTCGGCATGGTGTCGCGCCCGGCACCAGGCGTGGTCGAGGTGGTGGAGCCGATCGGCGAGTCGGGCTGCACGCTGGAGCGCTCCGGCGGCTCGATCGGGGCGTCGTCGAGCTTGGCGCGGTCGGCCGGCGCCAGCGAGGCGACAGCCACGCCGCGCGAGAGCTGCAGCGCGCGGATGTAGGCGGCGATCGCCCAGCGATCCGACGGCGGCACCCGGTCGGCGTGGCTGTACATGGCGCCGCGGCCGTAGGTGATGGCGTTGTAGATGGTCTGCGCGCTGATGCGGCGCATCTCGGCGCTGGCGAAGTCGGGCGGCTGCGGGAAGCCGCGCTGCACGATGATGCCCTGCCCGTCGCCGGCGCGACCGTGGCAGGGGGTGCAGAAGATGTTGAACCGCTCGTGGCCGCGCTCGACCATCGCGGCGGTGATGGTCGCGGGCTGCGGCACCGGCAGGTTGGGCTCGGCGCGCGGCGCGGTGCCGGCCACGGGCAGACGCATGCTCTGCCCGTCGGGGAAGAAGTTGCTGCGGTCCCAGTTCTCGGACTTGGCCTGGCTGTACATGTTGGCGCGCTTGCAGCCGCTCACCGCGAGCAGCGCGGCAAAGGCAAGGAACAGGAAAGGCCGGGCTCTGCCCGGACCCGCCAAAGGCCTGGAGGCCTTTGGAAACCCATGACTTAAGGAAGGGAGTCCAGAGACGAGCCCTTGGCGGAGCCTCGACCCTGCTTGCGTGCCCACGTCTCGCATCTCCCTCATCGCGGCACCCGGTGCACGGCGATCGGCCGCGTTGCCAGCCCCGCGAGCCGCCGCTCCGCCTCGTCGGGGTCGAAGCCGTGCCCCCGCCCCTCCACGGCGACGAAGAAGCGGTCCTGCGAGGCGCGGTCGAAGCCGGGGATGTTGAAGGACGGGTGGTTGAGCGTCGGCAGCCGGTTGAGGATCAGCAGCAGCAGCACCACGGCCGAAGCCGCCATCAGCACGGCGAACGAGACGGTGGGCACCACGAAGGACGGCCAGGAGAAACGCGGCCGTCCGCCGATGTCGAACACGTAGTCGTAGCCGGTGGCATACAGGCACATGCCCATCATCAGCACGCCGCCGAGCGCGCCGCCGGACACCGCGTATCGCCGCATGGAGCCGCCGCGCAGGCCGAGCGCCTCGGTGACGCCCGGTACCGGAACCGGAGAATAGGTGTCGACGCGCGCGTGCGGCAGCGCGTGCACCGCGCGCACCGCAGCGAGCAGCGCGTCCGGGCTGGCGAACTCGGCGCTCACGCCCCAGAGCGGGGCCTCCTCCTCGTCGCCATGCGGCCTAGACATGGTTCGGCCCCGCGGGCGCGGCCCCGGCAGGAAGCGACCCGCCGTCGCGACGGCGCACCACCGGGTCGGGCCGGGCGGACGGCGCGGCGGCGTGCCACACCGTCTCGGCGCGACGCACGTCGAGGATCGACAGCACCGGCAGATAGCGCAGCGACAGCAGCAGCAGGGTGAGCAGCAGCCCGAGCGAGCCGGCGAAGGTGGCAAGGCCCCAGATGTTCATCGTGTACTCCTGCGCGACGGAGGGCAGAAAGTCGTGCTGCAGGGTGGTCACGATGATCATGAAGTGCTCGGACCACATCGCCACGGCGACCAGGCCGCCGACGACGGCCAGGACCAGCGCGGAACGACGCAGTGCGGGGATCCAGAACAGCTGCACGGACGCGAGGCCGAGCACGACCAGGCTCCAGAACGACCAGGCATGCGAGCCGGCGACACGCCGGACCAGCGCCTGACGGTCGAAGCTGTCGCCGTTCAGGGCGCCGAGCGCCTCGAAGGCGCTGCAGTAGATGTGCACGAGACCGAGCGCCAGCATCGCCCATGCCAGCAGCTCCAGGTGGCGCGCGGTGATCAGCGCCTCCAGACCGAAGGCGGCGCGCACGACCATGGCGACCATGGACACGACGCCGACCCCGGACAGCAGGGCGACCACGACGAACGAGACCGGCTCCAGCGTGTCGTGCCAACCGGGCTCCAGGGAGCCCGCGAACATCACGGCGGCACCGGTCTGCAGCGACAGCACCACCAGGATCGAGAGCACGGCGAGGATGCGGCTGGCCTCGCTCCAGCGGCGCCAGTGGGTAGCCGAGCCGCGCCAGCCGAGCGAGGCGATGCCGTAGAGCTGGGCGCGCAGCAGCGCCATCTTCCAGCCCCGATCGGAGTCGGGCTCCTCGCCGCGGGCGGCGGCACGGGCAGCCATGACGCGCAGGCGGTCCGTGGCACGGTCTCGCAGCAGCGCGAGATCGGGCATGACGTTGAGGAACCACACGCCGCCGGCCACGCCCAGGAAACTCAGGATGTCGATCGCGTCCCAGTACAGCGGCGAGCGGAACTGCGGCCACAGCAGGAAGGTGTTGGGGTAGGGCAGGTTCCAGTAGAAGTACCAGGGCCGCCCGAGATGGATGATCGGGTAGGTGCCGGCGGCCGCTGCGGCCAGCACGGCGACGGTGTCGGCGAGACGGCCGAGCGCGGAGCGGGCCGGCAGCCCGGCCAGGAGCAGCACGGCAGACAGCGCGAGGCTGCCGCAGGCGATGCCGATCCAGAAGTCGTAGCCGACGATGTCGAGCGCCCAGGTGACGGGGATGTTGTTGCCCCACATGCCCACGCCGAACCACAGCACGTAGAACAGCACGATCGCGAGCACGCCCATCAGGCCCATGGCGCCGGCCATCGCCAGCCACCAGCGCAGCCGCAACGGGTGGTCGAACACGATCCCGGCGAGATCCTGGCCGCCGTGGATCGCGGCGTGCGCCTCGGGCGTGCCCTGGCCGTCGCCGCCGGAGCGCGACCCGTGGAAGCGCGGGCCGTCGGCCGTCATGTCGCTCGGCATGTCAGCCCTCTCCTGCGGCCGGGCCGCGCTCGGCCAGGTAGGTGGTGCGGGGGCGAAGGTTCAGCTCGCCGAGCAGCGCGTAGTTGCGGGCGTCGGCGCGGGCCGCGCGCACCTCGGCCCCCTGGTCGCGCAGGTCGCCGAAGTGGATCGCGCGCGTCGGGCACGCCGTCTGGCAGGCGGTCTTGACCCGCCCGTCGGGGATCGGCTGGAGCGACTTGTCGGACTCGATGCGGGCCTCGGCGATGCGCTGCACGCAGTAGGTGCACTTCTCCATCACGCCGCGCGAGCGCACCGTGACGTCGGGATTGTTGCGGGCCTGGATGGAGGGCGCCTCGCCGCCGGTATAGTCGAGGTAGTTGAAGTGGCGGACCTTGTACGGGCAGTAGCCCGAGCAGGCGCGGGTGCCGACGCAGCGGTTGTACACCATGAGGTTCAGGCCCTCGTGGTCGTGCAGCGTGGCCTCCACCGGACAGCCGACCTCGCAGGGCGCGTCCTCGCAGTGCATGCACGGCACCGGCTGGAAGTGGGTCGCGGGCTGCTCGGCCTCGCCTTCCCAGTAGCGGTCGATGCGCAGCCAGTGCATGTCGCGGCCCAGGGCCACCTCCTCGCGGCCGACCACGGGGATGTTGTTCTCGCTCTGGCAGGCGACCACGCAGGCGTTGCAGCCGATGCAGCTGTCGAGGTCGATCACCATGCCCCAGGCGCGGCGATTGTCGTCGCCGTCGGGGTACACCTTGTCGGGGTAGATCGAGGGCGCGGTCGGGCCGGGGTTGCCGATGCTCGGGTCGCCGTACACCGGGTCGCCGACGGGGGCCGCGCCTACCGCCTGCACGCGGATGAAGTCGTGGCCCTCCATCGCACCATGGTCCTGGGTGCAGGCCACGCCGGCGTGTCGGCCAAGCTTCGTCAGCGTGACGCCCGCAGTCTGCATCGGCGAGGCGGCATTGCGCAGGGGCGCTGCGTCGAAGCCGAGGCCGGTGGACAGCAGGTCCGGCGGCACGTGGCCGTAGCCCAGCGTGAGGGTCGCGGTGCCGGGCGCCTGGCCGGGGGTGATCCACACAGGGCCTTCGACGCGCCGGCCGCCGGCCTCGAGCGCCACGACATCGCCGTTGACGAGATGCTCGCGCGCTGCAAGGCCGGGCGGGATCGCGACGACGTTGTCCCAGACCACCTTGTTCAGCGGGCGGGGCAGCTCCTGCAGCCAGGCGTTGTTGGCCCAGGCGCCATCCCAGGTCGAGGGGTCGGGCCGGAACAGCACGGTGATGGCGCGCGCGTCGGGTGCGGCCGTCCCGGCGGCAGGCGTCGTCGCCGCGGAGGACGCAGGCGTGAGGCGGGGGGTGATCTCGGGCTCGGCGGTGTCGGGCACGAACCCGTCGACCAGCGCCTGATGCCAACGCGCGCCGACCGCCGCGTCGTCGCCGGAGCCGCGCCACGTGTCGCGCCAATGCTGCTCCAGGATGTCGCGGCCCTCGCGCGGCGTAGCGTCGGTGAACAGCGACAGCACCTCCAGCGCGGAGCGGCCGCCGTACAGCGGTGCCACGGTGGGCTGGATCAGGCCGACCGTGCCGTCCCAGGAACGGGCATCGCCCCAGGACTCCAGCGGATGCAGCAGCGGCAGGTGCCAGTTCGAGGCGGCGGCGGTCTCGTCGGCGTAGGGGCCGGCGTGGATGCGCAGCTCAACCTGGTTCAGCGCGTCGGCAAATCCGAGGTCGCCCGGCGCGTCGTACACCGCGTTGGTGTCGAGCATCAGCAGCGTGTGCACCTGGCCGGCGTGCATCGCGTCCACCAGCGAGGCCAGGCTCTCGGCCCGCGTCGCGACGGGCGCGGTGTAGGCGACGGCGCTGCCGGCACTGCCAAGCGCGGCGTTCAGTCGATGCACGCCTTCCTGCACGCCGGCGGGCTGAGCGGCCCCCGCCGTCACGATCGAGCGGCCACGCGAGGCGGCCAGGGCTGCGCCGGCACGCGCGCGCCACACAGCGATGGGGTCCGTGCCCCCGGCCGAAACGTCGGGGTTCGAGGCGGGCGAGGACAGATCGGAGAGCAGGCCGGCGGCGAGAGACGCGATCGCGTCGGGTGTGGCGGTCAGCGCATGGTCCGCCTTGGCCGAGGTCAGGCTGGGCGTGGACGAGGCGGCGTGCAGGGCGAGCAGCCTGCCCCCCTTTGCCGCCGCGGCGCGGGCAAGGGTCCAGTCGAGCGCCTGGCCGATCTGCTGCGGGCCGTGGTCCAGGAAGTCGCCGTCGAGCGAGACCACGGTGTCGGCCTGGTCGAAACGGAAACGCGGCTGCACGGTGCGTCCGAAGGCGGCCTGCCCTGCCGCGCCGGCCTCGCCATGCGTGGAGTCCTGGCTGTGCCACAGCATCCCGGGATAGGCGGCCTGCAGCGCCGCGATGCGGGCGATCAGGGTGGGCGAGGTCACGGTTCCGGTCAGCAGGCGGAAGCCTGCGCCCTTGTCGGCACGCAGCACGGCGAGCGGGCCCACGGTCGCGGCGCGGAACGCCTGCCAGGACGAGGCGCGACCGAGGTAGCGCACCGCCTGCGAGCGGTCGGGATCGTACAGCCCGAGCACAGAGGCCTGCGCGAAGGCGTCCGTGCCGCCGCGGGTCCAGGGGTGCTCGGCGTTGCCGTCGATGCGGATCGGCCGGCCGTTGCGCGTGCCGACCAGCACGCCCGTGCCATATCCGGCCAGCATGGTGGTCGAGGCGTACTGCAGCAGGTTGCCGACGACGATGCGCTCGGGGTTGCGGACGTAGGGCACCTCCTGGGCGCGGCCGTCCTCGTGGCTGCCGTCGTCGCAGCCGGCGAGGCCCGCCAGCGCGAACGACGCGGCCATCACCTTGAGGAAGCGTCGACGTCCCGGGCCGTCGAGCGTGGGCGCGAGGCGGGCGGCGCCGGGGAACTCGGCCTGCAGGAAGCGCTGGAAGCCGGGCGTGCCGGAAAGCTGCTCGAGGGAGCGCCACATCGCAGGGCTGCCGCCCAGGCCGGGGCGCATCGGGGGGGCAGGCGCGTCGGGTGCGGGCACGGGGCTGCTCATCGGTGGCAGATCGAGCAGTCGGTCAGCACCGCGCCGTTGCGGATGCCGTTGTGGGCGACCAGCTCGGCGCCGAGCTTCGCCTGGTCGTCGGCGGGCTGCCATTCCATGTTCCAGACCTCGGCGGCGGGACGGATGAACTTCTCCGGCGCGCGGTGGCAGTTGAGGCAGAACGCCATCTCGAAGGCGTGGGCGCGGTAGGTCATCTGCATCGCCGTGACGTCGCCGTGGCACGACGAGCAGCCGATGCCCTTGGTGATGTGGATGGAATGGTTGAAGTACACGTAGTCGGGGAGGCGGTTCACCCGGGTCCAGTGCAGCGGGTCGTTGTTGGCCAGGCTGTCGCGAACGGGGGCGAGCATCTCGGAGTTGGTCCAGATCTGGCTGTGGCAGGTCATGCAGGTCCAGGTCGGCGGGATGCCCGCGGACGCGTTCACCTCGACCTGCTGGTGGCAGTAGCGGCAGTCGATGCCGAGCTCGCCGGAATGGTGCTTGTGGCTGAACGGCACGGGCTGCGCGGGGGCGACGCCCACGGTGCTGCTGTACGACGAGGTCCACACGCCCGCGAACACCAGCAGGCCAAGGGCAAGGCCACCGATCAGGGTGGCGATCCAGAACCGGAAGATCGCGTCGGCGCCGGGAGCGAAAAGCTGGCGCATCAGCGACAGGGCCGAGGCGCGAGGAGGGGCGACATGCGCCGGGGTGCCGCAGGGGCGGCCGGTCGGTTCGGGGCAGTCAGGGGCAAGTCGAACCGCCTTTCGCTGGCTGATGCGTGTCTGGGCTACATTGTGGGATGGGGGAGCGTCAAACGAAGTCGCAAAGTCGGTGATCACAGCGGCGTATGAACCTGCCACGCACCTGGACAGGCCGGCAGCAGCATCATGTCCGCATGATCCGATCAGGCAGGTGGGAGCGGACAGGCGCTTGCCCAGGGCCCGGTGGCCAGGACGGCGGCAAGGTCGAGACTCCGCGTCAGGCTCTGCCGAAGGCTTGTCTTCGGGAACCACAACCGAAGAAGGAAGTCCGTCGAGTGCTTCCGCGATTGCGGCTTGGCCTAGGCCGGCTCGCCAGCGCCGCGGCGGCACGCGAGCCGGCTTGCAATCGTGGCGCAGCGTGGCTAGAACGCCGCCACCACGGAGTGCGGGCGTAGCTCAGGGGTAGAGCACAACCTTGCCAAGGTTGGGGTCGAGGGTTCGAATCCCTTCGCCCGCTCCAGTGGTTTCGCAGCATAGCGAGACGCAGACGAGGGCCCGGAATGGTGCGCCACCGCCTGCGGCGCGAGGCCGGGCACCGAACCGTCACCATGTCCGTTCCCCCTGAAGCACGAACAAGGCTTCGGATCACGGTGCGGCAGCTTTCGGGGAGAGCGGCGCTCGACGCGTTAACCAATGGTTTACCGGAAAGTGGAACAGTCCCGATCCCGTCGAAATGCAAGGATCTGTTCCAATGACCAGCGACTTCACCGGCTTCAACTTCCTGCCCTCGTCCATGCATCCTGTTGCCGAGATCCGTCGTGGCTACGGAACAGGCTCGCTGGCGATTTCCGACATGGGCGTGACCGGCAAGGCCGGCATCTCCGGGACGGCCATCACCATCAACGGGAACGCAGACCAGGGCGTCAACCTCGTCCATCCCGTGGTCCGCCTGGACTTCTAGAAGAACATCGGTCCTGCGACGGCAGCCAAGCTGCCGACGCAGGCGTCGAAGCGGCGGCGTGGCCGGTTTCGTCGAGCAGGAGGCAGACAGGGCCGGGCTCCACCAAGCCCGCAGGGAACGGGGAACCTACCGATCCTGCTCCCTGAGCCAAGGACCCCAAAGGCGCGTCCTTGGCGGCGTTTAAGCCAGAGCCTCAACCTTCCTTGCTCCACGCGCCCCGGGCCCTGCCCCGGAGCTCGGCGCCCTAGGTGCCCGCCTGCAGCCTGGCGACGACCTCGGCCGCGATATCCTCGACACTGCCGTGGACCGTCACGGTGAGCACGTGCTCGTCCGGCGAAGGCTCCTCCAGCGTGGCGAGCTGGCTCTCCAGCAGGGTGGCCGGCATGTAGTGGTGCTGCCGCCGGCCGAGGCGCTCGGCGATCAGGGCGCGGTCGGCCTTGAGGTAGACCACGCGCACCCCGGGATGCCCGCCGATGACGGCGTCGCGATAGGCGCGGCGCAGCGCCGAGCAGGTGATCACGCCGGGCTCGCCGGCCTGGCGGCGCGCCTCGATCCAGGCGGCCACGGCGCGCAGCCACGGCGCGCGGTCCTCGTCGGTCAGGGCGTGGCCGGACCTCATCTTCTCGACGTTGGCCGGGGGATGCAGGTCGTCGCCCTCCTGGAACGGCCAGTGCAGCCGCTCGTCCAACGCCTTCGCGACGCTGGTCTTGCCGGAGCCGGACACGCCCATCACCACCAGCACCTGCGGCGGCACTCCTGCCGCATCGTCACGCCCGTCCGTCATCGCGCCTCCAGGTGCTGCACGCCGTCCGCGGTGGCCACGAACGCCTCGGTGGCCATCCCGATGAACAGCCCGGTCTCGATCACGCCGACCACCGCGTGCAGGGCGAGGTCCAGCGCGCGCGGGTCCTCGATCGGCCCGAAGGCGCAGTCCAGGATCAGGTTGCCGCCGTCGCTGACGAACGCGGCACCCCCCGCCTCGCGCCGGCTCACCCGCGCGCCGAGCCGGGCGATGCGCGCCGCGGTGGACTCCCAGCCCCACGGCGTCACCTCGACCGGCACCGGAGCGCGGCGGCCGAGCCGGTCCACAAGCTTGCCCGCGTCGGCGACGATGATCTCTCGCGCGCTGGCGGCAGCCACGATCTTCTCGCGCAGCAAGGCACCGCCGAGTCCCTTGACCAGGTCGAGCGAGGCGCCGGCGATCTCGTCCGCGCCGTCGATCGTCAGGTCCAGCCGCGTGTGGCTGGAGAAATCAGAGAGCGGGATGCCGCCCTCGCGCGCCTGGGCGGCGGAGCGCTCGCTGGTCGGGATCGCCACGATGCGCAGGCCCTCGTCACGCACGCGGCGCACCAGGGCGGCGATCGCGAAATATGCCGTGGAGCCGGTGCCGAGGCCGACAGCCATGCCGGACTGGACAAGGGCGGCGGCGGCCTCGGCGGCGACGCGTTTCTGGTCGGAGGCGGAGTCGGGCATCGGCGGGTTCCACGGGGAGGAGGGAAAAGGCCAGGGCCCTGCCCTGGACCCGCCAGGGGCAGCGCCCCTGGACCGGCACACAGGGAGCCGCGGCCCTGATTATGCCCCGGCGGCGGCCCGGTCGACCACCCACAGCGTGCGGCCCATCGCCCGCACCCGCGCCGCCGGCAGCGCGTGGTCACCCTGCCAGACCCGGTGCAGCATCGCGCGCTTGGAGGCGCCGGCGGCGAGGAACAGCACGGCGCCGGAGCTGGCGATCGCGGGGTAGGTCAGCGTGACGCGCGGCTGCGGGACCTCGGTGGTGACCGGCGTGGCCCAGGCAAGCGCCTCGTCGAGCGACGGCGTGCCGGGCCACAGGGACGCGGTGTGCCCGTTCTCGCCAAGGCCGAGCAGGGTGACGTCGAACAGCGGCCGCGACGCGTCGAGGTTCTCGCGGCCGTAGTAGGTGCGCAGGGTGCGGTCGTAGCGCGCGGCACCATCGGCCGGCGTCGTGTCGGTAGGAATGGCGTGGATGTTCTCCGGCGGGATCGGCAGGTGGTCGAGCATCGCCTCGCGGGTCATGCGGTAGTTGCTGTCGGCGTGCTCCTGCGGGACGCAGCGCTCGTCGCCCCAGAACAGGTGCACGCGCGCCCAGGGCATGCGGTCGCGGAACTCGGGGGCGGCGAGCAGCTCGTACAGCAGCTTCGGCGTCGAGCCGCCGGACAGCGACAGGGCGAAGCGGCCTTCCGAGTCGGCCGCCTCGGCGACGAGGAACTCCGCGGCGTGGCGAGCCACGGCGGGCGCGTCGGCGACCACCGTGCGGTTGGCGAGCGGCGTGCCGTCGTAGGTCTGGGTCATGGAGCGTTCCCCTTGCCGGGCACGGCGGCGTCGATGGTCAGGATGAAGTCCTCGACCGCGCGGGCAAAGCCCTCGTCGTCGTAGGAGGCGGTGACACAGTCGGCCTCGTCCTGCACCTCGGCCGAGGCGTTGCCCATGGCGATGGCGAGACCGCTGGGGCGGAACATCAGCACGTCGTTGGGCTGGTCGCCGAGGGTCGCGATCTCGTCCTGCGGGATGCCGAGGTGGCGCGACAGCCAGGCGATGGCGCCGCCCTTGTTGGCCTCCGGGTGCGTGACGTCGAGGTAGTACGGCTGCGAGCGGGCGGCAGACGCGCGCCTGCCGAGCGTCTTCTGCGCCTCCGCCTCCGCGCGATGCACCAGCTCGAGGTCGTCGCTGATGCCCACGATCTTGACCACGTGGTCGAGCATGTCGCCCTCGAAGCCGGGCACCACCTTGGCGTCGAACTTCACGGTGGCGGCCTCGCGGGCGACGTGCGGCGCATCCTGGTCGCGGATCAGCCAGTCCTCGCCGCTGTACACCCAGGCGTCGAGGCCCAGACGCTCGAGCAGGGCCAGCGTGGCTTCCGCGGCCTCGCGCGGCAGGGTGCGGCTCTCCAGCACCGTGACAAGGTCGGGCTCGACCACCAGGCCGCCGTTGAAGCCGGAAATCGGCGTGGACAGTGCGAGCGGCCCGACGAGCATCGCCATGCCCTTCGGCGGCCGGCCGCTCGTCACGGCGAACGCGATGCCGCGGGCGTGCAGCGCATGCACCGCGGCGACGGCGCGCGGCGTCAGCACCTTGTCCTTCGTCACCAGCGTGCCGTCCACGTCGGCGAGCACGAGGCGGATGCGCGTCGGCGCGGGATGGTCGCGTGTCATGGCGTGCTCTCCGTGGGAGCTGCCGGCGCGCGCGGCAGGAGCAGGTGGTCGACCGCCCAGGCCCAGCCTTCGTCGGCGTTGGAGCGGGTGACGTCGTGCGCGCGGGCCTGCACGTCGGGCGGGGCGTTGCCCATCGCGATCGCGTAGCCGGCGACGTCGAACATCGGCAGGTCGTTGGCCTGGTCGCCGATCACCGCGACATGGCGCAGGTCGACGCCGAGCAGGCGCGCGATGCTTGCCACGGCATGACCCTTGTTGGCGTCGGGATGGGTCACGTCGAGGTAGTAGGTCTGGCTGCGATGGACGTTGGCCGCCTCGCCGATGCGGGCCGCCAGCTCGGTTTCCAGGCGCGCGAGCAGGTCGTGGTCATCGGTGGTGCCGGTGATCTTGCCGCAGCGGCCGAGCAGGCCGTCGAAGCTGTCGACCACCGTTGGCGGCTGCTGCAGCGTGCGGGTCTCCAGCGCGATGTAGTGCGCGTCGGGATTGCGCACCTGCCACTGGTCGCCGACGAAAAGCCAGACGTCGACGCCGTTCTGCTCAAGGAACGAGACCGCGTCGCGTGCCACCTGCTCCGGCACGAAGCGGGCCTCCAGAACGGCGCCGTCCGCCCCGGTGATCGTGCCGCCGTTGAACGCGCCGCGCGGCGTGTCCAGGCCCAGGGCGCCGGCGAACAGCTCGAGCCCCTGCGGCGGCCGGGCGCTGGTGAGCGCGAGGCGGATGCCGGCGGCGCGCAGACGCCCCGCGGCCGCGATCGTGTCCGGCGTGAGCGCCTTGCCGCTGGTGACCAGGGTGCCGTCGACGTCGGAGATCAGCAGATGAACGGGAGTCACGCGAGAACGCCCGCATGAAACCGTGCATGGGGCGCCGGTCCAGGGGCGCCGCCCCTGGCGGGTCCAGGGCAGCGCCCTGGCCTTGCCTTCGCGCTCACAGCGGCTGCCAGTGCCGCCGGTCCCGCGCGAGCAGGGCGTCGGCCTCGGAGGGTCCGCTGCTTCCCGCGGCGTAGGGATGGACGTGGATATGACCCGCATCCCAGGAGTCGAGCACCGGCTGCACGACCTCCCACCCGGCCTCCACGTTGTCGGCGCGCTGGAACAGCGTCGCGTCGCCGATCAGCACGTCGTAGAGCAGCGTCTCGTAGCCGGTGGACGGGCCCTCGCTGAACCAGTCGGCATAGTTGAAGTTCATCTTCACGCCGCCGAGCCGCACCGTGGGCCCCGGCACCTTGGCGCTGAACTGCAGCGTGGCGCCCTCGCTCGGCTGGATCTGCAGGGTCATGATGTTGGGCGTGAGCTTCTCGACCGGGGTGTCGCGGAAGAGCGCGTACGGCGCCTGCTTGAAGTGGATCGCGATCTCGGTGCGGCGCGTCGCCATGCGCTTTCCGGTCCGGATGTAGAACGGAACGCCCGCCCAGCGCCACGAGTCGATCGCGAGCTTGAGCGCCACGTACGTCTCGGTGGAGGAACGTGCGTCGACGTCCGCCTCGTCCTGGTACGCCGGCAGGTCGTGGCCGGCGACGTTGCCGGCGCGATACTGGCCGCGCACCACGCGGTTGAGCGCGTTCTCGCGGTTCATCGGGCGAATGGACTGGATCGCCTTGGCCTTCTCGGTGCGCACGGCGTCGGCGTCGAAGCTGGTCGGCGCTTCCATGGCCACCATGGCGAGGAGCTGGAACATGTGGTTGGGCACCATGTCGCGCAGGGCACCCGTGCTCTCGTAAAACGCGCCGCGCCGTTCCACGCCTACGGTCTCGGCCGCGGTGATCTGCACGTGGTCGATGTGGTCGCGCCGCCACAGTGGCTCGAACATGCCGTTGGAGAAACGCAGCGCCATGATGTTCTGCACCGTCTCCTTGCCGAGGTAGTGGTCGATGCGGAACACCTGGCTCTCGTCCACGGCGCGCAGCAGGCGCGCGTTGAGCGCGCGGGCGCTGCCGAGGTCGTGGCCGAACGGCTTCTCGACCACCACGCGGCGGAACCGGCTGTCGCGCTGCTGCATCAGCGACGCCTGCGCGAGCCTGTCCACGATCGGGCCGAAGAAGCGGTCGGCGACCGCGAGGTAGAACACGCAGTTGCCTTCGCCGATGGCCGCGCCGATGCGCTCGTACAGCGCGGGGTCGTCGAAGTCGCCCTGCACGTAGCCGACGCGGGCGCGCAGCCAGTCCCAGGCCGCGCGGTCCATGGTGTCGCCACCACGGCGGTGCGCGATGAAGTCCTCCATGGCCTCGTTGAGCCGGCCCCGGAACGCCTCGTCGTCGCTGTCGACGCGGTCCACGCCGAGGACGCGGAACTCCTCGCTGAGCAGCCCGCCGGCGCGCAGGTTGTAGATCGCCGGCATCAGCAGGCGGCGCGTCAGGTCGCCGCCCGCGCCGAAGATCACCATGGTGCACGGCGGCGCCGCCACCGGCATGCCACGCCCCAGCGCTTCCGGGTCGTCGGCCAGGTGGGTGTCGGCGACCTGCACGGCGCTCAGCTCCTCCCCCGGGAGACCACGGCTCAGCCGCCCTTCTTGACGGCGTCCTCGTGCTTCACCTCGGCCGGCTTGGTGTCGCCCGGCAGCTGCTCGACGTGGCCGCCGAACTGGAAGCGCATCGCCGACAGCAGCTTCTCGCCGAAGGTGTTGCCGGAGCGCGAGCGGAAACGGGCGAACAGCGCGCTCGACAGCACGGGAACCGGCACCGCCTGCTCGATCGCCGCCTCGATGGTCCAGCGGCCCTCGCCGGAGTCGTGCACCTCGCCGCTGAACTCCGACAGCGTGGAGTTCTCCGCCAGGGCGTTCGCCGTCAGGTCGAGCAGCCACGACGAGATCACGCTGCCGCGACGCCACACCTCGGCGACGTCGGCGGTGTCGATGGAGAAGCGCTCCTCCTCCGCCAGTTCCTTCGAGGACTTGCCGGCGAGGATGTCGAAGCCCTCGGCGTAGGCCTGCATCATCCCGTATTCGATGCCGTTGTGCACCATCTTGACGAAGTGCCCCGAGCCGGCCGGGCCGCAGTACATGTAGCCCTTCTCCGGTCGCGCATCGCGCTCCTCGCCACGCCCCTCGGTCCTGGGGATGTCGCCGAGCCCTGGCGCCAGCGCCTCGAAGATCGGGTCCAGGCGCGTCACCTCCTCCGCCGGGCCGCCGATCATCATGCAGTAGCCGCGCGACAGGCCGAACACGCCGCCCGAGGTGCCGACGTCGACGTAGTTGATCTGCCTGGCCCGCAGCTCCCGGGCGCGGCGGATGTCGTCCTTGTAGTAGGAGTTGCCGCCGTCAATGATCGTGTCGCCGGGCGAGAGCAGGCCGGCAAGCTGCGTCACCGTCGCCTCCGTGATCGGGCCGGCAGGCAGCATCACCCAGATCGCGCGCGGCGCCTTGAGCTGGCGCACCATGTCCTCGACGCCGGACGCGCCCTGGCCGCCGCTGCCGGTCACCGTCTTGACCGCTGCATCATCGCGATCGAACGCAACGATGCTGTGCTTCGCGCGCAAGAGGCGGCGGCAGATGTTGCCGCCCATGCGGCCAAGTCCGATGACGCCGAGTTCCATCGCGTGTGTCCCTCTTCAGGAAGAAAGCAAGGCCGGGCTCTGCCCGGACCCGCAAAGGGCCGGGAGGCCCTTTGATCCCGTTACTTAAGCAAGTGTTTCC
>JBPBQX010000115.1:0-16751 GCA_050955025.1 Janthinobacterium lividum
CCACCGGCGGCGGCATCACGCCGGCCACGCGCAGCGCGCTGCAGGTGCTGCTGTCCGCGCAGGTGCAGCTGGTCTGGGCGAGCCAGGGCGAGGAGGCCGAGGTGTCCGCCGCCGGGCTGCAGGCGCTCGCCGCGGAGTGCGGCGCCGCGTTCTCGCGCCTGCGCCCGGACGCGAGGAGCTGGAACCGGCAGCTCGCCGGCTGAGGCGGCGGCCCCTGCGCCGGGGTCAGGCGTCGCGGGCCATCTCCACGAGGCGGGCGACCAGGCGGGCGACCTCGTCGTCGGCGAGGTCGTCGGCCGCGTCGCCGATCCAGACCTCCGTGGCGGCGAGGCCGGGGAGCGGGGTTTCCGCGAAGCGGCCGAACAGCCACGCGCCGGTCTCGCGCGCGAGGTGCAGGTGGGCGGCCCCGAGCGCGTCGGCGCGGCCGGGCAGGCAGAGGCGGAAGGCGTTGCACTGTGGCGGCGCGGGCGTGGGGGTCACGCCGGGCAGCGTCGCGAGCGCCGCCGCCAGGCCCTGCGCGCGGCGGAAGTAGTCGCCCATGCGGGGCAGGTGGCGGCGCAGGCCGTCGCTGGCGCCGAGCACGAACGGGAAGGCGGTCGCGAGCGGGCCGCAGTGGCGGGCGTGCCAGACGCGGGCCTCGGCGACGAGGTCCTCCGGGCCTGCGAGCAGCGCGCCGCCCAGGCCGCCGAGGCCCTTGTAGCAGGACACATAGACGGAGTCGGCGAGCGCCGCGATCGCGGCCAGCGGGCGGTCGTAGTACGGCTGCGCCTCCCACAGGCGCGCGCCGTCGAGGTGCAGCGGCACGCCGCGGGCGCGGCACCACTGCGAGATCGCCACGAGGCCGTCCCACTCCGGCAGGCGGTATCCGGCGCGGCGCAGCGGCAGCTCGACCGTCACCACGCCGAGCGGCTCGGCCACGCGCGCCAGGTCGTCGGCGTCGAACGGGGCGTGGTCGGTGCCGAGGCGCACGGCGGCGAGGGGGTGCAGGCGCTCGAAGGCGGCGCGCTCGTCGGCGTCGATGTGGCTCTTCGGGTGCAGGGCGACGTTGCGGCGGCCGGAGCGGTCGGACCAGGCGCGCAGGGCGGCCTGCTGGGCGGCGACGCCCTTCGCGGCGAACAGGGCGGCGGGCTTGCCGAGCAGGGCTGCGACCTCGCGCTCCAGGCCGGCGATCGCCTCGCCCTCGCCGTAGGAGTCGGGCGGCAGGTCGGCGAGCGGGGAGGCGGCGAGGTCGGCGAGCGTCTGGCGCACGGTGCGGCGGCGGTGGCCGGACAGCGCGCGGTCGCAGCGCAGGCGGACCTCGTCGTGCTCGGTCATGGCCGCTCCCGGCGGGCGCGGGCGTCGCGCGATGGTCGGAGTGGCTGGGGGACCTGGATTCGAACCAAGGCTGCCCGGGTCAGAGCCGGGAGTTCTACCGCTAAACTATCCCCCACCCGGGGCGCCGCGCGAGGCGGGCACCGGCTGCGTGGGGCTGCCTACCACCTCGCCCGCGGACCGGCAACCCGGCATGGCGGGGCACGCGGCAAAAGGCCGCTTGCCCCCGCCCCGCCGCGGGCAACACAATGGCCGGTCAACGACGCGGAAGCCTCAGCCCATGGTCGAGCCCGCCCCGCACGTCCTGCGACGTCCCACGGCCAGCGCGTATGCCGCGCTGGACCTGGGCACCAACAACTGCCGGCTGCTGGTGGGCGCGCCCGCGTCGGACGGGTTCCGCGTGCTCGACAGCTTCAGCCGCATCGTGCGCCTCGGCGAAGGGCTGCACGACACCGGCGCGCTGAGCCCGCCGGCGATGGACCGCGCGATGTCGGCGCTGCACGCCTGCGCGAACCGGCTGTCGCGCAGGCCGGTGCGCAGGCTGCGCGCGATCGCCACCGAGGCGTGCCGGCGCGCGGCCAACGGGCCCGAGTTCATCGACCGGGTGCGCAGCGAGACCGGGCTCGACATCGACGTGATCACGGCGCGCGAGGAGGCCGAGCTGGCGCTGGAGAGCTGCGCGCCGCTGCTGGCCGCGGTGTCGCGGCCGCACGACCGGCGCGCCCTGCTGTTCGACATCGGCGGCGGGTCGACCGAGCTGGCCTGGGTGCGCCTGGGCGCAGGCACGCTGCAGCTGATCGGCACCACCAGCCTGCCGGTGGGCGTGGTCACGCTCGCCGAGCGGTTCGGGGCCGCGTGCCACACCGGGGCGGGCTACGCGGCGATGGTCGCGGACGTGGCGGCGCGGCTCGCGGCGTTCGAGGCGGTGCACTGCATCGCCCACGAGATGCGCGCGGGCGGCGTGCGGCTGCTGGGCACCAGCGGCACGGTGACCACGCTCGCCGGCGTGGCGCTCGGGCTGCCGCGCTACCGCAGGCCGCTGATCGACGGCGTCGTGCTGGGGCGGGTGGCGGCGATGGCCGCACTCGCGGACCTGCGCGCGCTCGGGCCGTCGGGGCTGGCCGAGCACCCCTGCGTCGGGGCGGAGCGCGCGGCCTTCGTGCTGCCGGGGTGCGCGGTGTTCGAGGCGATCTTCCGCTGCTGGCCGGCGGCCGACGTCACCGTGGCGGACCGCGGGCTGCGCGAGGGCATGCTGCTGCGCATGATGCGCGACGGCGGCGCGCGGCGGCCGCAGCGGCGCGTGGGACCGGGGCCGGACGCGGCGCCTGCCGTGCCGCCGGTCGCGGTGCTGCCGGCATGAGCGGCGCGTCGAAGCCGCCGGGGCGTCGTCGTGCGGGGGCGCCGGGCAAGGCGCCGCGACGCGACGCGAAGGGCGGCGGCGCGGCCGGCGGGGACAAGCCCGCGGGCGCGCGGCCCGTGCGCCGCGCGGCGCCGTCGGGCGCGGAGATGCTGCGCGCGGCGACGCGGGGCGGCGGCAAGGCGGGTGCGCCCGCGCGCCCTGGCGGCAAGCCCGCCGCCGCGAAGCCGGCCGCGTCCGCCTCGCGTTCCAGGCCCGCCAAGCCCGCTGCGCCCCGGCCCGCGGCGGCCGCGCCTGCCGAGGCCCCGAAGGCGCGTTCCGGCACCGAGGCGCCGGCGCGCTCGATGAAGGCCCGCGCCGCCGCCGCCAAGGTTGCCAAGCGTGTCACGGCCGCCAAGTCCAAGGCGCATGCCGCGCGGCCGGGGGCGCCGGCGCGCAAGTCCAGCGCGGCACCGCGCTCGGCGTCGGCCGACACCACGCAGGGGGCGCGCAACATGTCCGTGTCGCTGCGCACCGCGCGCGGCCGCACCACCGCCCAGCAGCACTGGCTGCAGCGCCAGCTCAACGACCCCTACGTCGTCGCCGCCCAGCAGCAGGGCTGGCGGTCGCGCGCCGCGTTCAAGCTGATCGAGCTCGACGACAGGTTCGGGCTGATCCGCGCGGGCGTGCGCGTGCTCGACCTCGGGGCGGCGCCGGGGGGGTGGTGCCAAGTCGCGGTCAAGCGCGGCGCGAAGCAGGTCGTGGGGCTGGATCTGCTGCCGATCGACACGGTGCCGGGCGTCACGCTGATGGTCGGCGACTTCACGGAGGAGTCGATGCCGGGGCGGCTCATGGCGGCGCTCGGCGGCAAGGTCGACCTCGTGCTGTCGGACATGGCGCCCAACACCACCGGGCACACTGCGACCGACCACATCCGCATCGTCGACCTGGCGGGGCAGGCGCTCGAGTTCGCGCGGCAGGTGCTGTCGCCGGGGGGCGCGTTCGTGGCCAAGGTGCTGCAGGGCGGGTCGGAGAAGGAGATGATGGACTCCATGCGGCGCGACTTCGCCGTCGTGAAGCACGCCAAGCCGCCGGCGAGTCGCAGGGAGTCGAGCGAGCTCTACGTCGTGGCGACGGGGTTCCGGGGGTGAGGGGAGGAAGGCCAGAGGCGCTGCCTCTAGAATCTGCCAAAGGCTGAGCCTTTGGAACGCCTCCCTTAAGTAAGGCCAGTCCAGGGCGGCTCGCCCTGGCGGGTCCGGGCAGAGCCTGGTCTTCCTTGCCGCAAGCCTTGATCCCCGCCGCCCCGACCCGCTAGAAGGACGCGCCAAGGCCGGGCCGTATCCGCGTCGCCCGGCGTCGAAAGGCGTTCGCCATGGCCCCCGAGAGCACCGCCCCCCAGCCAGCGCAGCCCGAGCCGGGTCCGCGCCTGGACCAGCGCATCCGCGAGGCGCTCGCGTTCGACGACGTGCTGGTCGTGCCGTCGTACTCGCAGGTGCTGCCGAACAACACCGACACGCGCACGCGCTTCACGCGCACCATCAGCCTCAACATCCCGCTGGTGTCATCGGCGATGGACACCGTCACCGAGTCCGCGATGGCCATCGCCATGGCGCAGCAGGGCGGCATCGGGGTGATCCACAAGAACCTCACGCCCGAGGAGCAGGCCGACCAGGTCCGCCGGGTGAAGAAGTTCGAGAGCGGCATGGTAGTCAACCCGCTCACCATCCACCCCGACCAGACGCTGGCCGACGCGCGCGCGCTCATGGCGCTGCACAGGATCAGCGGGTTTCCCGTGGTCGAGCGCGACAGCGGGCGGCTCGTGGGCATCCTCACCAACCGCGACGTGCGCTTCGCCACCGACCCGTCGACGCGGGTGTACGAGCTGATGACGCGCGAGGGGCTGATCACGGTCGCCGACGGCTCGGAGCACGACGAGGCGCGGCGGCTGCTGCACCGGCACCGCATCGAGAAGCTGCTGGTGGTCGACGAGTCCTACCGCTGCGTGGGGCTGATCACCGTCAAGGACATGGAGAAGGCGACGGCGCACCCGCTCGCCAACAAGGACGAGCTGGGGCGGCTGCGCGTCGCGGCCGCCACCGGCGTCGGCGAGGACGGGCACGCGCGGGCGCAGGCGCTGGTGGCGGCGGGCGTGGACGTGGTCGTGGTGGACACGGCGCACGGGCACTCGCAGGGCGTGCTCGCGGCGGTGGAGCGGATCAAGCGGCTGTCGAACGCGGTGCAGGTGGTAGCCGGCAACGTGGCGACGCCGGAGGGGGCGGAGGCGCTGATCCAGGCGGGCGCGGACGCGGTCAAGATCGGCATCGGGCCGGGCAGCATCTGCACCACGCGCGTGGTGGCCGGCGTGGGCGTGCCGCAGTTCTCCGCGGTGATGGAGACGGCGGCCGCGTGCCGCGCGCAGGGCGTGCCGTCGATCGCGGACGGCGGCGTGCGGACGTCGGGCGACCTGGTCAAGGCGATCGGGGCTGGGGCGGACTCGGTGATGGTGGGCAGCCTGCTCGCGGGCACGGACGAGGCGCCGGGCGAGGTTTTCCTCTACCAGGGGCGGTCCTACAAGTCGTACCGCGGCATGGGGTCGATCGGGGCGATGGCGCGGGGGTCGGCGGACCGCTACTTCCAGCAGGAGATCAAGGACACGCTGAAGCTCGTGCCGGAGGGCATCGAGGGGCGCGTCGGCTACAAGGGGCCGGTCAGCGCCGTGGTGCACCAGCTCGTGGGCGGGCTGCGCGCGGGCATGGGGTATACCGGGAGCGCCACGGTGGAGGAGCTGCAGACGCGCACGCAGTTCCGGCGGATCACCGGGGCGGGGCTGCGCGAGAGCCACGTGCACGACGTGGCGATCACGCGCGAGGCGCCGAACTACCGGCAGGACTGAGGCAGGCAAGCAAGGCCAGAGGCTCCGCCTCTGGACTTCGCCAAAGGCTCGCCTTTGGAATCCCCTTAAAAGAGGCCAGTCCAGGGCGGCTCGCCCTGGCGGGTCCGGGCAGAGCCCGGCCTTGCTTCCTTCGAAAGCTCTTCGCCATGCCCCAGCTCCGCGCCGTGCTGTTCGACGCGTTCGGCACCGTCTTCGACGTCGACTCGCCGATGCGCCGCCACGCCGCGCGCGTCGGGCCGCAGTGGCAGGCGGTCAGCCGGGAGTGGCGCGACCTGACGATGCAGTACACCTGGGTGCGCAGCCTGGCGGGCGAGCACCGCGCGTTCTCGGCGCTGTCGCGCGAGGCGCTGGAGGTGGTGGCGGCGATGCACGGGCTGGACGGCGCGCTGGTCGAGGACGTGGCGCGGGAGAACCGCACGCTGGACGCGTACCCGGACGTGGCGCCGGCGCTGGGGCGGCTGCGCGCGGCGGGGGTGGCGTGCGCGGTGCTGTCGAACGGGGAGCCGGAGGGCATGGCGGGGCAGGTGGGGGCGGCCGGGCTCGCGCCGCTGTTCGACGCGCTGCTGAGCGTGGAGGCGGTGGGGGTCTTCAAGCCGGACCCGCGGACGTACGCGCTGGCCACCGCGCACTTCGGGTGCGGGGCGGGGGAGATCGGGTTCGTGTCGTCCAACCCGTGGGACGCGTTCGGGGCGTCCGGATTCGGGTTCCGCACGTGCTGGGTGAACCGGCACGGGCGGCCGGTGGAGTACGGCCTGGAGGGGCGGGCGGCGATCGTGGCAGGACTCGACGGGCTGGACGACGTGATGGCGGGAGCGGGGGCATGACGCCGGGGGCGCGGCTGGCGGCGGCGATCGAGCTGCTGACCGAGGTGGAGGAGCGCGCGCGTCGGCCGGCGGATGCGGTGGCCAACGACTTCTTCCGCGCCAGGCGGTTCATCGGGTCGGGCGACCGGCGCGCGGTGTCGGACCGGGCGTGGGCGGTGCTGCGGGCGCGGCGGCGGCTGGGGTGGTGGGTGGAGCGCGGGGGCACGGCGCCCACGCCGCGGATGCTGATCGCGGCGTCGCTGCTGATGGACGGGTGGTCGGCGTCGGGCGTGGCGCAGAGCTTCTCGGGGGGGCAGTACGCGCCGGCGACGCTGATCCCGCCCGAGCGCGAGGCGCTGCTGGCGATCGAGAGCCACACGCTGGTGCACCCGGACATGCCGGACGCGGTGCGGCTGGAGGTGCCGGACTGGGTGCTGCCGCGGCTGGTGGCGCGGTTCGGGGAGACGCTGGACTCGGAGATGGAGGCGCTGTCGGAGCCGGCGCCGCTGGACCTGCGGGTGAACCTGCTGCGCGGCACGCTGGAGCAGGGCAGGGCGGCGCTGGAGCGCGAGGGGGTCGTGGCCACGCCGACGCCGCTGTCGCCGTGGGGGCTGCGGGTGCCGGGGCGGCGCGCGGTGACGTCGGGGCCCGCGTTCCAGACCGGGCTGATCGAGATCCAGGACGAGGGCAGCCAGCTCGTCGCGGCCATGGTGGGCGCCGCGCCGGACATGCGGGTCGCGGACTGGTGCGCGGGGGCGGGAGGCAAGACGCTGGCGATCGCGGCGTCGATGGGCAACCGCGGGCACGTGGTCGCGTGCGACGTGTCGCGGCCGCGGCTGGACGGGGCGACGCGCAGGCTGCGGCGGGCGGGGGCGCACAACGTCGAGCGGCACCTGATCGAGCCGGGCGACAAGTGGGTCAAGCGGCGCGGCGGCAGCTTCGACCGCGTGCTGGTCGACGCGCCGTGCACGGGGACGGGGACCTGGCGGCGCAACCCGGACGCGCGGTTCCGCTTGCGGGAGCTGGACCTCGACGAGCTGCTGCCCAAGCAGGCGCGCATCCTCGACGACGCGGCGCGGCTGGTCAGGCCGGGCGGGCGGCTGGTGTACGCGACGTGCTCGCTGCTGATCGACGAGAACGAGGCGCAGGTCGAGGCGTTCCTGCTGCGCCACCCGGAGTTCACCGCCGTGCCGCTCGCAGAGACGTGGACGCTGGACGCGCCGGTGCCCGGACCGGGGCCGTACCTCAGCCTGACGCCGCGCCGGCACGGGACGGACGGGTTCTTCGCGGCCGTGCTGCAGCGGAGTACCGCCGCGCCGGTCGCGGGAGACGCGGGCGGGGCGGAGGCGGATGCCGCCGTCGGCGCGGACGAGGGTGCGCCGTCGCCGGAAGGGTCCGGGGACGCATGATCGCGATCCGGCGCGCGCGCCCGGGCGACGCACCCGCCATCGCCGCGGTGCACGTCGCCGCGTGGCGCAGCGCATACCCCGGCCTGCTGCCGGACGCGTTCCTCGCGGGGCTGTCGGCGCGGCGCAAGGCGGCGGAGTACGAGCGCACCATCCGAGACGGCGGGGTGTTCGTCGCCGCCTCGGCCACCGTGCCGCGCATCGCGGGCTTCGTCACCGTGGGCCGCGCCCGGCGCGCCACGCCCTGGGGCACGCTGTCGCGCCCGGACGGCCCGGCGCCCGCGCCGGAGACCCCGGACGCGCGGCCGCAGGGGCGCGGGCCGCTGGGCGAGGGCGAGATCGAGACGCTCTACGTGCTCGACGACTGGCGCGACCGCGGGCTCGGGCGGCGGCTGATCGGGGCGGGGGCGGCGCACCTGGCCGAGCTGGGCTGCCGCTCCGCGTTCTGCTGGGTGCTGCGCGACAATCCCAGCCGCTGGTTCTACGAGCGCATCGGCGGGCGCGCGGTGATGGCCGACAGCGTGCTGGTCGCCGGCGTGTCCGTGCCGCAGGTCGCCTACGCGTGGGACCCGATCGAGCGGCTGGTCGCGGCGTTCTCGGCGGAGTGAAGAAAGGTCGAGGCTCTGCCTCGAGCTCCGCCAAGGGAAGCCCCTTGGATGGCTTTACTTAGGTAAAGGGATCAAAGGGTCCTCGGACCCTTTGCGGGTTTGGGCAGAGCCCATGCTTCCTTCCTTCCGGGACACCCGCCCATGCGTTTTTTCCTGCTGTCCGCCGTGGCCTCCCTGGGCGGCCTGCTGTTCGGCTACGACACCGGGGTGATCTCCGGCGCGCTGCTGTTCCTGCGCGCGCGCTTCGCGCTGTCGCCCACGATGCAGGACGTGGTGACCGGCATCGTCCTGGTGGGCGCCACGGTGGGGGCGGCGGGGGCGGGGGCACTGTCGGACCGGTTCGGGCGTCGGCCGGTGATCGTGTGGGTGGCGGTGCTGTTCGCGGCGGGCGCGCTGCTGTCGGGGCTGGCGGGGGCGCTGTGGGTGCTGCTGGCGGCGCGGCTGCTGGTGGGGCTGGCGATCGGGGTCGCGTCCATGCTGACGCCGCTCTACCTGTCCGAGATCGCGCCGGCGGAGAAGCGGGGCGCGGTGGTCTCGCTCAACCAGTTCTGCATCACCTTCGGCATCCTGCTGTCCTACGTGGTGGACTACGCGCTGGCCGGCACCGACGGCGGGTGGCGCTGGATGCTGGGCCTCGGCGTGGTGCCGGGGCTGGCGCTGGCGGCGGGGATGCTGGTGCTGCCGGAAAGCCCGCGCTGGCTCGCCGCGCGGGGGCGGACGCAGGACGCGGAGCGCGCGCTGCGCTTCCTGCGCGGGCACGGCGAGACCGCGGGCGAGCTGGCCGCGCTGAAGCAGGACCTGCGGCACGGGGGCCAGGACATCTCGCTGCGCCGCATGCTGCGCACGCCGCAGGCCAGGCGGCCGCTGGTGGTCGGCGTGGGGCTCGCGGTGTTCCAGCAGGTCACCGGCATCAACACCGTGATCTACTTCGCGCCGACCATCGTGCAGTCGGCGGGGCTGGCGTCCGCGTCGGCCGCGATCCTCGCGACCGTGGGGATCGGCGCGGTGAACGTGGCCATGACGCTGGTCGCCATGCGGCTGATCGACCACGCGGGGCGCCGGGTGCTGCTGCTGGCGGGCATGGGGGTGATGGCGGCCGCGCTGCTGGTGCTCGCCGGCGCGTTCCTGCTGGGCGCGGGGCCGGGGCTGGCGGCGGTGACGGTCGGCGCGCTCGGGCTGTACATCGCGGGCTTCGCGGTGGGGCTCGGGCCGGTGTTCTGGCTGCTGATCGCGGAGATCTTCCCGCTCGCCGTGCGCGGGCGGGGCATGAGCACGGCGAGCGTGGCGAACTGGGGGTCGAACCTCGCGGTCACGCTGGTGTTCCTCGACCTGGTGCGCGCGCTCGGCAGCGGGGGGACGTTCCTGGTGTTCGCGGCGATGACGCTCGCGGCGATCGCGTTCACCTGGCGGCTCGTGCCGGAGACGCGGGGGCGGAGCCTGGAGCAGATCGAGAGCGACCTGGCCGAGACGCACGCAGGGTGAAGGCAAGGCCGGGCTCTGCCCGGACCCGCCAGGGGCGAGCCGCCCCTGGACCGGCGCATGGAAGGGGTTCCTGCCTTGAGGGACGGGTTTCCAAAGGCCTCAGGCCTTTGGCGGGTTTAGGCAGAGCCCATGCTTCCTTTCTTGCCTCCCGCGGCGGGTTGTGCTGCAAGCGTCCATGGAACAGGACCTCGCCCAACTCCCCCTGACCCAGGATCGCGTGCTGATCCTCGACTTCGGCAGCCAGGTGACGCAGCTCATCGCCCGGCGTGTCCGCGAGAGCGGCGTCTACTGCGAGATCTGGCCCTACAACGCCACCGCCGAGCGCATCGAGAGCTTCGCGCCGCGCGCCATCATCCTCTCCGGCGGCCCGGCCAGCGTGGTCGACGAGGGCTCGCCGCGCGTCGTGCCCGAGGTGTTCAGCGCCGGCCTGCCCGTGCTCGGCATCTGCTACGGCCAGCAGCTCATGTGCGAGCAGCTCGGCGGCGCGGTCGAGAAGTCCGACCTGCACGAGTTCGGCCGCGCCACCATCGACATCACCGCCGACTGCGCGCTGTTCACCGACACCTGGCTCAGGGGTGGGCGCGAGCAGGTGTGGATGAGCCACGCCGACCGCGTCTCGCGCCTGCCCGAGGGCTTCGTGCCCGTCGCCACCAGCGAGGGAGCGCCGTTCGCGGTGATCGCCGACGAGGCGCGTCGCTTCTACGGCGTGCAGTTCCATCCCGAGGTCGCGCACACGCCGCACGGCGCGCAGCTGCTGCGCCGCTTCACGCACGGCGTCGCCGGCTGCGAGGGCGGCTGGACCATGGCCGGCTTCCGTGCCGCCGAGATCGCGCGCATCCGCGCCCAGGTCGGCACGGGGCGCGTGGTGTGCGGGCTGTCGGGCGGCGTGGATTCGTCGGTGGCCGCGGTGCTGATCCACGAGGCGATCGGCGACCAGCTCACCTGCATCTTCGTCGACCACGGGCTGCTGCGCACCGGCGAGGCGGACCAGGTGCTGGCGACGTTCCGGGACCGTTTCAATATCCGGCTGGTGCACCGCGATGCGTCGGAGCTGTTCCTCGGCCAGCTCGCCGGCGTCACGGACCCCGAGCAGAAGCGCAAGACCATCGGGCGCCTGTTCATCGAGGTGTTCGAGGAGGAGGCGGCGCGGATCGGCGGCGCGGACTTCCTCGCGCAGGGCACGCTGTACCCGGACGTGATCGAGAGCATCAGCTTCACCGGCGGGCCGTCGGTGACGATCAAGAGCCACCACAACGTCGGCGGCCTGCCCGAGCGGATGCGCATGAAGCTCGTCGAGCCGCTGCGCGAGCTGTTCAAGGACGAGGTCCGCGTGCTCGGCCGCGAGCTGGGGCTGGGGCACGACATCGTGGGCCGCCACCCGTTCCCCGGGCCGGGGCTGGCGATCCGCATTCCCGGCGAGGTGACGCGCGAGCGCGTGCAGATCCTGCAGAAGGCCGACGCGATCTTCCTCGAGGAGATCCGCGGGGCCTGCCTCTACGACGCGATCTGGCAGGCGTTCGCGGTGCTGCTGCCGGTGCGCAGCGTCGGCGTCATGGGCGACGGGCGGACCTACGACAACGTGTGCGCGCTCCGCGCCGTGACCAGCACCGACGGCATGACCGCGGAGATCTACCCGTTCGACATGGGCTTCCTGCAGCGCGTCTGCGGGCGGATCATCGGCGAGGTCCGCGGCATCAACCGGGTGACGTACGACATCACCAGCAAGCCGCCGGGCACGATCGAGTGGGAGTGAGGCAAGGCCGGGCTCTGCCCGGACCCGCAAAGGGTCCGAGGACCCTTTGATCCCTTGACTTAAGGGGCGCGTTCCAAGGGCGCAGCCTTTGGCGGAGTTTGAGGCAGCGCCTCAACCTTGCTTTCTGCCCCCTGTGCATGCCCGCCGTGTGCGCCCATCCTCCCTGCAGGCCGCAGCCTCGAGGATGTCCGCCCCATGACGCAGCCTCCCACGGGCCCGCAGCCCGCCGAGTTCACCATCCCCGCGACCGTGTCGCTGCAGGAGCGGCGCACGCGCACGCTCAAGAGCGGCGACACCTTCGCGGTGTTCGACGCGGCCGGCGACGTGTTCGGCGGGCCGGGCAGCTCCGACGGCGTGTACCACCGCGACACGCGCTACCTGTCGCGTCTCGACATGCTGGTGGGCGGCGCGCGGCCGATGCTGCTGTCGTCGATCCTGCGCGACGACAACGCCGAGCTGACCTGCGACCTGGCGAACCCGGACCTGCACGACGGGGCGCGGCTGGTGCTGGAGCACGACCTGCTGCACATCCGGCGGACGCGCTTCCTGTGGCAGGCGGCGTGCCACGAGCGGCTCGCGGTGCGCTCCTACGCGGAGACGGACACCGTGGTGCGGGTCGAGCTGCGCTTCGACGCGGACTTCTCGGACCTGTTCGAGGCGCGCGGCATGACGCGGGCGAAGCGCGGCGAGCGGCTGGAGCCGGAGGTGGGGGCGGACACCGTCGTGCTGGCGTATCGCGGGCTGGACGACGTGCGGCGCTCCACGCGGCTGCGCTTCGACCCGGCGCCCGCGGTGCTGGAGGCGGGGCGCGCGGTGTTCGAGCTGGCGGTGCCGGCGCATGGCCAGCGCGTGGTGTTCATGGAGGTCGGCTGCGACGAGGCGCCGCCCGTGGAGCCGGCGGGCCCGCGGTTCCTGCGCGCGCTGCTCGACAGCCGGCGTCGGCTGCGGCGGGAAAGCAGCCGGGCGGCCGCGGTCGCCACGTCGAACGAGGTGTTCAACGAGGCGATGCGCCGCTCGATCTGCGACCTCTACATGCTCGTCACCGACAAGCCGGGCGGGCCGTACCCGTATGCCGGCGTGCCGTGGTTCTCCACCGCCTTCGGGCGCGACGCGCTGGTCACGGCGCTGCACACGCTGTGGCTCGACCCGGAGATTGCGCGCGGGGTGCTCGACTACCTGGCCGCGCACCAGGCCACCGAGGTGGACCCGCTGGCCGACGCGGAGCCGGGCAAGATCCTGCACGAGGTGCGCCACGGCGAGATGGCGGTGCTGCGCGAGGTGCCGTTCCGCCACTACTACGGCAGCGTGGACAGCACGCCGCTGTTCGTGATGCTGGCCGGCGCCTACGTCGAGCGCACCGGCGACCTGGCCGCCGCCGCCGCGCTGTGGCCGCACATCCGGGCGGCGCTCGCCTGGCTCGACACGTACGGCGACCGCGACGGCGACGGGTTCGTGGAGTACCACCGCCAGACCAAGGAGGGCCTCGCCAACCAGGGCTGGAAGGACAGCTACGACTCGATCTTCCACGCCGACGGCACGCTCGCCGAGGGGCCGATCGCGCTGTGCGAGGTGCAGGGCTACGCGTATGCCGCCCGCCGCGCCGCCGCCGTGGTCGCGCGCCACGTCGGGCACGACGCGGAGGCCGACGCGCTCGACGACGCCGCCGCCACGCTGCGCGAGCGCTTCGAGGCCGCGTTCTGGTGCGAGGAGATCGGCACCTACGCGATCGCTCTGGACGGCGCCAAGAGGCCCTGCCGCGTGCGCGCCTCGAACGCCGGGCACCTGCTGCTCACCGGCCTCGCCTCGCCCGAGCACGGGCAGCGGGTCGCGGCCGGGCTGATGGGCGCGTCGTTCTTCTCGGGCTGGGGCATCCGCACGCTCGCGCAGGGCGAGGCGCGCTACAACCCGATGAGCTACCACAACGGCTCGGTCTGGCCGCACGACAACGCGCTGATCGCGATGGGCCTCGCCCGCTACGGCTGCAAGGCCGAGGCCGCCCGCCTGTTCGACGCGCTGTTCGGCGCCTGCCAGACCCTGGAGCTGCGCCGCCTGCCCGAGCTGTTCTGCGGCCTGCCGCGCCGGCGGGCGCAGGGGCCCACCGCGTACCCCGTCGCCTGCTCGCCCCAGGCCTGGGCCGCGACCGCGCTGCCGGCCATGCTCGCGGCCTGCCTCGGGCTGTCCTTCGACCCGGAGCGGCGCGAGATCCGCTTCGAGCAGCCCGTGCTGCCGGAGTGCCTGCCCGACGTGACGCTCTACAACTTGGCGGCCGGCGATGCGCGAGTCAGCGTCCGGCTGCGGCGCACCGGAAGCGAGGTCGCGCTCAACGTGCTGTCCCGGGAAGGGGACGCGCACGTCGTCATGACGACGTAGGGGAAGGAAGCAAGGTCGAGGCTCTGCCTCGAGCTCCGCCAAAGGCTCGCCTTTGGAAACCGCTACTCAGGGAAAGGGTTTTCGGGGGCGGCGCCGCTTCAGGCCGTCGCGGGCATCGCGACGGGGTGTCCGAGGTAGTGCGACAGCACCTCCGCGGCCGGGCCCTCCTCGCGGACCCGCCCGTGGTCCATCCAGATCACCCGCGTGCACCATTCCAGCATGATCGCCGGCTGGTGCGAGGACAGCACCAGGATGTCGGCGCCGCGCACCACGCTCTCCAGCCGCGCCCGCGCCTTGGCCAGGAAGTCCGCGTCGCCGGCGAGGAACCACTCGTCCATCAGCAGCACCTCGGGGCTGACCGCGGTCGCCATCGCGAAGCCCAGGCGCACGATCATGCCCGAGCTGTAGAACCGCACCGGCAGCTCCATGAACTCGCCCAGGCCGGCGAAATCGGCGACGTCCTCCTCGAGCGCGCGGGTCTGCGCGCGGCTGTAGCCGTTGTACAGCCCGCGCAGCATGATGTTCTCGCGGCCCGTCAGGTCCATGTTCATGCCGAGGTTGGGGTCGAGCATGGCGGTCACCACGCCGTCCACCTGCACCCGGCCGATCACCGGCTCGTAGATCCCCGCCATCGTGCGCAGCAGCGTGGTCTTGCCCGCGCCGTTGCCGCCGACCAGGCCGAGCCGGTCGCCACGGCCCAGGCGCAGCGACACGTCGCGCAGCGCCTGCACCACCACGCGCTTCTGCCGGTCCTCGCCGAGCCGGCCGGAGGCGGCGGCGAGCACCGTCTTCTTCAGCGAGCGCGAGCTGCCGTGGTAGATCGGGAAGTCGACCGACAGGTTGTCGATGATGACCGAGCTCATGCCGGAGCCCTGAAAGCAGGAAAGCAAGCATGGACTCCGCCCAAACCCGCAAAGGGTCCGAGGACCCTTTGATCCCTTGACTTAAGTGTTGGATTCTCAAGGCGAGCCTTGAGCGGAGTCCAGAGGCAGAGCCTCTGGCCTTCCTTGCTCGTCGCGGCACTCACACCCAGAACGCCAGGCGCGAGCGCACGCGGGCGAACACGACCCATGCCACCGCCCACAGCAGGACGCTGAAGCCGAGCGCCGTGCCCCAGGCCAGGGAGGAGATCGGCTGCGAGAGCAGCGGCGCGCGGACGACCTCGAGCAGGCCATCGAACGGGTTGAGCGGCAGCCACCAGCCGCGTGCGCCGAGCTGCTCCGGCTTCCACATGACGGGGGTGATGTAGAACGCGATCTGCACGATCGAGCCCACGATGGGCGGGATGTCGCGGAAGCGCGAGCACAGCGTGCCCAGAAGCAGGCACGTGGCGAAGGCGTCAACGACCCAGAGCAGCAGTCCCGGCAGCGCCATGAGCGCCCCGGCGCCGGGCAGGACCCCGTAGACCGCGAACACGACGACGAACACCACGACGTTGTGCGCGAGGATCAGGGCATTGCGCACCACGACGCGGATGGCGTGCAGGAAGAACGGCATGCGCACCGAGCGGATCGTGCCCTCGGCCTGGGTGAAGGCGGCGCAGGCGTCGCCGATCAGCGTGCCGACCGCGTTCCACATCACGAGCGAGACCGCGATGAATGGCAGGAACTCGCGCAGGTTCATGCCGAACAGCGTGCTGTAGACGGCGCCCAGCGCGCCCACCATCACCGCGGTCGACAGCGTCAGCCAGAACGGGCCCAGCACCGAGCCGCGGTAGCGCAGCTTGATGTCGAGCCAGCCCAGCGTCACCGCGAGGCGCCACAGCCGCACCCCGTCGGCGACGTCGCGCACCGCGAGGCGGTCGCGGGCGCGGCGGGTGGAGACGGCCTCCAGGTCCAGGTGGGAACCCACCAGGGACGGGGCCGGATGATCGAGGGCGATGCTCATGGCGGGTCGCGGATACTCCTTCGGGCCCGCACAGGCAACGCCGGCCCCTTGCGCGGTCGTGTCGCTCCCGGCACGGTGTCGTGGCCCAGCCAGCCCTTCCGCAGCTTCCGGTTGCCTCGATCCTCGGCCGCCTGTAAGGGGTTAGACAGAGTTCCTGACGGGCCACGTGAGCGGCGGCCGCCCGGGCTGCCGCACCGGCCGCATCCCCCGCGCGGGCTGCGGGCGACCCTCGCGCGGCCGCGCAGTCCCGCCACGACGGAGGCTTTCGCCGGATGCCCAGCCCCCTCCCTGCCCAGGCTCCCCATCCGTCCGGCACCGCGGCGCCTGCGCTCCGAGCGCCCGCCCTGGCCCGCCTGCGCGTGCTCGGCGCGGCCGGCACCCTGGCGCTGCTCTCCGCCTGCGCCAGCCACGCGCCGGTGCAGCTGTCCGAGACCCAGGAGGCCGCGCAGTACGAGGCGCACGCCCGCACCGACTACTCGCCGCCCGGCCCGGCCGAGGACCCGTGGGGGCCCTACATCACCGAGGCCGCCGCGCGCTTCGACGTGCCGGACCGCTGGATCCGCGAGGTCATGCGCGTCGAGTCGGGCGGGCGCCTCTACCACAACGACACGCTGGTCACCTCGCCCGTCGGCGCCATGGGCCTGATGCAGGTGATGCCGGCCACCTTCGACGAGATGCGCGGCCAGTTCGAGGGCATCGGCAACGACCCCTACGACCCGCACAACTCCATCCTCGCCGGCACCGCCTACATCCGGCAGATGTACGACGTGTACGGCTCGCCCGGCTTCCTCGCGGCCTACAACGCGGGGCCGGGCAACCTCGACGCCTACCTCACCCGCGGCCGCCGCCTGCCGGCCGAGACGCGCCGCTACGTCGCGATGATCGCGCCCTACATCCGCGAC
>JBPBQX010000116.1:0-15970 GCA_050955025.1 Janthinobacterium lividum
CGGAGGCGCGCTGGATGCTGGCCGAGGGCGCGGACAGCGCGGCGATGACCCGTTCGATCCCGGTCGCCAAGGCGATGGACGACGCGATCCTCGCCTATGCGCAGAACGGCGAGCGGCTGCGCCCGGAGCAGGGCTACCCGCTGCGCCTGCTGCTGCCCGGGTTCGAGGGCAATACCAGCATCAAGTGGCTGCGCCGGCTCAAGCTCGGCACCGAGCCGTGGATGACCCGCGAGGAGACGTCGCGCTACACCGACCTAATGCCCGGCGGCAAGGCGCGCCAGTTCGCGTTCGTGATGGAGGTGAAGTCTGTGGTCACTTCGCCGTCCGCAGGGCAGGCGCTGCGCGAGCCGGGCTTCCACGAGATACGCGGCCTCGCCTGGTCGGGGCGCGGTGCGATCCGCAGGGTGGAGGTGTCGACCGATGGCGGCGCCACTTGGCGCGACGCGGATCTGCAGGGGCCGGTGCTGCCGCTCTGCCTGACGCGGTTCCGGCTGCCCTGGCGGTGGGAAGGCGGCCCGGCGACGCTGCAGAGCCGCGCCACCGACGACGGGGGCCGCGTGCAGCCGACGCACGACGCCCTGGTGGCCGAGCGCGGTCCCGCCGCGTACTACCACTACAACGCGATCCACGCCTGGCGCGTGGCGGCAACGGGCGAGGTGAGCGGTGCGGCATAAGATCGTGCTGGCGGCGCTGCTTGCGGTGGCAGGGCCCGCGCTCGCCGGCGAGCAGTATGGCATCGGCCGCGTGCCCACGGCGGGGGAGATCGCGGGGTGGGACATCGACGTCGCCCCGGACGGCGCCGGCCTGCCGTCCGGACACGGCAGCGTGCAGGAGGGTGCGCAGCTGTTCGCCCAGGCCTGTGCCGCGTGCCACGGCGCGGACGGCAAGGGGGGTGACGGCGCGCCCGTGCCCAGGCTGGTCGGCGGAGAGGGGACGCTGGCCTCGGCCAAGCCGGTGCGCACGGTCGGCAGCTACTGGCCGTTCGCCACCACCCTGTTCGACTACATCAATCGCGCCATGCCGCTTGGCGCCGCGCAGACGCTGAGCGCCGACCAAGTCTACGCGGTGAGCGCGTTCGTGCTGAACCTGAACGGCATCGTTCCTGCCGACACGACACTGGACGCGCGCAGTCTCGCCGCAATCACGATGCCGAACCGCAACGGCTTCGTCCGCACTCCGGACCAGTCGGACGCACCGTGAGCGGACCGGCGGCCGGACACAGCGAATCCGAGGCTCCGCAACCACACTGACTGCAGGTAGCGTGCCTATCGGTGTAGGGACCTACGACAGAGCCTTCGGCACGGCCCGTGAAGGGGCGGCAAACGGGCACGACCATTCCGTGACGTCGCGACAACGGTCATGGTTGCAGCAGACGATGCACACGACGGCGAATGCCTGCTGTTGCAGCCGTACCTGCAGACGAGAGTGGGCACACCGAGCTGAACGGTGCAGGCATCGCCGTTGGGCACCTGTCTGCGCGCTCATCCAGTGCTGGGCCGGCGTGGCATCGGACGCCGTTGTCCGCGTTTCCACACCAGATTCTGGAACGCGATCCGCTGTTCGCGGCAGCCTTTTCCTTCTCCCACGGTCAGCTCCGATCGGCAGCACGGGAAGCTCGTGCGCTGGGTGATCACAGCAAGCATCCAGCGCACCGTCGAGCACGCGCACTGAAGGGATCCGATTCGTGCACGGGTGCCATGCGCCTGGAGACCGTGACCGCAACAAAAATGCTACCGGTACTCCGATACCTAACGTAGACTGAAGAAGAGCGTTGCATAGACAACGCCAAGAACAGGGTATGGGAGGACTGAGATGCAGCGCACAAGCAGCGATGTCGACGCACGCCGACATTCCGGCCGATCGAGGCTGCTGGGAGCAGCCGCGTGCTCTCTGCTGCTGGCAACGCAGCCTCTGGCCGCGGCACACGCGACTGGCGCTTCAGGGCCGGTCGTCGGCACGGCGGATGGCGCCGTTCAGGGACTGGAACAGAACGGCGTCAACATGTTCCTCGGCATCCCGTATGCGGCGCCGCCGGTGGGATCGCTGCGCTGGCAGCCGCCCAGGCCGCACGGCTCCTGGACGCAGACCCTCGATGCCACGAACTTCGGTGGCACCTGCGCGCAGATCACCGAACTCGGAGCGTTCGCGGGACCGGCGACGGTCAACGAGGACTGCCTCTACCTCAACGTCTTCACCACCGGGACCGGCGTGGCGCCGGGACGCCAGGCGCGTCTCGGGGCCGTCAAGCGCCCGGTGCTGTTGTGGATCCACGGCGGCGGCCTGGTGGACGGCGAGAGCAACGACTACGACGCCGGCAAGCTGGCGCAGGGCGGGCCGGATGGGCCCACCGTGGTGGTCACGATCAACTACCGCCTCGGGCTGCTCGGCTACTTCGCGCATCCCGCGCTCGACCACGAGGGTCATCATTTCGCCAACTACGGGCTGATGGACCAGCAGGCGGCTCTGCGCTGGATCCGCCGCAACATCGCGGCGTTCGGCGGCGATCCCGACAACATCACGATAGGCGGCCAATCGGCGGGGGCGACAAGCACCGCCGCGAACGTGATCTCGCCCCGGAGCGCGGGGCTGTTCCAGCGGGCGATCTTCGAGAGTGGGGCGCTGCTCACCGTGGCACCGCTCACCCTCGCCGAGACGCGCGGCACAAGCTTCGCCACCGCGGCCGGCTGCGGCAGCGACGCCACCCCTGCGACCGCGGCGTGTCTGCGCTCCCTGCCGGTCGGGCAGATCCTGGCCCTCCAGGGCACGGCGAGCGCCAACGGCCCCTATGTCACCGGGCTGATCGTGGACGGCAAGGTCCTGCCGATCCCGGCCGACACGGCGTGGGCGACCGGCAACTTCAACCGCGTGCCGATCATGAACGGCACCGTCAAGGACGAGGGAGCGTTCACCGCGAGCATCAACGAGTACTTCAACGGCCCGCTGACCGCGGCCCAGTACACGAGCCTGGTCACCGCGACCTACAGCGCGGGCGCTGGCGCTGGCGGCGGTGCGCCGAGCTATCCCGCCGGCACGGCGGCCAACGTACTGGCGCATTACCCGGCGAGCGCCTACGCGAACCCGAGTCTGGCCTACGTCGCCGTGGGGACGGACCCGACGGCGTGCCGTGCCCGCCATCTCAACACCCTCGTCCACCCCTGGGCGCGGGTCTACGCCTACGAGTTCAGCGACCAGAATGCGCCGTGGTACTTCCCGCCGCTGAGCTTCGCGCACGGCGCCGCGCACACCATCGATATCCAGTTCCTGTTCCCGGGCTTCCATGGCGGCCCCGCCGGCACCGCCCATCCATTGAGCGCCCCGGAGGAGAAGCTGTCCGACAAGCTCGTCGCGGCATGGACGAACTTCATGTACGCGGGAAACCCGAACGGGACCGGCCTGCGCAACTGGCCGCAGTACCAGGCGCCGAACTACCAGTATCTGTCCGAGAACGTGCCGAAGCTGTCGACGTTCACGGACGCGGACTTCACCCTGGAGCACCAGTGCGCACTCTGGGACAACGTGCTGGTCTACTGACGCTCAAGGGCAGGTGGCGGCTGCGGCACCGCCTGTCCTCCGGCGCGCATCGGCCGGCGCACGTGCCGTCCGATGCGCGGTTCGGCACCGGGGCGGGTCGGCGGGACAGACGGGGCTGCGTGACTTCCCGCGCCGTCGCGGACGGCGTGCGGCTGTTTTCTCTGCCGGTCAGAACAGCTTGACGTCGCGCTGCACGGCGAAGAACACGCGCAATGCCGGGGACTGCTCGCCGATCCCCGCACCGGCGCCCAGGCCAAGCGAAGTGCTTGGGTCGATCTCCCAGATCACGCCCGCGTCGATGAAGGTCTGGTTCTGGCCGCGCTGCGGGCGTGCGCCATGAAAGACGTCGACGACGAGCGCGGTGGCCGGGCTGAGCAGGCACGAGGCGCCCACGCCGATCTCGAACTGGTCGGGGCGATCGGAGGCGGCGGGCTGGGTGACGTGGGTCCAGTTCAGGTTGAGGTCGAGGCGCGGGCTCGCCTTGCCTGTGCCGAGGTACTTGGTCGCGGCGAGGGAGTACGACCACTCCGCGGATTTGTGGCCCGAGCCGTAGGGCGTGGCGTAGCTGCCGCTGAGCGCGATCGCGGGGACCCAGCGGCTGTCGCCGCGCACCGCCCACATCGCGCTGGCCGAGGCGCTGCCGCCGTCCGCGGCACCCTGGTTGCCCAGGTTGTAGCCGGGGTTGAACGAGAGCTGGAGGTGGGGGAGTGCGCCGACCTTGAGGGTGGGGCCGGCGCCGACCAGGTCGCGACCGTTCGAGTCGTGCGGGTCGAGGGTGTAGCGGCCGTCGAACTGGAGCTGCGTCTCCCCGAAGCCCACGGACGGGAAGGCATCGTCGAGCTGGACCGGCACGTTGGTGCTGATGCCCTGCGGGTCGGCGCGGGCGAGGCTTGGCCCCACCATGCACCAGGCGGCAGGAAGGAGGCAGGCCGCCATGTGCAGACGGAGCGGGGACGCGGAGGGCTGGCTGGCGCAAGGGCACAGAGGTGCACGCTCGGGTGCCGGATCAAGGGCGTGGATGAGGGAAGCGCCCACGGTGAGGCGCTGAGTGCCGGTGCCGTCCTGCATTGCGAAGACCTCCAGCGGATATGGCACCGCCGCGTCGGTCAGGCCCGGCGCCTCATAGCCATCCCGCAGCCCGATGGCCATTCGAACCAGGGACGAACTGCGGCCGCAGGACACACAAGACCGGCATCGCGGCCGCGACCATCGCGGGTGCGGCTTCGCACAGGCGACCGTGACAGTAATCGGCCCCCACAGAGTGATCCGGGCGAGATCCTGGTTCGGCATGACGCCGGACGTCGGGGCTGATCCGGCTGGACCTGCAGGCGAAGGCAGCCTCGGCCCGACAGCCGGAGAGCTTCAGGATCCAGCCTGCACTCCCCGCCGCAGGAAGAACGCAGGACAGTTTGTGGGCGCAGGGCCTGGGAGGCTCCAGACGCGCAACCAGTGTGTATTCCTGATCCTCGGACTCTGCCGATACGAGGGGACAACGCCTGGTTTCAGGAACGAGTCCGGAACGACTGGTGAGCCGGTCCAGCCGGATCGTGGTGTCAGAACGCGAAACGGCCGCCGATCGTCGGGTCGATCGAGGTGTTGTTGATGAAACCGCTCGCGAGGCCGTTCGACACCGTTGACAGCATGGCGCCCGCATACACGTCGAAACGCGGCGTGACCCTGTAGTTGGCCAGCAGGGAATATGCGTTCAGGTCGCCACGGCAGGTCGGCAGGCTGGTGCTGTTGCATCCCGTGCCGTTGTAGCTGCTCTGATGCTCGCGGTAGTAGGCCGCGTCGATGTAGAATTTCTTCGTGACGGCGTAGCGCACCCCGCCCCAGTACACCTGCAACAGTTTGTTGTTGACGTAGGCGTTGTTGTTGACCACACCGAGTACATAGCCATTGAGGCCCTGCGAGCCGGCCGGCACGGGGTCGCGCGGGTTGCTGTACAGGATGTTCTCGTAGCCGACGAAGAGCTGGGCCTTGCCGATCCTGTACTTGGCCAGCAGCATCGCCGCCTTGTTGTCGGAGATGGACGCCGCGAGCGAGCCCACCGGGGCAGTCGCCACCTGCGCTGCCGTCAGCGGCGATGCGGAGACGGCGTCGTAGATCTGGCTGTAGATCGCGTCGACATCCAGGCCGCGGTACTCGGCACCGACGTCGAACTGGTAGGAGTTGCGCCCGGAGCCGCTGCCGTTGCCGTTCGCGGCGTCGCTGTTGCCGCCGCCGAACTGGTAGAAGGCGCCGGCGTGTACCGGCCCGTAGTTCACCAGGTACTTGAGCGAGGAGTCGAGGCGGGTGTCCTCGGTGTCGCCGGCGCCGGCCGGCCCGCCCGAGTAACCGATGACCGAGAAGGCATTGGATGCGAACAACGGATCGTAGGCGATCACGCCGTCCAGGGTGAACGTGTTCTGCCGGCCGAAGGTCAGGGTGCCGAAGCGGCGCGAGCTCAGGCCGCCGTAGGCGAGCTGGAAGGCCTGGCCCGCGCGGCTCGAGTCGCCGTTCGAGCTCTGCCGGTTCAGCGCGATGCCGTTGTTCTGCACCTCGGCGCCGACGTTGTTGACGAGGTTGCCCGAGGTCGGGATGAACTGCGTCTGCACGTTGAACACCGCGGACAGGTCAGAGACCAGCAGCTCCTCGCCCTTCAGCCCGATGTTGGAGTAGCTCAGCGCGTTCGGCGCAACACTGACCTGCGAGCGGTAGCTGTTCTTGGAGACGAGATACTCCAGGCCCGGGCCGTACTGGCTGCTGAGCGGTGTGCCGTGGGTCTGGTAGCTCACGCCGAGATCGACGGTGCCGTACAGCGTGACCCCGAGATAGGTCAGGGCGTTGGCGGCCGGGATCGGCGGTGTGCCGCCGATCGCCTGGATCGACGGCGCCACGCCCGCCGTCCGCGCCTCCGTCACTGTGGGCGCGCCCCCGGACGCGGTCTGCCCTCCGGGCTGCGGCGTGCCTGCCGCGGGGCTGGTGCCGAACAAGGCTCCGAAGAAAGTCGGCTTGCGGGTCGGCAGGGCGGGTGCAGGTTGGGGCGTGTTGGCACCGGTTGATGCCTGCTGCGCGGTCTGCTGTCTGCCGATCTCGTCGATGTGCCGCGTCAGAGCCTGATTCTGCTGTTCCAGGGCGGCAGCCTGTGCCTTGAGATCCGCAAGCTCGTCCGCGCGCGTAGGAACTGCCAGCCCGGCAAGCGCCACCGAACACAGCAACGATCGGCTGATCGTTGCTGTGTTACGATATGTCGTGTACAGCAATGATGAAATCGGCCCTGCCTGTTCTTTCACAGACATATCCTCCATGTACAGTGCAAAAGCGATCAGTTCAGTCCAAAACAGTGTGCTTGCAAGTTCTGGCAGGTCTTTGTGGGCCTTATGGAGTTTAGCTAACACCTTGTTTATCGTGAGGAGATTAAAAAGTTTTTTAGTGCTTGAAGCCATTTCTGTGCGTGCGCTGACGCCCATGAGAGGGCTCGAGAGCAACGCGTTCGCCCGCCGGGCACTTGCGGCGAGCCATCGGGTCCGGGCAATCGGTCGGTGCAGCTGACTTGGCTGCCCTTCTGGTTCGCGGCTGTCGAACGTGTCCCGTGACCGCGCAAGTCAACATCACCTCACCCTACCCAGGGAGGCGCAAAAGCGCGTTCTTGTCCTAATACTCTACCGATAACTGTCCAGGTTCAGCTGCGTGGGTCGTGGACGGTGACGGGCCAGCCAGCCCTGCACGATCGCCTCCCCTCCCCCCTGGTCCGAAGTCGGGGTGAACGGAACCACTCCGACCTGCGGCATGCTGCACGCCACCAGCGCCAGCAGCACCAGAACCGTCGGCCAGAACCGTAACGACCTTCCCGCCCGCCCCCGGCACCTGACGGAGCAACAATGCTCGCCCGGTTCGCCGGCGTGCAGTTCCCTGCCGTGTCGGCGGTCGCTGCCATGCGCGGGAGCGTCGCAGCCACCTGCGCGCACTACGCCTCTTCGTCCTCGAACCGGAAGCCGACGCCACGGATGCTGGTGATGAGCGGCTTCTCGCCGGGACGCTCGATCTTGCGGCGGAGCTTGCCGACATGAACGTCCACGAGATTCGTCTCGACAAAAAAACGATACTGCCAGACAGATTCCAGCAGCATCTGCCGGGTGATGTCCTGGCCGGGCCGTCGCATGAGGTACTCGAGCAGCCTGAACTCGCGCGGCAGCAGCTCGATGTCACGCGCGCCGCGTCGCGCCGTGCGCCCGATCAGGTCGAGCGTCAGGTCGCCGACCCTGAGGCCGGTCTGCCGCGTGTCCTGTACGCGCCGGAGCAGGGCCGCGATGCGCGCTGCAAGCTCCAGAAGCGAGGCCGGCTTGACAAGATAGTCGTCGCCGCCGGCCTCGAGTCCGAGCACGCGGTCGTCGACGGCGCCCAGCGCGCTCAGGATCAGGACCGGCGCCAGGACACCGCGTCCGCGCAGTTCGGCGACAATCGAGATCCCGTCGCCGTCCGGCAGCGTGCGGTCGACCACCAGCAGGTCCGGCGCACCCGTGGCGAGCAGGGTCAGGGCTTCCGCCCTGGACGCGGCATGGCGCACGTCGTAGCCGCGGTTGACGAGGTCGAGCCTCACCTGGTCGGCGAAGTCGAGGTCGTCCTCGATGACAAGGATCGTCCGGCGCACCGGCGTCATGGCTGGCAGCATCAGTGCTTCCTGGTCCGTTGTTCCTCCGGCCGTGCCGCCACGCCCGCCCGCAGCCCTGGACAAGTCGCCACGCCTTGCCCAACCCTGGCCACGGGATCGGAGGTGGACCAGGGTGGTGACAAGACGCGCCTGCCTGCTGGCGGCAGCATCGGCGGCGCTCCGGACGGGCGACGCGCGGGCACAGGAAAGCGCGCCGGCCATCCTCGACGCAAGCCGGGTTCCGTGGGTCGGTGCGGCCGGGCGCGCCGCCTATGCGGAGTTCGTGCGCTCCAACCTGCCGCGCGCCTTCGCGGTGTCGGAGGACGGTCGTCACGGCTGGGCCGGAGGCGCCACGGCCGCGGAAGCACGCACCGCGGCGCTGGCAGCCTGCGCTGCGAAGGCGCCCGGCGGAAACGCGCCGCCTTGCGTCGTCTACGCAGACGGCCTCGACATCGTGCTGGCCGGCCGGGACTGGCGGGCGCCGCCGCCGCCGCCGCTGATCGGCACCTGGAACTACGCATTCGTGCCGGACCCGCGCTTCCTGTGGCACGGCCCATCAACGGCGGCAGGAGTCTACGTGTGGGCGCACGGCAAAGGCGGCGGTGACAGCCGCTCGATCCAGCCGCAGCCTCACGTGAGGCTGTTCAACAACGCCGGCTGGGACATCGTGCGCTTCGACCGGGACCCCGTGGCCGACGACGTCGATCGCGCGACCGGCTGGCTGCACGACGGACTGGTGGAACTGCGTCGTCGCGGCTGGGCGAGGATCGCAGCCGGCGGGCAGTCGCGCGGCGGCTGGAACTGCCTGCGCATGCTCGACACACCCGGAACTGCGGACCTGCTGGTCGCCATCTCCCCTGCAGCACACGGCAACGGCGGCAGCGTGTTCTCCGGCGACCAGGATGACGACCTGCGCCGGATCGTGGTCAATGCCGGGCCAAGTCGCACACGCATGGTGTTCGCCCAGTTCGGCGGCGACGCGTTCATCGGCGATCCCGACGCTCGCGTCGCCCAGATTTCCCGGCTGCGGCCCAGGCTTGGAGGACTGCTTATCATCGACCGGCCCGGCGGCTTCGTGGGTCACACCGCCGGCACCGGACCTGCCTTCGCGTCCGCGTTCGGGCCGTGCATACTTGAATTCGCAATGTCGCCAAATCCTGGCAGCGCATGCTGAGGTCCCGGATCCGCGCTCGGGCTCAGGGCATGTCGGCCGCGCCGACCGGCAGCGAGTTCACGCTCTGCGGCATCCCGTTAGCGCCCTGTCCAGGCATCATCACCTCGCGGCCGGAGGTTACGACCGAGGCCATCTCGGAGCCGCTGGCGAAATTCGGATACTGCTGGCTGCCGACGTCGGGCATCACCGGCTCCGCGGTGAGCGACACGCCGCCGGCCGCGAAGTTGCTGTTGGCGTTGCTTGCCAGACTACCGACGCCCGAGGAGGCGCAGCCGCTCAACAGGCCGGCCGCCGTGAGAAGGATGATCCCGTAATTCATGATGCATTCCACCGTTGGGTTTCACGTTTGCCGGTCGCTCGCCGTGGCGTCACACCGGCACCTGTCGCTGGAAGACAGCATCCTCTTCCGGTGGGGTGGCATCCATTAAACTCGGTTTTAAGGCTTGCTGCCCCCCGGCCAGGAAGCAAGGTCGGGCTCTCCCGCCGCTGGCCCTTCCAAAAGTCCAGGAGGGCTGTTGGAAGGGCTAGGCTACACTCGGACCCGCAAAGTGTCCGAGCGCCCTTTGATCCCCTCACCTAGGGGATGCGTTCCAAGGGCGCCGCCTTTGGCGGAGCTTGAGGCAGAGCCTCAACCTTGCTTTCCAGGCCCGGGCCCGGCAGTGCCTTGCGCCGCCGTGCTCAGCCCTTTCGTGTCGGGCAGGTCGTGGCGCGTCCATCCTCCGCCGAGCGCGCGGATCAGCGCCACGCTGGCCTCCAGCCTGCGGGTACGCAGGTCGATCACGGCGCGCTCCGCCTGCAGGGCCGCGGTCTGCGCGGTGACGACCTCGAGGTAGCTCGACGCGCCGTCCTTGTAGAGGTTCGTGGCCATGGCCTCGGTCTGCCCGGCCGCCGTCGCCGCGCCGGCCTCGTCGCGCGCCTCGCGGCCGAGCCACTCGATCTGCGACAGGCTGTCCTCGACCTCGCCGAAGGCGCGCAGCACGGTGCCGCGGTAGTTGGCGACCGCGAGGTGGTAGGCCTCGACTGCGCCGCTCTCCTCGGCACGGCGCAGCCCGCCCTCGAAGAGCGGCATGGTGAGGCCTGGCCCGAGCGCCCAGAAGCTGTCCGGCAGGCTGAAGATGTTGAACGAGCTGGCGACAAGGCCGTAGACGAGGTCCAGCGACACCGTCGGGTAGAACGCGGCGCGTGCCACGCCGATCGTGGCGTTGGCCGCCACCATCTGCCGCTCTGCGGACGCGATGTCCGGCCGGCGCTGCAGCAGCGACGAGGGCAGCCCGGTGGCGATCAGCGGCAGGCGCAGCAGGACCGTCTCCGGCGGGATCGACAGCTGCTCCGGCGCGAGGCCGACCAGGGTCGCTATCGCGTGCTGCATCAGGGCGCGACGCGAGGCCACGTCTGCGACCTGCGCGCTGGCGTCGTCGAGCTGGGTCTGCGCGCGCGAGACGTCCTGCCCGGACGCGATCTTGCCGGCGAAGCGGTTCTGCGTGAGCGCGAGGGCCTGGCGGTAGGTGGCCTCGGTGCGGGACAGCACGCCCGCCTGCGCGTCGAGCCCACGCAGGATCAGCATGTCGTCGGCAAGCTCGGCCTCCAGGCTGAGGCGCACCGTGGCCAAGTCGGCGGCGCTGGCCTCGGCCGAGGCACGCCCAGCCTTCACCTCGTTGGCGACGCGGTGCCACAGGTCGATCTCGTAGACCGCCTGCGCGTCGATGCCGTTGTTCAGGTACTGGTTCGGCTGGCCGCGCCCGCGCCTGGGCCGTCGGTTGGACTGGCGGTCGGTCTGGATCTGGCCGCCGACGCTCACCGTGGGGAACAGGCCGGCCTCCGCCTCGGCGGCGAAGGCGCGGGCACGGCCGAACGAGGCCAGCGACGCCGCGAGGTCCGGGCTGTCCGGCTCCAGCCGCGCCTCCAGCCGGTCCAGCTCCGCGTCGCCGTACAGCGTCCACCAGTGGCCGGCGTCGAGCCGGTCCGCGGGTACCGCCACGTGCCAGGAGGCGGCCTCCGTGTAGCTGGCGGGGATGCTCACGACCGGCATCACCCGATGCGGGGCGAGGTCGCAGCCGGCCAGTGCCGCCGCCAGGCCGCACAGGAGCGACGCCCGGCGTAGGCAGGCAAGGCCGGGCGCTGCCCGGACCCGCAAAGGGCCCGAGGCCCTTTGATCTTTTGACTCAAGCAAAGGATTCTCAAGGCGAGCCTTGAGCGGAGTCCAGAGGCAGAGCCTCTGGCCTTGCCTTCCTGCCCGACCCTCCCGGCGCGGCGTCGTCACGGTGCCGAGGCCGGTGCCGGACCCGGCGGCGCCCCCGTCGCGGCGGATGCGGTCTCGCCTCCGGCGACTGCCGGCGCCGGCGCCACGTGCACGGCTTCCCCGGCGTCGAGCCCGTCCGAGGGGTGGTCGATCACCCGGTCCGTGGCCGACAGCCCCGAGAGGACCTCCGCGGTCTCGCCGAAGTCGCGGCCGAGCTGGACGGACTTCAGGACCACCTTGTCGTCCCGGTCCAGGGTGGCGACCTGCATGCCATGCTCGCGGAACAGCAACGCCCCGGTCGGGATCTGGAGCAGGCCTGCGCGCTGCGGGATGTCGAAGCTGACCTCGGCGAAGGTGCCCGGCCACAGCACCCCGTCGGGATTGTCGGCGGTAAGCTCGACCAGCACGGTGCGCGACTGCTCCTCGATCGCGCCGGCGGTGGTGGCCAGCCGCGCCTGGAACACGCGGCCGGGGTACTGCGACAGGGCGAGGCGCGCGTGCAGCCCGGGGGTCAGCTCCGCGGAGTCCGCCTGGGGCACGCGGACGTAGACGCGCATGCGGTGGGTGTCGGCGACGCTGAACAGCGGCGAGCCGGCGCTGCTGCCCGCGGTGGTCAGGGCGCCGATGTCGATGTTGCGCGCCGTGACCACGCCGTCGAGCGGCGAGACGATCCGCTTGAAGCTCTCCAGCGCGAGCAGACGCTGCACGTTGGCCTGCGCGCCCACCACGGAAGCGCGGCGCGCCGCGGCGTCACCGGTCTTCTCGTCCGCGCTCTGCTGCGAGACGGAGTTGCTGGCGAGCAGCGCGTTCCAGCGCTTCGCGGTGAGCGCCGCGAGGTCCGCGTCGGCCTGGCGCTTCACCAGCTCGGCGCGCGCCTCCAGCAGTTGCTGGTCCAGGTCGGGGGTCTCGATCTCGGCGAGCACGTCGCCCGTGCGCACCTTTGCGCCGATGTCCTTGTACCAGGCCTTCACGTAGCCGCTGACGCGGGCGTAGATCGGCGCCTGGAAGTCGGCCTGGATCGTGCCAGGAAGCCGCAGCACCTGGGTCGCCGGCGCGGCGGCCGCGCGGATCACCGTCACGGTCGGCACTGCCACGGCGTCGGTCCAGGCCTGCAGCTCGGCGTGCGAGCGCTGCCGGCTGACGATGCCGAAGGTCGCGACGCCGGCCGCGAGCGCCAGGGCGAGCACGCCGACGACCCGGCCGCGGCGCCAACCCGACCGGGAAGCCGGGATCGCGAGGGAGATGGGCGCGGCCGCGGGTGCGCGCACCGTGCCGGATAGGGGGTCGGGGATGTCGGTCATGCTGGCTCCGGCGTCAGGCTGCCGCGTGCCCGGCGGACGCGGAAAGGCGCGCCGCCGCGGCGGAAACGCGGGCGTGGGCGATGCTGAACACGACGGGGACGAAGAACAGCGTGGCCAGGGTCGCGCAGGCCAGGCCGCCGATCACCGCGCGGCCCAGCGGCGCGTTCTGGTCGGCACTCAACGCCATGGGCAGCATGCCGATGATCATCGCAAGCGCCGTCATCAGCACCGGGCGGAACCGGGTGAAGCCGGCCTCCAGCGCCGCCTCGGCCGCTCCCATGCCCGATGCCAGCTGCTCGCGCGCGAAGCTGACCACCAGGATGGAGTTCGCGGTGGCCACGCCCATGCACATGATCGCGCCGGTGAGCGCCGGCACCGACAGCGTGGTACCGGTGACGAACAGCATCCACACGATGCCGGCGAGCGCCACCGGCAGCGCGGTGACGATGACGAACGGGTCCAGCCACGACTGGAAGTTCACGACGATCAGCAGGTAGATCAGCACGATCGCGAAGGCGAGGCCGGCGAACAGCTGGCTGTAGGCCGAGGTCATCGTCGTCACCTGGCCGCGCAGCGCCACGACGGCGCCGCGCGGGAGGTCGTGCGCCGTCTCGGCGATGATGCGGTCGATGTCGCCGGCCACCGCGCCGAGGTCACGCCCGTGGGTCGCCGCGTAGATGTCGAGCACGGGGCGCACGTTGTAGTGCGACACCACCGCGTCGCTGGCGCCCGGCGAGACCTGCGCCAGCGCACCGAGCGGCTCCGAGCCGGTGCCGGCGGTGATCGGCAGGTTCCGCAGGCTGCCGAGGCTGTCCATGTCGTACTGCGGCGTCTGCACCACGATCGGATAGGACACGCCGGTCTTCGGGTTGAGCCAGAAGGTGGGCGCGCTCTGGATGCTGCCGGCCAGCGTGTCGAGCATCGTGGTGGCGGCGTCGCGCTCGGTCAGCCCCACGGTGCCGGCGAAGCTGCGGTTCATCGCGACGTCCAGCGTCGGCTGGTCGCTGCGCTGCTGCAGCCGTGCGTCGGCGACGCCCGCGACGTGGGAGATGCGGCCCAGCAGCTCGGCGGCGTAGCGGCGGTTGGCCGCCTGGTCGGGGCCGGAGACCTGCACGTCGAGCGGCGCGGGCAAGCCGAAGTTGAGGATCTGCGTGACGATGTCGGCGGGCAGGAAGGCGAAGGAAGTGCCGGTGAAGCGGCGCGGCATGCGGTCGCGCAGGCGGTCCACGATCGCCTCCGCGGAGCCGTGCCCCGGCCGCAGGGACACCAGGATGTCCGCGTCCTCGGAGCCGATGGTGCCGGAGTTGGAGTAGGCCATGTTGATGCCGCTGATCGGCAGGCCGATGTTGTCGACGATGTTGCCGAGCTCGGCGGGCGCGATCTGCGTGCGCAGGAATGCCTCGACGTGGTCGCACAGCTCGGCGGTTTCCTCGATCCGGGTGCCGGTCTGGGCGCGCAGGTGGATCCTGATCTGGTCGGCCTCGACGGCGGGGAAGAAGTCGCGGCCGAGGAACGGCGCCAGGCCGAAGGAGACGAGCACCACCGCCAGGAAGCCGGCCACGAAGCGCCAGCGCAGCGCGAGCGCCGCGACCAGCAGGGCGCGGTAGCCGGCGGTCAGCCGCTCGAAGCGGCGCTCGAAGCCGCGCTGGAACAGCACCAGCGGGTTGCGCGAGCGCGCCGTGCCGGCCTCGTGCGGATCGTGGTGGTCCTGGCCGCGCAACAGGGCGCTCGCCATGGTCGGCACCAGGGTGCGGCTGAGCACGTAGGACGCGATCATCGCGAACACCACCGCCTCGGCCAGCGGGCGGAACAGGAAGCCGGCCACGCCGCCGAGCGCGAACATCGGCACGAACACGATGCAGATGCACAGCAGCGACACGGTGGCCGGCACCACGATCTGCGCCGCGCCGTCGAGGATGGCGCGCTCGATGTCCTTGCCCTGCTCAAGGTGCCAGTTGATGTTCTCGATCGTCACAGTGGCGTCGTCCACCAGGATGCCGACCGCGAGCGCCAGCCCGCCCAGCGTCATCACGTTGATGGTCTGGCCGAGGGCGGACAGCGTGGCGAGCGAGGCCAGGATCGCCAGCGGGATCGACACGGTGATGATCAGCGTCGAGCGCCAGCTTCCCAGGAAGACCAGGATCATCACGCCGGTGAGTGCCGCCGCGATCACGCCTTCGCGCACCACGCCGGTGACCGCGGACGTCACGAACACCGACTGGTCGCCGATCGGGCTCAGCGTCAGGCCGGGCGGCAGCGAGGCGCGGATCTGCGGCAGCAGGCGCTTGACCCCGGCGATCACGTCGAGCGTGGACACGGAGCCGGACTTGAGGATGGTCATCAGCACGGCGTGGCTGCCGTTGACGCGCACGAGGTTGGTCTGCGGCGGGCTGCCGTCGTGCACCTGCGCCACGTCGTGCACGTAGATCAGCGTGCCGTCGACGCGCTTGATTGGCAAGTCGTTGAGCGAGGCGATGCGGCGGGGCGCGTCGTTCAGGTCGACGGTATACTCGAAGCGGCCGATCTTCTCGGTGCCGGTGGGGATGATGAGGTTCTGCGCCGCCAGCGCCTGGACCACATCCTGCGCCGAGAGGTGGTGGGACTGCAGCGCGTGCTGGTCGAGGTCGACCTGCACCTGGCGCACCTTGCCGCCGTATGGCGAAGGGATGGCTGCACCCGCGACGGTCGCGAGCTGCGGGCGGATGAAGTTCTGTGCGGTGTCGAACAGCTGCGACTGCGACAGCGTCCTGCTGGACAGGGCGAGTTGCAGGATCGGCACGCTTGAGGCGTTGAACGTCAGCACGTAGGGGGGCGTGATGCCCGGCGGCAGCAGCTTCAGCACGGTCTGCGAGGCCGCGGTGACCTGTGCCAGCGCCGCGTCGATGTTCACGCCGGGCTGGAAGAAGATCTTGACCACGCCGTAGCCGGGCAGCGACTGGCTCTCGAGGTGCGCGATGTCGCTGACCTGCGAGGTCAGGGTGCGCTCGTAGTAGTAGACGACGCGGCCCGACATGTCGTCGGCGGGCAGGCCGTTGTAGCTCCACACCACGCTGATCACCGGGATGCCGATGCCGGGGAAGATGTCGGTGGGC
>JBPBQX010000117.1:0-15874 GCA_050955025.1 Janthinobacterium lividum
GCCGGTTGACCGGGGCGGCGGGCCCGCTGCTCTCGACCACGAGCACGTCGCCGTTGGGCAGCACGGCGAGCGAGCGCGGGTGCTTCAGGCCGCGCGCCAGGGCCTCGACGCGCAGGCCCTTCGGCACGACCGGCGTCTCGTCCGCGCCCCAGGCGACGACCGGCGCGATGTCCATGGGCGGCAGCAGGAACTGGTGCGGCGCGGGCAGCTCGGGGGTCGCGCCGTACTGGGTGGCGGCCGCGATCTGCGCCGCCGGCGGGCCGGAGAACGCCCACACGCTGCCCAGGCCGCAGGCGAACACCGCGAGCGCAAGCAGCGACACCGGCACCGCGCGGCGCACCTGCTGCCGCACGCCGGGGCGCACGAGGCCGCCGGCGGGGCGGTGGAGGCGCGTGACGACCAGGATGAGCATGACCAGCGCCGAGAGCGTCAGCCCGGTGGGCACGACGGCCGTGTAGCCGTCGCGGCTGTGCACCAGGACGTTAACGATCGAGAGCAGCGCCGCGAGCGTGTCGCCCAGCACGTGCGTCCAGGGCGGGGTGAGCGGGTGGAGGCGCCGCCCGGCCGCGAGGTCGACCAGCCCGGCCACGGCGGTGACCGCCACCGCCACCAGCCCGGCCGTGATCAGCCAGACCGAGAACGTCTCCCAGTCCGTGGTCGCGGACCGCCAGTAGGCCAGGTCGGTGACCAGGGCGGCGCCGAAGAAGGCGTAGGCGACCGGCACCAGCCGGGGATAGAGCGGCCGGGCCGCAAGGCGCTGCGGCGATGGCGAGATGGTCTCGGACATGGAGGCTTCTGCATCCTGGGTGGGGATTGGGAGGAGATCGACCGGCACGCGGCGCACGAAGCCGCGTCGCCGGCGGGACGGCAAACCGGCAACGGCGGATCGACGCCGGGCACCTGCCGGGCGGAATGACGGCGCGGCCGGCGGAAGGCACGCCACCGGCGCGGTCCCCGCCGGTGGACCGCATCCGGCACTCCGCGCGCCCGTGGCGGGGACCAGCGCCCCGCGCCGGCGTGCCTCAGGCGGCGTCGGCCCGGCGCGGCAGCTTCCAGCCGGGGCGGGCGAAGTGGCAGGTGTAGCCGTTCGGGATCCGCTCCAGGTAGTCCTGGTGCTCCGGCTCGGCCTGCCAGAAGTCGCCCACCGGCACGACCTCGGTGACGACCTTGCCCGGCCACAGCCCGGAGGCCTCCACGTCGGCGATCGTATCCCGCGCGACCGCCTCCTGCTCGGGTGACGCGAAGAAGATCGCCGAGCGGTAGCCCGGCCCGACGTCGTTGCCCTGCCGGTTGCGGGTGGTCGGGTCGTGGATCTGGAAGAAGAACTCCAGCAGCGCGCGGAAGCTCGTCACCGCCGGGTCGAAGACGATCTCGATCGCCTCGGCGTGGTTGCCGTGGTTGCGGTAGGTCGCGTTGCGGACCTCGCCGCCGGAATAGCCCACGCGGGTCGAGACCACGCCCGGGCGCCTGCGGACCAGGTCCTGCATGCCCCAGAAGCAGCCCCCCGCCAGAACGGCGCGCTCGTTGCTCATGCCGGCTCCTCCACCTGCGCCAGGTACTCGCCGTAGCCCTGCGCCGCCATGTCGTCGCGGTGCACGAAGCGCAGCGACGCCGAATTGATGCAGTAGCGCAGTCCGCCCCGCTCGCGCGGCCCGTCGTCGAACACGTGTCCGAGATGGCTGTCGCCGTGGTGCGAGCGCACCTCGACGCGCACCATGCCGTGCGAGCTGTCGCGCAGCTCGGCGACGTGCGCGGGCTCGACCGGCTTCGTGAAGCTCGGCCAGCCGCAATGCGAGTCGAACTTGTCCGCGCTGGCGAACAGCGGCTCGCCCGACACGACGTCGACGTAGAGGCCGGGCTCGCGGTTGTGCAGCAGCGCGCCGGTGCCCGCCCGCTCGGTGCCGCTCTGCTGTGTCACGCGGAACTGCTCCGGCGTCAGGGCGGAAACGGCCTCGGGGGTCTTCTGGTAGGAAGCCATGATGGATCTCCTTGTCGCGCCAAGATGGTGATCCCGCACCGCCATGTCGACCACGCCGCCGGCGGAAGCCGCCGCTGCCGCCCGCCTCCGCCCCCCCTCGCCTTCGCGATTCGTTCCGGTCATGGTGCGAACGGCCGCAACGACCACCCCGGCGCCGGGCGCCGGACACGACAGGGGACACGCACGATGGGCTTCGTTTCCACCGCCGACGGCACGCGCATCTTCTTCAAGGACTGGGGCAGCGGCCCGCCCGTGGTATTCTCGCACGGCTGGCCGCTGTGCTCGGACGCCTGGGACGGGCAGATGCTGTTCATGCTGCACAACGGCTTCCGCGTCATCGCCCACGACCGCCGCGGCCACGGCCGCTCCGACCAGCCCGGCACGGGCAACGACATGGACACCTACGCCGACGACCTCGCCGCCGTGATGGACGCGCTCGACGTGCGCGACGCGGTCATGGTCGGCCACTCCACCGGCGGCGGCGAGGTCGCCCACTATATCGGCCGCCACGGCACCGCGCGCGTCGCCAGGGTCGTGCTGGTGGGCGCGGTGCCCCCGGTCATGGTGTCCACGCCGCGCTGGCCGGGCGGCCTCGACGTCTCCGTGTTCGACGGCATCCGCAAGGGCGTGGCCGACAACCGCTCGGCGTTCTTCCTCGACCTCGCGATCCCGTTCTTCGGCATGAATCGCGCCGGCGCAACGATCAACGAGGGCCTGCGCCAGAGCTTCTGGGCGCAGGGCATGATGGGCTCGATCGTCGGCCAGCACGCCTGCGTCCGCGAGTTCTCCGAGGTCGACTACACCGCCGACCTGGAGCGCATCGACAGGCCCACCCTGGTGATCCACGGCGACGACGACCAGATCGTGCCGATGGGGCACGCGGGCACCCTGAGCGCGCAGGTCGTCCCGGACGCGACGCTCAAGGTCTACGAGGGCGCGCCGCACGGCCTCGCCGCCACCCACCAGGACCGGCTCAACGCCGACCTCCTGGCGTTCGCGCGGGGCTGACGGGGGCGAAGGGAAGTCGAGGCTCCACAGCAGGCTCCGCCAAGGGCTCGCCTCTGGAGTCCATGACCTGGATGGAAAATCCCCGTGGTGCCCGGCCTTCGCCGGGTCGGGGGAACGGCCCGGAAACCCTGACGATCGCCGGCGCCACAGGGCCGGGGACGCGGCCCGGTCCCGGCCCGCCATCCCGGACGTCGCCGCCCGGCCGGCATCCGTCCGGGTGCTGCCGCCGTAACGTCGTCGAGCGGGGGCCATGCCCGGCCCGCGCACGGTGAACCGTCATGACCCCCAGCTTGCCACCGACCCGGCCCGTGTTACGGTGCCCCCCTCGCGCAGCGGCGGTGCACCCGTACCGCATGCGCCAGCCGCACTCCCGCCGCCGCGCGGGATCGTCGGCGGCGAGGCGAGCGGGACAGGGAGCTGGGTTGGCAGCAACATCGGAGGCCGTGGACGCGGTGTCGCTGCTGCAGCGATGCGCGGCCGGGGACCAGGACGCCTTCCGCATCCTCTACGACGTCCACTGCGGACGGCTGTACGGGGTCGCGCTGCGCATCACCCGGCAGTCCTCCCTCGCCGCCGACGCGGTGCACGACGCCTTCCTCCAGGCGTGGCAGAACGCGGCCCGCTTCGACCCGGAGCGCGGCGGCGCCGAGACCTGGCTGCTGAGCCTCGTGCGCTACCGTGCGCTCGACCTGGCGCGGCGTCGCACCCGCGAGGTCGCCGGCGTCGACCTGCCCGAGGAGGCCGACCCGTCCCCCGGCGCGCTGGCGACCCTGCTGGAGCGTGACGACGCGACCGCCCTGCACGGCTGCCTGGACGAGCTGGACGAGGACCGCCGCTCGCTGATCTGCCTCGCCTTCATGGACGGCCTGACGCACAGCGAGCTGGCCGAGCGCCTCGGCGCGCCGCTCGGCTCGGTGAAGTCGCGCATCCGACGCGGCCTCGCGGCCCTTCGCGCCTGTCTCGACCGATGAGCGGCCCCCCCGACTTCCCCGGCACGGCACCCGCTATGCCCGAGCCGCCCGAGGACCTAGCGGCCGAATACGTGCTGGGCTGCCTCGACCTGCCCGCGATGGCCGAGGCGCGCCGCCGCCTTGCCGCCGAGCCCGGCTTCGCACGCGAGGTGGCGGAATGGGAACGCCGCCTGCTGCCGCTCGCGGCCCTGGTGGCAGAGCGTGCCCCGCCCGCCGCGCTGTGGGACCGGCTGGAGCAGTCCCTGGCCGGGCTGCGCGGAGCGGACGCCGCGCCGCGCGCCGTTCCGCCGGGCCCGAGGCTCGCCGCGGTCCCCGACGCCCGCCCGCAGGACTCCGCCGCCACGGGCGAGGCCGCGGTCCTGCGGCGCAGCGTGCGGCGCTGGCGCGTGGCGACGGCGGCATCGCTGGCCCTGGCGGCGGGGGTGGCCGCGTTCGCGCTGCGCCAGCCGGACGGGACCCGCACGATCGCAGCCCTGGCCCCGGCCGGCAGCCAGTCCGGGCTGTTCCTGGCGATGGCGCGGCCGGACGGCACGCTGGTGCTGCGCGCTGTCTCGGCGGTGTCGGTGCCGCAGGGCCGCGACCTGCAGCTCTGGTCGCTGCCCGAGGGCGCCACCGTGCCGGCCTCGCTCGGCGTGCTGCCCTCGGACGGCAAGCAGGTCCAGGCGAGCCCCACGGCGGGCGGCCAGCTCCTGGTCAGCCTGGAGCCCGCGGGCGGTTCGCCGACCGGCGCGCCGACCGGTCCGGTCGTCTACTCCGGCCGCCTGATCACGGAGTAGCCCGCCGCCTGCCGCAACCCCGTCCGCCGGGTCGCGTCCTTTACGGGGCGGCCCTCGGCAGGGCGTGGAGCCGGACGTCGACCCTGCCCCCCCCGCCGTTCCCCGGCAGGGGCTGCCGGTGTGGAGCGCCCCGTTCGGCGCCGGTTGTCGGAGTCGCACGCGACTCGCGGCGAGACCCCCGATTGCCAACCCCGGCGCGGCGGGTCTATTGCGCGCCAGCCGTTCCATTTCGGCCGCGTCCGCTGCCGCAACGCGAACCTCGCCGCAGCCCTGGCGTTGCCTACCGCACGGAGGACCCTGGAATGACCGACAATCCCCTCGACGACAGCGACGGCAAGCGCAACGCGCTGATCGAGAAGCGTGCCTACCATCTCTGGGAAGTGGGCGGCCGCCCCCACGGCCAGCATGACGAGTTCTGGGAACGCGCCTCGGAGCTGGTGCGCATGGAGGAGGCCGCCGGCTTCGGCCAGCTTCCCAACCCCGCCACCGTGCCCGGCGCCGACCCCTCGCGTGTGCAGCCCGTCGAGGAGGCGTTCATCCAGGAGAACCTGGGCGAGTTCCCCGACAGCCTCTCCGACCAGGGCGAGCGTGCGGCGACACCGAGCGCCGCCCTGACCCACGAGGAGCCCGCCGAGCCGGCACCCACCGCGCCCAGGAAGCCGAAGGGCAAGGCGGACGCCGTGGCTCCGGGCAAGGAAGCCAAGCCCGCGGCCGAGGGTTCGGCACGCAAGGCGCCGGCCAAGAAGCCCGCCAAAGGCTGAGCCGGCGCGACAATACGGCTTTTCTGGCGGCCCGAGGACGGCCGCCCATCTGCCCAGGCGGCGTGCCTACAGAGACGATTAACCCGGGCCTGCCATCCTCGTCCCGACTTCCAAGGACAGGACGATGCCCCGGATATCCCGATCCTCGTTGCGCGGCCAGTTCCTGCTGGGTTTCGCGCTCATGCTGCTGGCCGTCTCCGCTCTCGGTGCCTGCGGGCTGTACAGCATGGCGCGGATGGAGGAGGCAGGAACGGCCATCCGCAACGGCACCCTGGTCAGCCTGCGCGACAGCATCCGCCTCAGCCGTGCGCTCGAGCGGTTCAGGACGCTGGAAGCCCACGCGGTCACCCTGCCGGCCGGGGGGGACCGCGACGCCCTCGCGATGGAGATCGCGCGATCCCTCAACGAGGTCGGCGCGGCACGCGCGGCCTTTGAGCCGGACATCGATCCCGGCGAGGAGCGCGCCCATGTCGCGGATCTGGACGCGCGCTGGCAGGCCTACCTGCCGCTGCACGACACCCTGCTGCGCCTCGCCGCGACCGACCGCGACGCCGCCTCGGCGCTGCTGGTCGGCGAGACCTCGCGTCGCTTCCACGACATACGCGACCTGCTGGTCTGGGACAGCGACTACACCGATGCCCACGGCGCCGCCCAGGCTGGGCGCGGCGCGGAGATCGCCCGCTCCGCGCGTGAGCTCATGCTGCTGGGCATGGCGGGCGCGGTGCTGGCCGCGATCGGCGTCGGCGCCTTGCTGATGCACGGCATCTTCGGGCCGCTGGTGGCGATCACCGCGACGATGCGCCGGCTTGCGGAGAACGACCTGTCGGCCACGATCCCCGGCCTCGGGCGCGACGACGAGATCGGGGCGATCGCGGATGCGGTGGCGGTGTTCCGCGACGGCCTGGTGCGGGCCGAGCGCCTTGCCGCCGAGCAGATGCGCGAGCAGGCGCACAAGCAGCGCCAGAGCGCGCGCGTCTCCGAGCTGGTGCAGGGCTTCGAGCGGCAGGTGAGCGGCATGACCGGCACGCTGGCCGCCGCCGCGACCCAGCTCGAGGCCACGGCGGACACGATGTCGCGCATCGCCACGCAGGCCACGCACCAGGCGAGCAACGTCGCGGCCGCGGCCGAGGAGGCGGGCACCGGCGTGCAGACCGTGGCCGCCGCCGCCGAGGAGCTGGCCGCCTCGGTGCAGGAGATCAGCCGCCAAGTGGCGAGCTCCGCGCGCACCACGCTCGAGGCCGTGGCCGAGGCGCGCCGCACCGACGCGGTGGTGCGCACGCTCGCGGACGGGGCGCAGCGCATCGGCCAGGTAGTCGAGCTGATCACCGGCATCGCGGGGCAGACCAACCTTCTGGCGCTGAACGCCACGATCGAGGCGGCGCGGGCCGGCGACGCCGGCAAGGGCTTCGCCGTGGTCGCCTCCGAGGTGAAGAGCCTGGCGCAGCAGACCGCCAAGGCCACCGAGGAGATCGCGGCGCAGATCAGCCAGATCCAGGCCGCGACCACCGACGCCGTCACCGCGATCCAGGGCATCGCGCGCCGCATCGAGGAGGTGAGCGCCATCTCGACCTCGATCGCCTCCGCCGTGGCGCAGCAGGGCGCGGCGACCGCGGAGATCGCGTCCAACGTGGCGCAGACCGCCGGCAGCGCCCAGGACGTGACCGCCAACATCTCCGGCGTGAGCCAGGCCGCCGGCGAGACCGGGACGGCGGCGGGCGGCGTGCTGCAGGCGGCCGGCGCCCTGTCGCGACAGGCCGAGCAGCTCACCGCAGAGGTGAACAGCTTTGTCGCCGCGATCCAGGCCGCATGACCGGCCGCCATACCCCCGGCTCACGGACGCGAGGCCGCCCCCCGCGCCACGGCATCGCGCCCCGCGCCGTGCGGAGCCTCGGCCTGCGCGCCCGGACGGTCGCGCCGCCGCCGGCGCAGGACGGCAACGGCGGCGCAGGCCAGCAGCAGCAGCGGCACCCCGGCGACGTCCGCGGCCTCCACCACGCCCTGCGCGCGCTGCACTGCCGACTGCTGGCGCCGCCAGGCAGCGCCCACCTTCGCGCGAAGCCGCGCCAGCCCGCCGGCCGCGTCCGGATGCTGCGCCTCCTCCGCGGTGGCCGGCAGCGACAGACGCGCCTCCTGTTCGACCTGCTCGAAGCCCGCCTGCGCGGTGGCGGCGACCCGGTCCATCACTGACAGCGGCCTGGCCTGCTCGCGCCCCGGCATCAGCAGCGGCGACGCCTCGCCGGTCAGCGTGGCCAGGAGGTCGACCACCAGAGCCATGTCGTCGTTGAACGGCACGGTGTCCGGCTGCCCCAGGAACGGGCGGTCCTCGACCGAGAACCTGTCGTCGAGCAGGTCGCTGTCGGCCAGCACCACCAGCCGCGCCGGCCGCACCGTCGAGGACAGCCGCGCCACGGACTCGTCCGCGCCCGGCGGCGGCGCATCGTAGGCAGAATGCAGCGCCCCCTCCACCCTGGCGCCGAGCACGCGCGCGCCGCCCTGCGGCCGGAACGCGGCCAGGATCGCCGCCGCGTCCGGGTCGCCGCGCACGGTGGCCACCGGCAGCAGCGCGGAGCCCGGGCCGCTGCGCAGGAACGGCGTGAACACCGAACCCGCGCCGGGGTCGCCGCCTGACGCGCCCGTTGCCCGCAAACTCCCGCCGGACGCGGGAAGACTCCCGGGAGGCACCGCGAGAAGCGCCCCCGCGCTGGCCACGCTCACCAGCCCGAGGCCCGCGGTGGCCGGGTCGGTGCGCGACAGCCCCGGCCCCGATGCGCCCGAACCGGCCGCCACGTTGAACCACGCCACGTAGCCCACCGCGGACTGTGCCGCGCCGGGCGCCGCGCGCACCTGCCAGGCGCCGTCGCGGTCGCCCACCACCTCGGCCGGATCGAACCCCACCCCCCAGGCCGCGAGCAGCGGCGCCAGGTCGCTCGCCGTGTCCGTGTCGGCCCGCCCGTCCGGCCCGGGCCGGGCCGCCTGGAACTCGCTCTGCGGGTCCACCATCGCGAGCACGTGCCCCCCGCGCATCACGAACTGGTCGATGGCATACAGCGTCGCCGGCGCAAGGTGCTGCGCCTGCGCCACCATCAGCACGTCGATCGCCGGGTCGATGCGCGCGGCGTCGGTGGCCACGAACCGCAGCTCGAACGCGTCCTCCAGGGCGGCCAGCACCGCGAACGGCCTGTCCGGCCCGAGCCGATGCAGCGGGTCTGCGGCCCCGCGCAGCGGCAGCGACGACATCACGCCCACCACCGGACGCGGCGCCCCCGACACGCGCTGGATCAGCCGCGCGACGTCGTACTCCATCAGCCCCGCCCGGCTGTCGCGGAAGAACGCGATCCGCCCGGCCGCCCCGTCCGCGCCGGCGGCCGCCAGCCCCAGGAACGCCTGCTCCCCGTCCGCGCCGAGCGGGATGGACTGCAGCCCGAGCCCGAGCGCCAGCGCCTCGTCCTCGCTGTACGGCGCCGGCGCGTGGCGCTCGACCCGCAGCATCCCGTGCGACAGCGCGACATCGCGGCGCAGCACCGCGTCGAGCCGTGCTGCCTGCGCCGCATAGGCCGGCACCAGCCGCTCCAGCCGCGGCGAGCGGAACAGCCGCAGCGTCACCGGCCGCGCGAGGCCGGCGAGCAGCACGCGCGTGCCGGGCGGCGTGGTGCGTCGCCCCGACGCGGTCAGGTCGAGCGCCGCGTCCGGCCACACCCGCCCGATCGCGAGGTTCGCCCCGGCCAGCCCCGCCATCGCCAGCACCGCCACCCACGCGCCCCGACCACGCCGGCGCCGCGCCCCGCCGCTCATGGCCCCGGCCAGCGGCGCACCGCCAGGCCCGCCACCAGCAGCCAGAACGCCGCGACGCTGCCCAGCATTGCGACGTCGGCCAGCGCCATCGCCCCGTCCGCCAGCCGGTCGAACCGGTCCAGCAGGCTAAGCGCGCCCGCCAGCCACGACAGCGCCGGCACCGGCGACAGCACCTCCGCCGCCATCGGCGTGGCGCAGGCCAGCAGCGCCCCACCCCCGCACAGCGCCGCCAGGAACGCCACCGCTTGGCTGCGCGCACACGCCGACGCCGCCTCGCCCAGCGCCACCAGCGCCGCCGCCAGCAGCGCCGCCCCCGCGAAGCCGCAGGCGATCGCGCCGTTGTCCGGCTCGCCCAGCAGGTTCACCGTGACGACGAACGGCGCGCACAGCGCCAGCGCCAGCACGCAGAACCCCCACGCCGCCACGAACTTCCCGAGCACCGCCTGCCCCGGCGCCACCGGCAGCGCCATCAGCAGCTCGATCGTGCCCGTGCCGCGCTCCCCGGCCCACAGCCGCATGGCCAGCGCCGCGGTGAACGGCAGCAGCACCCACGGCAGCGGCCCGAAGAACGCCGCGAGATCCGCCTGGTCGCGCGCGAAGAACCCCCCGAGGGTGAACGTCAGCCCCCCCTGCGCCACCAGGAACGCCACCAGCGCGAACACCCCCAGCGGCGTCGCGAACAGCGACGCCATCTCGCGCCGCGCCACCAGCAGCACCGCCCTCACGTCCCGGTCAGCGCCAGCACCGCCCCCTCCAGCCCGCTCTCATGCCCCCCCGCGATCGCCGCCGGCGTACCGTCCGCTACCAGCCGCCCGCCATGGAACACCAGCACCCGCGTGCACGCCGCCTCCACCTCGTCGAGCAGGTGCGTGCTGAGCAGGATCGCCCGCCCCGGCGACAGCGCCGCCAGCATCGCCCGCAGCCCCCGCCGCTGCGCCGGGTCCAGCCCGTCCTGCGGCTCGTCGAGCACCAGCAGCGCCGGCTCGTGCAGCGTCGCCGCCGCCAGCCCGACCCGCCGCCGCAGCCCCTTCGACAGCGCCCCCACCCTGCGCCCCGCCACCGACGCCAGGTCGCAGCGCTCCACCGCCCGCGCAACCGCAGCCCCCCCGCGCAGCCCGTGCACCCCCGCCACGAAGCGCAGCAGCGCCGCCACCTCCATCTCCGCGTACGCGGGCGCGCCCTCCGCCAGGTAGCCCAGCGCCCGCCGCGCCCGCGCTTCGCGCACGTCCCGCCCGCACAGCAGCGCAGCCCCGCCCGAGGGCGGCAGCACGCCGGCGATCATGCGCAGCACCGTGGTCTTGCCCGCGCCGTTGCGGCCGACGAACCCCACCACCTCGCCCGCCCCGATCTCGAGGTCGAGCGGGTGCACTACGGTGCGCGCGCCGAAGCGCCGGGACAGGCCGAGGGTCTGCAGGATCGGCATGGGGGAGGTTGTGCCGTGGCAAAGGAAGCAAGGCCAGAGGCCCTGCCTCTGGACTCCGCCAAAGGCTGCGCCCTTGGAACGCGCCACTTAAGTCAGGCCAGTCCAGGGCGAGGCTGGCCAAAGGTTCCAATGGCCCACTTAGGCCATTGGAAGGGCCAGACGAGGGGGCTCGCCCTGGCGGGTTCGGGCAGAGCCCGACCTTCCCTATCCCGCGTGCAGCGTCCGCACCGCCGCCCCCCGCTCGAACAGCCGCATCAGCACCCGCACCGCCCGCCCCCGCTCTCCCTCCAGCCTGGGGTCGCGGTCCAGCAGCACGGCCGCGTCGCGCGACGCCATGTGCAGCAGCCCCTCGTCGACCGGGTCCGACAGCCGGAACCCCGCGTCCCCGGACTGCCGGCGCCCGAGCAGGTCGCCGCCGCCGCGAATGCGGAAATCCTCGTCGGCGATGGCGAACCCGTCCTCGGTGTCGCGCAGCAGGCTGAGTCGCCGGCGCATGGACTCCGTCAGCCCGTCCTCGTGCATCAGCAGGCAGAACGACGCCGCCGTGCCCCGCCCGACCCGGCCGCGCAGCTGGTGGAGCTGCGCCAGCCCGAAGCGCTCTGCGTGCTCGATCACCATGACGCTGGCCTCGGGCACGTCGACGCCGACCTCGATCACCGTGGTCGCGACCAGCAGCCGCGTGCGCCCCGCCGCGAAATCCGCAAGCGCCGCGTCGCGCACCGGCTGGTCCTGCTGCCCGTGCGCGAGGCCGACCAGCGCCCCGAACCGCTCCTGCAGCACCGCGAACCGGCTCTCCGCGGCGGCAAGGTCGCTCAGCTCACTCTCGTGCACCATCGGGCACACCCAGTACGCCCGGTCGCCCCGCTCCAGCGCCCGCGCCAGCGCATCCACCACGCCCGCCATCGTCGACACCGAGTGCAGCGTGGTGCGGATCGGCTGCCGCCCGGCCGGCTTGCCTGCAAGCCGCGAGACCTGCATCTCGCCCCACTGCGTGACCAGCAGCGTGCGCGGGATCGGCGTCGCCGTCATCACCAGCACGTCCGAACGCTCGCCCTTGGCGCCGAGCTGCAGCCGCTGCTCGACCCCGAAGCGGTGCTGCTCGTCGATCACCGCCAGCCCGAGGTCGCGGTACGCCACCCCGTCCTGGAACAGCGCGTGCGTGCCGACCACCATGCCCAGCCGCCCCGCCTGCAGCGACAGCAGCACGTTGCGCCGCGCGACCCCCTTCACCGAGCCGGTGAGCAGCCCGACCGGCACCGGCGACAGCCGCCCCAGCGTGCGGTGGTGCTGTCGCGCGAGCACGTCCGTCGGCGCCATCATCGCCGCCTGCGCCCCCGCCTCCACCGCGCGCAGCATCGCCAGCAGCGCCACCAGCGTCTTGCCCGACCCCACGTCGCCCTGCAGCAGCCGCAGCATCCGCCGCGGCGCCGCGAGGTCCGCGTCGATCTCCGCCAGCGCCGACACCTGCGACTCCGTGGGCTGGTGCCCGAACCGCTCCAGCGCCCGCGCGCGCAGCGACCCGTCGCCCAGCAGCGCGCGCCCCGGCCGGTGCCGGTTGCGGTTGCGCACCCACGCCATCGCGACCTGGTGCGCCAGCAGCTCGTCGTACGCGAGCCGCCGACGCGGCGCCGTCCCGGGGATCTCCCCCGGCGCATGCAGCGCCCGCAGCGCGTCCGCAAACCCCGGCCACCCCTCGCGCCGCATCAGCGCCGGATCGTGCCACTCCGCCACCTCCGGCAGCAGCGCCAGCGCCTGACGCAGCGCCGGCCGCAGGTGCCCGCCGAACAGCCCTGCGGTCAGCGGCCACACCGCCTCCACCGCCGGCATCCGCTCCGGGTGCGACGCGGGCACCACCTGGTCCGGGTTGGCCATGGTCGGCCGCCCCCCGAACATCTCCACCCGCCCCGACACCAGCACGCGCGCGCCGGGCGGCATCTGCCGCAGCCGCGCCTGGCTGAACAGCGCCAGCTCCGCGGTGCCCGTGTCGTCGCGCACCGTCACCCGCCACGGCTGGCGTGCCCGCGCTGGCGCCACGTGCCCCACCACCTCGACGTCCAGCGTGGCGATCTCGCCCGCGCGGGCGTCGCGCACGCTCGGCCGGTGCCTGCGGTCGATGAAGCTCTCCGGCAGGTGGAACAGCAGGTCGAGCACGCGCGGCCCCGCCGCCTTGCCGATCAAGGCGGCCACCGCCTCGCCCACCCCGCGCAGGGCGGTGACCGGCTGCAGCAGCGGCGCCAGGTCCGGCTCCGAGATCGCGGGCTGTGGGGACGACACGGCGCGGTGATAGGACAGCCGCGCGCTGGACTCAAAACCCCGCGACACGATATGGCCGTCCATGGCCCTGACCGACCCGCGACGCCGCCGCCTGCTGTTCCGCTCCACCCACCGCGGCACCCACGAAACCGACCTGCTGATCGGCGGCTACGTGGCGCCGCGAATCGAGGCCTTCACCGAGGCGGAGCTGGACGCGCTGGAGGAGGTCATGGAGCTGCCCGACGTCGACCTCGCCGACTGGCTCTGCGGGCGCAGGCCGATCCCGGACGCGGTCGCGAGCCCGATGCTGCTGGCGATCCGCGCGGCGGCGCTCGGGTGAGGGCAGGGAAGCAAGGCCGAGCCCTGCCCGGACCCGCCAAAGGCCAAGGGGCCTTTGGAAACCCATCCGAAAGCAAGGCTCTCTCCCCACGCCCCCCGCCTGCCCGGTTGCACTCCATGAGTGCCGGTCCAAGGGCGGCTCGCCCCTGGCGGGTCCGGGCAGAGCCCGGCCTTGCTTCCTCCCCCGCACACTCCCTGACGGACCCGACACGATGACGGCTACGATCCACGGCGTCCCCGAGGGCTACGACGCCCTCCTCCTGGCCCGCCGCCGCGCCGAGCACACCGGCGGCCTGCTGCACGTGGCGCGCGACGACACGCGCATGGCCAAGCTCGCCGAGACGCTGGCCTTCGTGGCGCCCGAGGTGGAGGTGCTGCGCTTCCCAGCGTGGGACTGCCTGCCGTACGACCGCGTCTCCCCCAACGCCTCGATCGTGTCCGAGCGCATCGCCACGCTGGCCCGGCTGACGGAGGCGCAGTCCGCGCCGCGCATCGTGCTGACCACGGTGAACGCCCTGGTGCAGCGGGTGCCGCCGCAGATGGTGTTCGCGGGGGCAGCGCTCGACATCGCGCAGGGCTCGGTGGTCGAGATCGGCAAGCTCACGCTGTTCCTGGAGGCCAACGGCTACGGCCGCGCCGACACGGTGATGGAGCCGGGCGAGTACGCGGTGCGCGGCGGCATCGTGGACCTGTTCCCGGCGGGCCAGGCGGAGCCGATCCGCCTCGACCTGTTCGGCGACACGGTGGAGAGCCTGCGCCGCTTCGACCCTACGACGCAGCGCTCCACCGGCCCCGCCACCGCGCTGGTGCTGCGCCCGGTCTCCGAGGTGCCGCTGGACAAGGAGGGCATCGCGCGCTTCCGCACCGCCTGGCGCGAGATCTTCGGCCAGGCCACCACCGAGGACCCGATCTACCAGTCCATCTCGCAGGGCCGCCGCCACCCGGGCATGGAGCACTGGGTGCCGCTGTTCCACGACGCGATGGAGACGCTGCTCGACTACCTGCCGAGTCCTGCCGTGACGCTGGACCACCAGGCCGACGAGGTGCTCGACCGCCGCCTGGAGATGATCGCCGACCACTACGACGCGCGGCGCACCGTGACTCGCGAGGGCGAGGTCCCCTACCGCCCGCTGCCGCCCGAGCGCCTCTACCTCGACCGCGCGCAGTGGGACGCGATGCTGGCGCAGGGCCCGCTGCTGGAGTTCTCCCCGTTCGGCAGGCCCGACGGCGCGGACGGCATCGACGCCGGCGGCCGCCCCGGCCCTGTGTTCGCGCAGGCGGCGATGGGCACGCCGGGCGGCAGCGCCGCGGGCGTGGACAGCGTGTTCCGACAGCTCGGCGCGCTGCAGGCCGGCAACGAGGCCAAGGGCCGCCGCACCCTGGTCGCCGCCTGGAGCCGCGGCTCGCGCGAGCGCATCGCCGCCCTGCTGCGCGAGAACGGCGTGCGCGCCCAGGCCGCCGAAACCTGGGCCGAGGCGCAGCGCGTGCCCGCCGGCACCGTCGGCCTGGTCACGCTGTCGCTGGACCGCGGCTTCGTGGCCGAGGGCATCGCCGTGGTCGGCGAGCAGGACCTGCTCGGCGAGCGCATCTCCCGCCCCGCCAAGCGCCGCAAGCGCGCCGACCAGTTCATCGCGGAAGCCACCGAGATCGCCGAGGGCGACCTCATCGTGCACCAGGAATACGGCATCGGCCGCTACGTCGGGCTCGAGACCCTGACGGTGGGCACCGCGCCGCACGACTGCCTGCGCCTCGTCTACGACAACAACGAGAAGCTGTTCCTCCCCGTGGAGAACATCGAGCTGCTGAGCCGCTTCGGCTCGGAGACCCAGGGCGTGTCCCTGGACAAGCTGGGCGGCGCGGGCTGGCAGACCCGCAAGGCCAAGATGAAGCAGCGCATCCAGGACATGGCCGGCGCCCTGATCCGCACCGCCGCCGAGCGCCGCCTGCGCGAGGCCACCAGCATGACCCCGGCCGAGGGCGCCTGGGACGAGTTCTGCGCCCGCTTCCCCTTCGCCGAGACCGAGGACCAGGCCCGCGCCATCGCCGACGTGCTGGAGGACATCGCGTCCGGCCGCCCGATGGACCGCCTGATCTGCGGCGACGTCGGCTTCGGCAAGACCGAGGTGGCACTCCGCGCTGCCTTCGTCGCCGCCATGACCGGCGCCCAGGTCGCCGTCGTCGTCCCCACCACCCTCCTCGCCCGCCAGCACTTCCGCACGTTCACCGCCCGCTTCGCCGGCCTGCCCGTCAAGGTCGCCCAGCTCAGCCGCATGGTCACCGCCAAGGAAGCGATCGAGGTCCGCCGCGGCGTCGCCGACGGCAGCATCGGCCTGGTCGTCGGCACCCACGCGCTGCTGGCCAAGTCCATCGAGTTCGCCGAGCTGGGCATGGTGATCGTCGACGAGGAGCAGCACTTCGGCGTCACCCACAAGGAGCGCCTCAAGGCACTGAAGGCCGACGTCCACGTCCTCACCCTCACCGCGACCCCGATCCCGCGCACCCTCCAGCTCGCCCTGACCGGCCTGCGCGAGATGAGCCTGATCGCGACCCCCCCCGTCGACCGCCTGGCCGTG
>JBPBQX010000118.1:0-15227 GCA_050955025.1 Janthinobacterium lividum
GACGTGCCGCTGCCTTACGCGGCGAACCTGGAGCAGCTCGCGCTGCCGCAGCCGGGCTGGGTGGTCGACGCCGTGCGGAAGCTGTTCTGATGCCCACCAACATCCTGATGCCCGCGCTCAGCCCGACCATGACGGAGGGCACGCTGGCCCGCTGGCTGGTCAAGGAGGGCGACGCCATCGCCGCCGGCGACGTTATCGCCGAGATCGAGACGGACAAGGCGACCATGGAGGTCGAGGCCGTCGACGAGGGCACGCTCGGCCGCATCCTCGTGCCCGACGGCACCGAGGGCGTCGCCGTCAACGCGCCCATCGGCACCATCCTCGCGGACGGCGAGAGCGCCGGCGACGCGGCGCCCGCCCCGGCCCCTGCCGCGGACACTGCCGGCAGCGGCGGCTACGGCGCGGTCGCTGAGCAGCCCGCGGTCGGCGCACCGGCTCCCGCGTCCCCCGTCCCCGTGCAGGGCGCCGCGCCGCAGCCCGCCGCCCATGCCGCCCCGGCGTCCCCGGCCGGCCGCGTCGTGGCCTCGCCCCTGGCCCGCCGCCTGGCCGCGCAGGACGGGCTCGACCTCGCGACCCTGCACGGCACCGGCCCGAACGGTCGCATCGTCCGACGCGACGTCGAGGCCGCCCGTACCGCCGCGCCCGCTCCGACACACGCCGCCGCGAAGCCCGGCGCGCCCCAGGCCTCGACCGCGGCACCGCCCGCGCCCGCCGTCGCCGTCGCGGGGCCCGCCGCGCTGACCGGCGCCGCGCCGGAAACCGTGCCCGCGCCCACGCCGCCGTCCCGGCCGGCGCCCGTCGCGATCACCGCGCCGCACCAGCGCCTGCCCAACTCCAACATCCGGCGCACGATCGCCCGCCGCCTGTCCGAGTCCAAGCAGTTCACCCCGCACTTCTACTGCTCGATCGACGTGGAGCTGGACGCGCTGCTCGACCTGCGCGCGAAGCTCAACGCGAAGTCGCCCAAGGACGGTCCGGGCGCGTTCAAGCTCTCGGTCAACGACCTGCTGATCAAGGCCAGCGCGGCGACCCTGCGCGAGGTGCCCGGCGTCAACGCCAGCTACACCGACGAGGCGATCCTGCAGTTCGACGACGTCGACATCTCCGTCGCCGTGTCCATCCCCGACGGGCTGATCACGCCGATCATCCGCAACGCCGACCGCAAGGGTCTGGCCGCGATCTCCAACGAGGTCAAGGACCTGGTCGCCCGCGCCCGCGCCGGCAAGCTCAAGCCCGCCGAGTTCCAGGGCGGCACGTTCTCGATCTCCAACATGGGCATGTTCGGCGTGCGCGACTTCGCCGCCATCATCAACCCGCCGCAGGGCGGCATCCTCGCCGTCGGCGCCGGCGAGAAGCGGCCTGTCGTGCACGACGGCGCGCTCGCGGTCGCCACCGTGATGACCGTCACCCTGTCCGTCGACCACCGCTGCATCGACGGGGCGCTCGCCGCCCAGTGGGTCGCCGCCTTCAAGCGCATCGTCGAGGACCCGCTGAGCCTGATGCTGTGACGCCCGCGACCTTCCGCGACGCCACCCCCGCCGACGTCCCCGCGCTGCTCGCACTGATCGCCGAGCTGGCCGAGTACGAGCGCCTGTCCCACGAGGCGGTCGCCACCCCCGCCGACCTGCACGACAGCCTGTTCGGCCCCAGGCCGCGCGCCCACGCGATGCTGGCCGAGCAGGGCGGCGAGGCGGCCGGCATGGCCGTTTTCTTCTTCAGCTTCAGCACCTTCACCGGCCGCCCGAGCCTGTACCTGGAAGACGTGTTCGTCCGGCCCGCCCGCCGCGGGCAGGGGATCGGCCGCGGCTTCTTCCAGCGCCTGGCCGCGCGCGCAGTGGCCGAGCGCTGCGGGCGCATGGAGTGGTCGGTGCTGGACTGGAACGAGCCGGCGCTGGGCTTCTACCGCGGCCTCGGCGCGGAGCCGCGCGCGGGGTGGAGCACCATGCGGCTGGTCGGCGAGGGGCTGGCGAGGGTCGCAGAAAGCAAGGCCGGGCTCTGCCCGGACCCGCAAAGGGCCGGGAGGCCCTTTGATCCCATTACTTAAGTAGAGCGTTCCAAGGGCGCAGCCTTTGGCGGAGTCCAGAGGCAGAGCCTCTGGCCTTCCTTCCTCCAGGAGTCTCCGGATGCCCGAGCAGAGCTTCGACCTGATCGTCCTCGGCGGCGGCCCCGGCGGCTACGTCGCCGCCATCCGCGCCGCCCAGCTCGGCCTCAAGGCCTGCGTCGTGGAGCGCGAGCACCTCGGCGGCATCTGCCTGAACTGGGGCTGCATCCCGACCAAGGCGCTGCTGCGCTCCTCGGAGATCAACCACCTCCTGCACAACCTCGGCGAGTACGGCTTCGCCGCCGACAACATCCGCTTCGACCTGCCCGCCGTGGTCAAGCGCTCCCGCGGCATCTCAAAGCAGCTCGCCTCCGGCGTCGGCCACCTGCTCAAGAAGAACAAGGTCCCCGTCTTCACCGGCACCGGCCGCCTCGCCGGGAAGAACACGGTGCAGGTCGAGGGCAAGGACGCGGGCACGCTGACCGCCCCGCACATCATCCTCGCCACCGGCGCCCGCGCCCGCCAGCTCCCCGGCCTCGAAGCGGACGGCAGGCTCGTCTGGTCGTACCGCGAGGCCATGGTCCCCGAGCTCATGCCGAAGCGGCTGCTCGTGGTGGGCTCCGGCGCCATCGGCATCGAGTTCGCGAGCTTCTTCCGCAACATGGGCGCCGAGGTCACCGTCGTGGAGATCGCCGACCGGATCCTGGCCGCCGAGGACGAGGAGATCTCCGCCTTCGCCCGCAAGGCGCTGGAGAAGCAGGGCATGCGCATCCTCACCGGCGCGAAGCTGGGCGCCGTGCGCAAGGGGGAGGACGACGTCACCGTCTCCATCGAGCACGGCGGGCAGACGACGGAGCAGACGTTCGACCGCGTGATCTCCGCCGTCGGCATCGTCGGCAACGTGGAGGACCTCGGCCTGGAGGGCACGGGCGTCGTGGTCGAGCGCACGCACGTCCTCATCGACGAGTTCTGCCGCACCGGCGAGCCCGGCGTGTATGCGATCGGCGACATCGCCGGCGCGCCGTGGCTCGCGCACAAGGCGAGCCACGAGGGCGTCGTCTGCGTGGAGAAGATCGCCGGCGTGCCCGACGTCCACCCGATCGACTGGAGCAACATCCCCGGCTGCACCTACTGCCGCCCGCAGGTCGCCTCCGTCGGCTGGACCGAGGCGCGCGCGAAGGCAGAGGGCAGGGAGGTCCGCGTCGGCCGCTTCCCGTTCATCGGCAACGGCAAGGCCATTGCCATGGGCGAGCCGGAGGGCATGGTGAAGGTCGTGTTCGACCACGCGACCGGCGAGCTGCTCGGCGCCCACATGATCGGCGCCGAGGTCACGGAGATGATCCAGGGCTACGCCATCGCGCGCACGCTGGAGAGCACCGAGGTCGAGCTGATGCACACCGTCTTCCCGCACCCCACCGTCAGCGAGACCATGCACGAGGCGGTGCTCGGGGCGTGGGGGCGGGCGATCCACTTCTAGGGAGCACAAGCAAGGCCGGGCTCTGCCCGGACCCGCCAGGGGCGAGCCGCCCCTGGACCGGCCTGACTTAAGTTGTGCGTTCCAAGGGCGCAGCCTTTGGCGGAGTTTGAGGCGGAGCCTCGACCTTGCTTGCCGATCCCGCCGCCCGCGCCCAGATACAGGCTGCCCGGAGGCGCCAGCACCGATGCCCACCCGCCTGCTCATCGACCACCGCGACGCCCCGCGCCACCCGGAGAAGCTGCACCGCCCGGACAACCCCGCGCTGCGCAAGCCCGACTGGATCCGCGTCCGTGCGCCGCAGCACCCGGTCTACCACGAGACCCGCGCCCTGATGCGCGAGCACGGCCTGGTCACGGTGTGCGAGGAGGCCGCGTGCCCCAACATCGGCGAGTGCTGGTCGCAGCGCCACGCCACCATGATGGTGATGGGCGACACCTGCACCCGCGCCTGCGCCTTCTGCAACGTCCGCACTGGCCAGCCCGCCCCGCTCGACGCCGACGAGCCCCGCCGCGTCGCGGAAGCCGTGGCCAAGCTCGGCCTGCGCCACGTCGTCATCACCTCCGTCGACCGCGACGACCTGCCCGACGGCGGCGCGGCGCACATCGCCGCCGTGATCCGTGCCACCCGCGAGGCCGCGCCCGCGACCACGATCGAGGTCCTGACGCCCGACTTCCTCCGCCGCCCGGACGGCGCGGCCACCGTGACCGAGGCGCGCCCGGACGTGTTCAACCACAACCTGGAGACTGTGCCGCGCCTCTACCCGACCGTCCGCCCGGGAGCACGCTACTTCCAGTCGCTGCGGCTGCTCGACGAGGTGCGTCGCCTCGACCCCGCGATGTTCACGAAGTCCGGCCTGATGGTCGGCCTGGGCGAGACGCGCGCCGAGATCGGCCAGGTCATGGACGACATGCGCGTCGCCGGGGTGGACTTCGTGACCCTCGGGCAATACCTGCAGCCCACGCCGAAGCACGCGGCGGTGGACCGCTTCGTCACGCCCGACGAGTTCGCGGAGTATGCCGCCATGGCCCGCGCCAAGGGCTTCCTGGCGGTCAGCGCCACGCCGCTGACGCGCAGCAGCTACCATGCCGACGCCGACTTCGCCCGGCTGCGCGAGGCCCGCCTCGCGACACTCGCCCCCTGAACGCCACACCGCCGAGGTCCGATCCCCCATGCCGACCCACGCCGAGCACAAGCTCGTCCCCTTCACGCCCGAGCAGCTGTTCGACCTGGTCGCCGACGTCGGCCGCTACCCGGAGTTCCTGCCGTGGTGCGCCGGCGCGAAGGTCACGAGCCGCACCGACACCGAGGTGGTCGCCGACCTGACCATCGGCTTCGGCCCGTTCCGCGAGAGCTTCACCAGCCGCGTCAAGCTGGACCGCCCGCGCGAGGTCCGCGTGCACTACGAGCACGGCCCGTTCCGCTACCTCAACAACCAGTGGACCTTCACCGCCCACCCGCACGGCTGCCGCGTCGACTTCTTCGTCGACTTCGAGTTCCGCTCGCGCCTGCTGCAGTCCGCGATCGGCGTCGTCTTCAACCAGGCGGTCCAGCGCATGGTCAACGCCTTCCTCAAGCGCGCCCGCGACGTCTATGGCCTGCCCGCGACCGCGGCGACGGCGCCCGCCTGAAGGAAGCAAGGCCAGAGGCGCTGCCTCTGGACTCCGCCAAAGGCTGCGCCCTTGGAACGCCTCCCTTAAGTGAAGCCGGTCCAGGGCGGCTCGCCCTGGCGGGTCCAGGGCAGGGCCCTGGCCTTGGCAGGGCCCTGGCCTTGCCTTGCCTCAGCGCAGGATGATTTCCACCCGCCGGTTCTGCGGCTCGCGCACGCCCTGCGCCGTCGGCACCAGCGGGCTGCTCTCCCCGAAGCCGCGGATCGCGACCTCCCCGGCCGGCACCCCGTCGCGCACCAGCTCCGCCTCCACCGAGCGCGCCCGTCGCACCGACAGCCCCTGGTTGTACGCGGCCGTGCCCGACAGGTCGGTGTAGCCGTTGACCTGGATGCGCGTGGTCTGCACCCGCGTGGACGCCTGCGCGGCCTCGGCGATGATCTGGCGCGCCCGCTCCGTGAGGTCCGCGCGGTCCCAGTCGAAGAACACCAGGTACGTGCGTGCCGGCGTGACCGGCGGCGTGGCGACAGGGATCGGCGCGGGCGGCGGCGGCGGGGCGGGGTGGTTGAACGCATAGGCCACGCCGACGGTGAACTGGTGCAGGAACACCGGCGACAGGCCGACGGTGCCCCGGCTGTGGCCCTGCGGCGTGTAGGCGTTGCCCACCGCGCCCGAGTTCGCCTCGATGCCGATGAACCGGTAGTCCGTGGTCAGCTTCAGCCCCGGCACCGCGGCCACCGGGAAGCCGAGGCCCACGATGCCCTGGTAGGCGAAGTTCGGCCCGCCGGTGCCGCCGACCCGGAAGACGGAGCTGCGATCGACCGCATACGTCGTGATCGGCGCGAAATGCGTCCACAGCACGCCGGCGCCGACGCCCACGTACGGCTGCACCCAGCCGATGTCCGTGCCCAGCTTCGTCAGGTCGATGTCGTAGAACACGTTGGCCAGCACGCCGTACGTGCCCTGGTTGCCGTCCGTGCGCGCCGGCACCGCGCTGTGCACGGTGTTGATCACCGTGTTGTAGTCGTAGGCGCCCTCGATCTCGGTGCGCAGCCCGTTGCCGAAGCCCCAGCCCACCGCGCCCGCGCCCACGAAGCCCGGGCCGAACCGGGTGCGCCCCGCCGGCTGGTTCTCCGGCGACAGCCGCGGGTGCGTGAACACGTCCTGCACCAGGTTGTAGCCGGCGCCCAGGTCGACATACGGCCCGCTCAGCGGCTCCGCGGCGGCAGCCGGCAGGGCCGCGGCGGTCAGCGCCGCGGCAAGGATCGTTCTGGTGCGCAAGGTGGTCTCCGCTGCTGGAGCAGCCAGGCGACGTGGGCCGGGCGGCGAGGCCCGCTTGTGCTGGCACGGGCGACGACAGGGCAACTCACGCGGGCGGGAGCGCGGGCGATCCCCGACGCTTGTGCCGCACGCGACACACTCCGTTGCGCGAACGACAACGCGTACGGCGCGGCGCGGCCGAGATTGGGGCCTGCGCACGCCCGGCCGCCGCGCTATACCGCCGGCCACCCTGCATCGTGTGGAACCGCATGGCCTACGCACCCGCCCGCTTCGACGACGCCCGCATCCGGGTGAACCTGTTCTCCGACACCCAGACCCGCCCGTCGCGCGCCATGCGCGAGGCGATGCTCGACGCCCCCATGGGCGACGAGCAGCACGGCGCCGACCCCAGCATCAACCTCCTGTGCGAGCGCACCGCGGCGCTGCTCGGCAAGGAGGCCGCGGTGTTCATGCCCACGGGCACCATGTGCAACCAGGCCGCCATGCTGACCTGGTGCCGCCCGGGCGACGAGATCCTCGCCCACGAGAGCGCCCACATCCTCACCAGCGAGGGCGGCGGCGTGGCCGCCCTGTCCGGCGCCCAGATCACCGGCCTGCGCGGCGAGCGCGGCCAGTTCGACGTGGCCACCCTGGAGGCCGGCTTCCGCGACCGCTCCCGCTACGAGCCGCCGCAGCGCCTGGTCGCGGTGGAGCAGACCGCGAACTTCGCCGGCGGCACCGTCTGGCCGGTCGAGGCGCTCGACGCGATCGCCGCCCGCGCCCACGAGCACGGGCTCGCCACGCACATGGACGGCGCGCGCATGATGAACGCCGTGGTCGCTTCCGGCACCTCGGCCGCCGCCATGGCCGCCGGCTGGGACAGCGTGTGGCTCGACTTCACCAAGGGCCTCGGCGCCCCGCTCGGCGCCGTGCTCGCAGGCAGCCAGGCGTTCATCGACGACGTGTGGCGCTGGAAGCAGCGCCTCGGCGGCGCGCTCCGCCAGGGCGGCATGTGCGCCGCCGGCTGCCTCTTCGCGCTCGACCACAACGTCGAGCGCCTCGCCGAGGACCACGAGAACGCCCGGCTGCTCGCCCGCGGCCTCGCCGGCGTCGAAGGCATCGAGGTCGAGCTGCCCGAGACCAACCTCGTCTACTTCGACACCCGCGGCACCGGCATGGACGCCGCCGCCCTCGCCGACGCCCTCGTCGGGCAGGGCGTCGCGATCTCGGTGCTGGGCCGGTACCGCGGCCGCGCCTGCACGCACCTCGACGTCGATCGCGCCGGCGTCGCCCTGGCCGAGACCGCGTTCCACCGCGTCGTCGGGGCGGCCGCCAGCGCACGGGCCTGAGGCCGGCGGCCGGAGGCGCAAGGCCAGGGCTCTGCCCTGGACCCGCCAGGGGCGGCGCCCCTGGACCGGCGCATGGAAGGAAAGGGTCGGTGTCACGGCGGGCGAGGCGTGGACGCCCCGTGCCGGCTCTTCTTGCCGGAGGAGGAGCGCGCGCCAGGCACAATCGGCGCGGGCATGCCCGTGGTGCCGTGCAATCTTGAGGTGACATGCGGCGTTCGGCGCGCCACGCTGGGCTGCCATTGTCCCGGCCCGCAGCGACGAGGAACGCCGATGCCCCAGACACCAGGATGTGCCGCCCCCGTGCCGGCCGCTTCCTCGCCCCGCACCACGCCGACGCCGCGCGCGCGCTGGTGGGCCGGCGCCGCGACGCTCGCCTCGGCCCTGCTGCTCGCGCCCGCGCCGGCCTCCGCCCAGGGCGCCGCGCAGCCGATGCCGCCTGTGGCCGCATCCGCGCCGGACGGGACAGCAACCACGCCCACCCGCATGCCCCGCGCCGGCTCGAGCGGCTCGCTCGAGCGGGAAGGCACCGGGCACGCCGGCCGCAAGACCGCGCAGCAGCGCTTCGAGGACGCGAACACCACCCACGATGGCCATCTGACCGAGGCCCAGGCGCAGGCGGCCCACATGCGCGGGGTGGCGACCCACTTCGCCGAGATCGACAGCCACCACCGCGGCTACATCACCCTCGACGAGATCCACAGCTGGCGTGCCGAACGCCGTGCCGAGCGCAAGGCCGCCCGCGAGAAGGCCGCGAAGTAGCTCGCCCCGCCTGCGCCGGAACGCACGAGGGTCCGGAGGCTCTGCCCCCGGACCCTGCTGCCGCCACGCCATCCGAAGAACCCGCGCACGCCTGCCCCTGGCCGTCCGGCCGTGCCCCTGACCGGATCGGACGCCGGTCCGGGGGCGGGGCTCCCGCCGGGTCCAGGGCGGAGGTGGCGCCCTGGCCTTCCTGCCTCGCCGCCGTGCTCAGGAGAAGTTGCCGGCGTTCAGGTTCGTGTAGTTCTGGAACACGATCTTGGTCTGGTCCGACAGGGTCACGGTGGTCGACCCGCCCGAGACCGTCGCCGACTTGAGCGCGTCCGCCGCGGTGTTCGCCGTGTAGCCCGAGAGCGCGAGCTTGTCGGTGCCCTTGAAGTCGCTGATGACGTCGGTGGCGCCGCCGGTGGCCGAGGCCACGAAGTCGAACACGTTGGCCGCGCCCGCGCCGCCGGTGAGCGAGGTCGCGCCCTTGCCGAGCACGAACACGTCGGCACCGCTGCCGCCCAGGACCGTGCTCGCCGCGTCGCCGCCAAAGAACACGTTGCTGCCGGTGGTCATGCTGGCGTCGACGGTCGCGCCGGTGCCCACGCCGACCAGGTTCGCGCCGCTGCCGCTCAGCGTCATGCTGCCGCCGTCCGCGCCGAACAGCGTGGCGCCGTTGGTGCCGCCGATCACCGAGGACGAGCCCGCGCCGCCGATGAAGGTCAGCGAGCCGCGGCCGACGGGGCCGAACACGGTGTCGTTGCCGGCGCCGGCGAACACGGTGGCGGCCGCCTGGTTGACGCTGATCGTGTTCGAGCCGTCCGAGCCGACCACCGCGGCCGAGCCCGCCAGGCTGTAGCTGCCCTGCGTGCCGCCGAAGATCGTGCCGCCGCCCGCGCCGAGCCCGACCTGCTCGTAGGCGCCGGTGGCTGCGACCATCAGCGAGCCGGTGCTGCCGGCCACCGTCGCGTGGCTGCCCTCGAGGAACACGAACCCGGCGCCGGAGCCGGCATTGACCTGGTCGTTGCTCTCGGAGAGCACGACGCTCGTGCCGCTGCCCAGGTTGACGACGTTGGCGCCGGCGCCCGCGTCCACCGTGTCGTTGCCGACGCCGGCGTTGATCGTGTCGGCGCCGTCGCCGGTGGCCACGAAGTAGCTGCCCACGCCGCCGTTGGCGCCCGCCGCCGTCGCGCCGTTGAAGGTGTTGGCGCCGCCGCCGGCCACGAACAGGCCGTTCGCCGCGCCCGCGTTCAGCGTCATGCCCTGCGTGGAGGACAGCACGCCGTTGAAGCCGTTGTTCGCGCCGGTCACCGTGGCCGCGCCGTTCGCCACGTTGGTGAGGAACACGTACCCGTCGGGCATCTGCACGGCCGGCTGGGTGTTCAGCACGACGGCCTCGCCGAGGTTGCCGGCGGGCAGCGTCGGCGCGGTGACGCCCGGGCCGGCGTTGTAGGCGCTCAGCGTGTTGTGGGCGGCCGCGTCGTTGATGATCGCCGCGAACTGCTGCGCGACCGTGAGGTTGGTCACGCCGTTCAGCTGGACGGTGAGGATGTGGTTGTTCGCGCCGGTGACGGTGACAGTGGCCATGGTCTTGATCCCTGTTGCGCCGCCGCCGGGTGACCGACGCCGCGCGCTGCCTCGTTAATGAGACTGTTAACGGGAAACGTTAACGCATGCAACCAGAGATTGTCTTATTGAGACGATTTTTTGCGTGCAGTGCGCACGATCTCATATTTGAGGCGCACAAGGGCCGCCGTTGGGGCTTCCAACCCCTGGCGCATTAATCAACGCGGCGTCCCCCGATGCCTCCACTCGACCGCCGGTTAACGATGAGGAACACCCCACACGGCGGCCGCTCGGCGCATGCGGGGCTGCGGCTCCGTTGCGCAACTCGCTCCTGGCGCACCCGGAGACCACGGCTTCGCGAAGGGCGGCCTGCCGGCACACCGTCTTGCCGGCGGCCTCGAAGCCGCGGGTGCCTACCCCGTCGCCAGCAGCGCGAAGGCGTGCCGCACGGTGGCCAGCCGCACCGCCGCCCGGTCGCCGGGAAACACCCGCGACTCGGCCAGCGTCGCCCCGCCGCGCCGCGCCAGGCCGAACCACACGAGGCCGACCGGCTTGGCCGCCGTGCCGCCGCCGGGCCCCGCGACCCCGGTGACCGCGACCGCCAGCTCGGCCGGGGAGCGCGCGACCGCCCCCTCCGCCATGGCGCGCGCCACCGCCTCGCTGACCGCGCCGTGCGCCTCGACCAGCGCCGCGGGCACGCCGAGCAGCTCCGTCTTCGCGGCGTTCGAGTACGTGACGAATCCCCGGTCCACGACGTCCGACGACCCCGCCACCGCCGTCAGCGCCGCCGCGATCAGCCCGCCCGTGCAGCTTTCCGCCGTCGCCACCCGCTGCCCGCGCCCCCTGAGCAGCGCCAGCAGCGCCTCCGCCTCGTCCAGCGTCGCCCTGTCGATCATCCCGCGCCCTCCGTCCCGGCCGGCTCGTGCGACACCCGCCCGGCGGCGATCGCGTCCGTGAACGCCCGCCAGTCCTGCGTCGCCTGGTCCGCGTAGGCCTGCGCGAAGCCGGCCACCGCGCGGGAGAACCCCGCGCCCCCGCAGTAGCCGGACAGCATCGCCGCGTCGCCGGAGCGGGCATGGGCGCGCGCCAGGGTCCGGCCGCACAGCACCGCGTACGACGCCAGCGACCGCGCCGCGATCCGCGCCCCCACCGCGGCCAGCCGCGCGTCCTTGAGCCGCCGGACGTAGACGTGCTCCGGCCCCGCCGCCTTGCTCGCCGCCGCCGGCATCCGCGCCCACCCCAGGAACACGTCGCTCGCCGCCTGCATCATCCGCTGCCCCGTCACCACGCGCTCGCCCTGCGCCGCATACTCGGAGGCCCCGGCGAACGGCGCCAGCACGCTCGCGCTCGCCTGCTTGATCTGCAGCAGCAGCGGCTCGCCGTCGCCCGACAGGAACAGCCCGACCGCGCAGAACGTGCCGACGCTGCCCACGCCGACCACCTTGAACGCCCAGTCCGCCAGCCGGTAGCGCCCCAGCAGCACCCGCCTGTCCTCCTGCAGCGTGCGGCGGTAAGCCTCGAACGCCGCGTGCACCGCCCCGTCGTGGCGCGGCAGGCGAAACATCGTGGCCACGTCGCCGCGCAGCCGCCACCCCGCGCCGTCGCGCTCCAGCAGCCCGTACTGCGTCGCCCCCGCCTCGACCGCGCGACGCAGACTCGCCTCCGCGTCGCGCCGCGCCCCGTGCCCTCGCACCGCCGCGACCGCCCCGGCGAGGTCGATCCTGCGTGCGCGGCACGCCAGCGGGTCCAGCGCCGCCAGGCCCTCCAGCTCCCCCGCGTAGGCCCGCACCGCAGCCCGTGCGATCGCCCCGGATCCCGTCGCGCCGAGTCCCGCCTCGCGCCCCGCCAGCACCAGGCTCGCCGCCAGCCGCTTGACGTCCCACTCGAACGGCGCCGGCAGCGTCTCGTCGAAGTCGTTGATGTCGAACAGCGCCTCGCCCTCCGGGGAGCTGAAGGCCCCGAAGTTCATCAGGTGGCAGTCGCCGCACGCCTGCACCCTCGGCCCGGCCGACGGCGTCGCCGCGAGGTCGGACGCCATCACCGAGGCCGCCCCGCGCAGGAACGCCAGCGGCGAGGCGGCCATCAGCGTGTGCCGCCGCGGCAGCAGCTCCGCGATCCGCCCGGCCTCCTGCGCCAGCACCAGCGCCACCGGGTCGGGCCGCGATGCCGGCGCGGCCCAGGTCGCGTGCGCGCTCCTCGGCGCGGAACGCCGCAGCGCCCGGCCGGCCTCGGCGCGCTCCTCGCGGGTCCGCAGGGTCAGCACGGCAAGGCCAGGGCCCTGCCCGATGGCCTGGAAGCGGGGACCCGCCGGGGACGGCGTTCCTGGACGCGAAAGCTCAAGCCTTGCCCTCCGGAAAGAAACGGTGCGCCGGCACCCGCCCGAACCGCCTTCGCCACCCTATGCCCCGGACAGCCACACCGCGGCCAGCCGTCCGGCCAGCACCATCCCCGCCGTCATCCCGCCGGCCACCAGGTCGTCCGCCACCACCCACCCCGGCCCGTCGTGCCGGTCCGCCCACCCGACCGGCCCCGGCTTGGCCACGTCGAGCACCCGGAACGCCACGAACACCGCCGCCACCCACACCGCGAGCCGCCATCCCGAAAGCCCGCCCCCCGCCAGCCCGAGCATCGCCAGCCACTGCCCGGCCACCTCGTCGATCACCACCCACCCCGGGTCGTGCTCGCCACCCACCCGCGGGATCGCCCACACCCCCGCCAGCGACGCCGCAACGACGCCCGCCGCCAGCCACCCCGGGTGCGCCACCAGCCCCGCGCCCGCCAGCGCCGCCACCAGCGCGCCCCACGTTCCGGGCGCCGGGCGCAGCGTGCCCACGCCGAACACCGTCGCCACCAGCCAGGCCGCGCGGCGCTTCACCATGGGAAGCAGGTAAGCATGGGCTCTGCCCAAACCCGCAAAGGGTCCGAGGACCCTTTGATCCCTTGACTTAAGAAGGGGATTCCAAAGGCGAGCCTTTGGCGGAGTCCAGAGGCAGAGCCTCTGGCCTTGCTTCCTTCCCGCCTCACCCGAGCCACCGCGCCAGCGGGTGCGGCGCCACGACGCCCAGCCTTGCCCGGTAGTCCACGACGTTCTCGATCACCCGCTGCACGTAGTTGCGTGTCTCGCCCGCCGGGATCATCTCGATCCAGTCGACCATGTCCCCCCCGCCCGCCGCCGGGTCGCCCGCCACCAGCCACTCCCGCAGCCGCGTCGGCCCCGCGTTGTACGCCGCCGCCGCATACGGCAGCACGCCGCCCGTCCGCCCCAGCAGCCCCGCCAGATACGCCGACCCCAGCCGCACGTTCAGCGCCGGGTCCGCCGTCAGGGCCGCCGTGCTCGCGGCCACGCCGAGCCGGTGCGCGACCTCCTGCGCCGTGGCCGGCATCAGCTGCATCAGCCCGCGCGCCCCGCTTGGGCTCACGGCATCGGGGTCGAAGCTGCTTTCCTGCCGCGCGAAGCCCAGCACCACGCCGCGCTCCACGCCCGACGCGCCGTCCTCGCCCACGTCGCCCGGCACGTCCACCGGCCACCCGTCGTGCGGCAGCATCCCGCCCGCCCGCCCGGCGAGCCGCGCCGCCGCCACCGCCGCGTCCGGCTCCCCGAGCCGCAGGGCCAGCGCCGCCGCCAGCGAGCGCGTTCGCGCGTCCGGCGCCAGCTCGCCGAGCCGCAGAAGGAACGCGCGCGCCCGCCGCGCCTCGCCCCACGCCACCAGCAGCTCGCCCGCGCGCGCCAGCTCGCTGCCCGAGAACGCCAGCGCCTCGTCCGGCGTCCAGCCCGGATCGCGCAGCGCCGCCAGACGCGCCCGCAGACCCGTCTCGCCGCGCGCTTCCGCGGTGGCGTCTCCCGCCGCTGCATCGACCGTCGGCGCCTCGTCCCCGGGGTGTGCGGACGGACCGGTCGCCGTCGCGTTGCCCGCGCCCCGGTCCGCCGCGATCGCGCCAAGCTGCCCGTAGAACGTCAGCGGCCAGGCCGCCGCGGCCGCGTACTCCGCCTGCGCACCCGCCGCGTCGCCCCGCACCGCCGCCGTCCGCGCGAGCCAGTAGTGCGCCCGTCCCTGCGAGATCGCCGCCCGCGACCCTGTCGCCAGCGCCGCGAAATGTCCCGCCGCCCCCGCCGGGTCGCCGAGCCGGCGCAGCGCGATCCACCCCGCCAGGAACTCCGCGTCCGATGCCTCCGCCTCGCCGTCGCGCGCCACCACCGCGATCTCGTCCTGCATCAGCGCGAGCGCCCCGGCCGCGTCGCCCGCCCGCAGCAGCCGACGCGCCAGCAGCTCGCGCTCCGTGCGGAACCCGGCCCGACGTTCCGGCGCGCTCGCCTCCTCCGCCGCCACGCCCTGCGCCCGCCACGCCGCCAGCGCCGCAGCACCCGACGCGTCCCCGCGCCGCAGGAACCGCGCCTCGTCGAGCACCAGCCCCGAGTCGCGCCGCCCTCCTTCCGGCAGCGCCGCCACCAGCGCCATCGCCCCCGGGTCGTCGCGCCGCAGCGCCAGCCGCGCCTCCGCCACCCGCCGCGCCGCCGCGTCCAGCCGCGCGGCCTGCCGCCCCGCCGCCGGCGTGTCCACGCCCACCAGGCGCTCGAACCGCGCCTCCTGCGACCCCGGCGTCAGCACCCCCGACCACGCCGGGAGGAACGCCGCCTCCGCTGCCGGGTCGTCCAGCCCCGTCTCCCATGCCGCCCGCGCCGAAGCTGCGGCGGCGTCCGTCTGCCCCGCCCGCGCCTGCACCTCCGCGCACCGCAGCAGCGCCGCCGCCGTCCCCGCCAGCCCCTGCGCGCACAGCGGCAGCACCGCCTCGTCCGCCCCCGACGCCGCGATCCCGTCCGACAGCCGCCGCGCGATCACCGCGCGGTTCGGCCAGGTCGGGTTCTCCGCCAGGAACCGCGCCGCCACCGCCGGGTCCGTCGTGCCCGCCCGGTCCCCGACCAGCCGCAGGTACGTCGCCAGCCGCGGCGCCAGCGGGTCCGCCGAGTCCGCAGCCGCCTTCGCCCACCGGTCCGGCTGCGCGTCGGGCGCGGACGTGACGGGCGTGACCTGGGCGCGGGCGCAGCCGAGGGCGGACACGGCGAGCGCCAGGAAGATCGGGGGGAGGGCGGGCTTCACGGCGCCGAGCATACAGGGGCGGCGGGCGGCGGGAAGGAAGCAAGGTTGAGGCGCTGCCTCAAACTCCGCCAAAGGCTGCGCCCTTGGAACGCG
>JBPBQX010000119.1:0-15109 GCA_050955025.1 Janthinobacterium lividum
CGATCACGGTGATGCGCGGGGTGAAGTCGGTGTGCAGGGTCTGCGGAATCGTGAGGTTCAGCGTCATTCGGGATCTCTCCAGGGTGGCATGCCAGGGTGGCGCAGTGGACGGCGTCTTGGTGGCGGGCCGGCATCGCGCCGAACCGCGAAGGGGAGGAGCCTGCCCGGGAACCTGCCCCGGGTTGCCGGCCGAGGCCCGCGCGGCCTCAGTCCGGCGCGGCGCGCGCGGTCACACCTTCTCGCGCAGGAAGTTGACGATGCGGCGCATCAGCCCCGCCGGCCGCTCCGCGTCGAGGTCGAGGTCGCCGAGCGGGCGCCCCGAGCCGGACGCCCAGGCGAGCAGCCCCGCCGCGGTGGCGAAGCCCGGCCCCGACGCCGCGTCCGGCAGGCCGCGCAGCGGGCCCGGCCGGCCAAGCCGCACCTGGCGCCCGAGGATGCGGTGCGCCATCTCGCGCGCGCCCACCATCTGGCTGGCGCCGCCGGTCAGCACCACGCGGCTGCCCGCGGCACGGCCCAGACCCGCGGCCTCGAGCCGGTCGCGCACCAGCTCGAACGTCTCCTCCAGGCGCGGCTTGATGATGCCCACCACCATGGCGCGCGGCACGCGGGCGAAGTGGTGATCGTCCTCGCCGATCTGCGGCACGGTGAGCATCTCGCGCTCGTCGTCCGGGCTCGGCTCCGCGTTGCCGTACATGCATTTCAGCCGCTCCGCGCTGGCGAGAGGGGTGGAAAGGACGCCCGCGAGATCGCGCGAGACGTGCAGGCCGCCGACCGGAAGCTGGGCGGTGTGGAGGAGCTGGCCCTCGGCGAACACCGCCATCGCGGTGACGCCGCCGCCCATGTCGATCACCGTGGCCCCCAGCTCGCGCTCGTCGGCCACCAGGCACGACAGCCCGGCCGCGAACGGCGCCGACACCAGCTCGGCGATGTCGAGGTCGCAGCGTGCCATGGCGGCCGCGAGGTTGCGCAGGCTGGTGGCCGCCGCGTCGATCACGTGCAGCCGGGCGCTGAGCTGGTCGCAGTGGTGGCCACGGGGATCGGCCACGCCGGAGACGTCGTCCACCGAGAACGCCACCGGCATGGCGTGGATGATCTCGCGGCCCTCGACCTGCGCGCGCGCCCGGCTCTCGGCGACCACGCGGCGCACGTCGGAGTCCGCCACCACGCGCCCGCCCACCGGCCAGACCACGTTGAACAGCCGGCTTTCCGGCGCCCCGCACGACAGGTTGACCACCACCGCGCGCAGCCGCGTGTCGGCCATCTCCTCGGCCTGCCCGACGGCCGCACGGATCGCGCGCTCGGCCTCCTCAAGGTCGACGATGCCGCCCGCACGCACCCCGCGCGAGCGCTGCCAGCCCGAGCCGAGCACGCGCAGCGATCCGTCCGCCTCGCAGCGCCCGATCAGGCAGGTGATCTTGGTGCTGCCGATGTCGAGCACGCCGAACGAGCCCGCACGCTGTGCGCGGCGCAGCGGCGGGTCGGCGTCGCCAGGCAGGCCGGCGCCGGGCCCGGGCGCGCCGGGCTGCAGGGACTTGCGCGACACCTGGTTCATGCCGGGTTCCGTGGTGCGGCCGGCGCGCTGGCGGTGCCTGCAGCCGGCACGCCGGGCGCGGCCGCCGTGGCGGCAAGCGGGCGGATCGCCATGCGGTCGGGCAGGCGCAGGTCGACGCTGGCGAGCGGCCGGTCGAGCAGCCCGTCCGCCGTCTGCAGCTCCGCGAGCTTGGCCAGCGCCTGCGGCACGGCGCCCTCGGGCAGCATCACCGTGGTGCCGTTGCGCATCTGCAGGTTCCAGCGCCGCTCGCCCACCCGCACCGCGGCGCTCACGTGGCTGCGCACCTCGGGCAGCGCCACCAGCCCGTCGAGCAGAAGCGCCGCATGCGCCGGCGCGCCCGCGCCCACGATCAACGGCAGGGCCGCGAAGCTGCCCCAGTCGCGCGGCGACACCTCCTGGTTGGCGACCACCTGGCCGTCGCGGTCGATCAGCACGAAATGCCCCTGGTTCTGCCAGATCGCGAACGGGCGCCGCTCGATCACCTGCACGAAGATCGTGCCCGGCAGGCGGCGCTCCACCGCGACGTGCTCGACCCAGGACAGCGTCTCGATCCGCGCCCGCGCTGCCTCGACCGAGAAGCCGAGGATCGGGTCGCCCTTCGACACGCCGAGCGCGGCGCGCAGCAGCGGCTCGGGCGTGTTGGTGCGCCCGGCGATCACGACGTCGGTGACGTGCAGGTTCGCCGCCCGCCCGAGACGCTCGCGCAGCGTCGCGATCGAGCCGCCGGGATGTGCGGAATGCAGCAGCACGATCCCGGCCAGCACGACGCCGAAACCCGCACCGCCCCACAGCAACGGGCGCACCAGCCGGCGCTGGCGGCGCAGCAGCAGCTTCAGCGCCGACGGCCGGCCGCCGCCACGCGCGACGCGCGTGCTGCCGGCGTCGCGCTCCGGGGCGCGGGGCGGGGTCACGCGCGGCACGAGGCGTGCTCCACCATCCAGGCGCACAGCGCGGGAAACCCCATGCCGCACCACGCCGCCTGCTCCGGCAGCAGCGAGACCGGCGTCATCCCCGGCTGCGTGTTCACCTCGAGCAGCACCAGCCGCCCCGGCTCGCCCTGCGTGTCGTCGTAGCGGAAGTCCGCCCGGCTCGCCCCGCGGCAGCCCAGCGCGCGGTGCGCCTCGACCGCCATGCGCATGGCCGCTGCCGCCGTGTCGGGATGCACCGCCGCCGGCAGCACGTGGCGCGACCCATTGGCGCCGTACTTGGACTCGTAGTCGTAGAAGCCGCCGCGCGCCGTGATGTCGGTCACCGTGAGCGCCCGGTCGTCGAGCACCCCCACCGTCAGCTCGCGGCCGGGCACATACTCCTCCACGAGGATCTCGTCACCGAAGCTCCACCCGCGCGCCAGTTCCTCGCGGCGGTTGTCGCCCTCGCGCAGGATGTGCACGCCGACCGACGAGCCCTCCGCCACCGGCTTGACCACGTAGGGCAGCGGCATCGGGTCCGCCTCGGCGAGTTCGCGCGGCGACACCACGCGCCCACGCGCCACCGGCAGGCCCGCCGCCTGGAACGCCAGCCGCGACGCCGCCTTGTCCATGGCCAGCGCGGACGCCCGCCCGGGCGAGTGGGTGTAGGGGATGCCCAGCCAGTCGAGCACGCCCTGGATCACCCCGTCCTCGCCGAAGCGCCCGTGCAGGGCGTTGAACACGACGTCAGGCTTCGGGCTCAGCGCCGCGAGCACGGCGGCCAGGTCCCGACCGACCTCGATCGGCAGCACGTCGAAGCCGGCCTCGCGCAGCGCCGCGACAACCTGCGTCCCGGACGACAGGCTGACCTCGCGCTCGGCCGAGATGCCGCCGAGCAGCACCGCGACGCGGGTCACGCCACCACCTCCGTGCGGCCGCCGGGCACGCCGATGCGCCGGATCTCCCACAGCAGCGACACGCCGGACACGGCATGGACGCGCCTGCGCACCTCCTCGCCGAGCCCCTCCAGGTCGGCCGCCGTCGCCCCGCCGGTGTTGAGCAGGAAGTTGCAGTGCTGCTCGCTGACCTGGGCGCCGCCGCGACGCAGCCCGCGGCAGCCGGCCGCGTCGACCAGCTCCCAGGCCTTCATGCCGTCCTCGGGATTGCGGAACGTCGAGCCCCCGGTCCGCGCCCGCACCGGCTGGCTGGCCTCGCGCGACGCCCGGATCGCCGCCATCCGTGCCGCGATGCCCGCCGGGTCGCCCGGCGTCGCACGCAGCCTCGCGCGCACCACGACGGCCTCCGGCGGCAGGGCGGAGTGGCGATATGTCAGCGCCAGACGCTGCGCCGGCACGCGCACCAGCGCACCGTCGCGCGTGACGATCTCCGCCCAGTCCAGGCACGCCGCCATGTCGCCGCCATACGCGCCCGCGTTCATCGCCACGGCCCCGCCCAGCGTGCCGGGGATGCCGCAAAGGAACTCCAGCCCGGCCAGTCCCGCCGCCGCCGCGTGCTCGGCCACCGTGGCGTCCAGGCACGCCGCACCCGCGACCACCCCGTCCGCCTCCACCACGACCTCCGCGAAGCCGCGCGCCAGGCGCAGCACCACGCCGGGCAGGCCGCCGTCGCGCACGATCAGGTTCGACGCGGCACCCAGCACCGTCACCGGCATCTCCGGCGCCAGCGCCCCCAGGAACCCGCACAGATCCTCGGCATCCGCCGGCCGCACGAGAACCTCCGCCGCGCCGCCGACGCGGAACCAGGTGGCGGGCGCGAGCGGCGCCGCGTGCTGCAGCCGGCCGCGAAGGGGGGGCAGCGCGTTTTGCACTGCTGCGGGGATCATCGTGCCGGCCTTCGCTGGCCCTGCAGGGCAGCCAGCTCCTCGGGCAGGGCCTGCGCCCACGCCGTGATGTTGCCCGCGCCCAGGCAGATGACGAAGTCGCCGGAGCGCGCGATGGCGTGCACCATCTCGGCCAGGTGCTTCGGGTCCGGCAGCGGCACCACGCTGCGGTGGCCGCGCGCGCGCAGCCCGTCGACCATGGCGTCGCGGTCGATGCCCGGGATCGGCGCCTCGCCGGCCGCATAGATGTCGGCCACGATCACCGTGCCCGCGTCGTTCATGCACGAGCAGAACGCGTCGAACAGCGAGGCCACGCGGCTGTAGCGGTGCGGCTGCACCACCGCGACCACGTCGCGCGCCCCGGCCTGGCGCGCCGCCTTCAGCACGGCGGCGATCTCGACGGGATGGTGGCCGTAGTCGTCGATCACCGTGATGCCGCCGCTCTCGCCGGTCTTGGTGAAGCGCCGCTTGACGCCCCTGAACCCCGCCAGCGCCGAGCGGATGGTCGCGTCGTCGATCTCCATCTCCATGCCGACCGCGATCGCGGCCAGCGCGTTCTGCACGTTGTGCTGCCCCAGCATCGGCAGGCGGAACGGCCCCATGCGCCGCTGGGTGTTCCTGTGCCGGTCGGTGAGCTGCACCTCGAAGGTCGCGCCCATGCGGTCGGCCACCATGCGCTCGGCGCGCACGTCGGCCTGCGGGGAGAAGCCGTACGTCACGATCCGGCGGTCCAGGCGCGGGATCATCTGCTGCACCGTCGGGTGGTCGAGGCACAGCACGGCAAAACCGTAGAACGGGATGTTGGACACGAACTGGTCGTAGGCGGCGATCATCGCCTCGCCCGTGCCCCAGTGGTCGAGGTGCTCGGGATCCATGTTGGTGACCACCGCGATCACGGCCGGCAGGCGCAGGAAGGAGCCGTCGCTCTCGTCGGCCTCGACCACCATCCACTCGCCCTCGCCGAGCCGGGTGTTGGAGCCGAGCGCGTTGATGATGCCGCCGTTGATCACGGTGGGATCGAGGTGCGCCGCCTCCAGAACGGTGGCGATCAGGCTGGTGGTCGTGGTTTTGCCGTGGGTGCCGCCGATCGCGACCGACCACTTCAGCCGCATCAGCTCGCCCAGCATCTCCGCGCGCCGCACCACCGGAACCAGCCTCGCGCGTGCGGCGGCGACCTCGGGGTTGGACTGCGGGATCGCGGTCGAGGTGACCACGACCTGCGCGTTGCCGATGTTGGCGGCGTCGTGGCCGATCGCGACGGGGATGCCGGCCTCGCGCAGGCGGGCGACATTGGCGTTCTCGCTCATGTCCGAGCCCTGCACCGCGTAGCCGAGCGTGTGCAGTACCTCGGCGATGCCGGACATGCCAATGCCGCCGATGCCCACGAAGTGGATCGTGCCGATGCCGAGCGGAAGCGCCCTCATGCCCCGGGCTCCCCGCCGTCGGCCGAAGCCGGTGCCTTCGCCGCGATGTGCGCCTCCACCAGGTCGGCGAGCCGCGCCGCCGCATCCGCACGCGCGTGCGCGGCCATCCGCCGGCCGGACGCCACGAGGCCTGCCGGGTCCGCCAGCATCGCGCGCAGATGGTCCGCCACGCGCTCCGGCGTGAACGCGGCCTGCGCCAGCACGGGCGCGCCCACCGCCTCGGCGTTGCGGGCCTGGTGGTCGTCGATCGCCGACGGCAGCGGCACCAGCAGCGCGGGGCAGCCCGCCACCGCCAGCTCGGAGACGGTGGAGGCTCCCGCCCGCGCGATCACCGCGTCGCAGCCGGCCAGCCGCGCTGCGACGTCGGGGAAGAACACCGACAACTCGTGACCGACGCCAGCCGCCTCGTAGGCACGACCCACACGGTCAAGGTCCTCCGCGCGGCACTGCTGCACCACGCGCAGCCGCGCACGCTCCCCCGGGGCGAGCAGCGCCACCGCGGCCGGCACCACGTCGCTGAACACCCGCGCGCCCAGCGACCCGCCCAGCACCAGCACCCGCAGCCGATACTGCGGCGCCACGCGCTCCAGCCCGGCGAGCGCGCGGATCGCCGGGCGCACCGGGTTGCCCGTCACGACCGTCGCGACGCCCGCGGGAACACGGGTCGTCCCCTCGAACCCCAGCGCCAGCACGTCCGCGCGCGGCGCAAGCCAGCGGTTGGCACGGCCGAGCACCGCGTTCTGCTCGTGCAGCACCAGCGCCGGGCGGCGCCGGAGCACGCGTGCCGCCAGCATCGGCGCCACACACGGATAGCCGCCGAAACCCACCACCGCCGCGGCATCGAGGCGGCCGAGCAGCCCGCGCGCCTGCACCGCGCCGCGCGCCAGGGCGGCCATGGCCCGCGCCCCCCGCAGCGCCCCGCGCCCCGCGATGCCCGCACCGGCGAGCACGAAGGTCTCCGCGTTCGCGAACACCTCCGAACGCAGCCCGCCGGACCGCGCGTCGGTCATCAGCACGATGCGGTGGCCGCGCGCGAGCAGCTCGGACGCCAGCGCCTCGGCCGGGAAGAAGTGTCCGCCGGTGCCCCCGGCGGCGATCACGATCGGACGCAGTGCCGGTCCCCTCATGCGAGCTCTCCCCGGGCGCGGCGGCGCGTGAGCGCGAGCAGCATCCCCATCGCCAGTGCCACCGACATCGCCGACGAGCCACCGTACGAGATGAACGGCAGCGTCATGCCCTTGGTCGGGATCAGGTGCAGCGAGGACGCCATGTTGACGAACGCCTGCAGCCCGAAACCCGTGATGATCCCCGACGCCGCGAGCACCACGAACTCGTCGGTCTCGGCCAGCAGGCGCAGCAGCCCGCGCACCACGATGAAGGCGAAGATCCCCAGGATCACCAGGCAGATCACCAGCCCGAACTCCTCGCCGGCGACCGCGAACACGAAGTCGGCGTGCGCGTCGGGCAGCAGGTCCTTCACGCGCCCTTCGCCGGGGCCGCGCCCGAGCAGCCCGCCGTTGCCGAACGCCTGCAGCGCCGTGTCCACCTGGTAGTGGTCGCCGCGGTCGGGGTGCAGGAATCGCGTGACGCGGGAGCGCACGTGCGGGAACAGCGCATAGGCGCCCACGCCAGCGCCGACCATGCCGGCCGAGGCCACGCCGACCATGAAAAGGTTCAGCCCGCCGACCACGAGCTGGGCAAAGAACACCGCCGTGATGACGGTGAGCATGCCGATGTCGGGCTGAGACTTGAGCAGCATCAGGATTACGCCGAACAGCACGCAGGCGATCAGGGTGCCCGGGAAGCTGCGGGTGCGGCGCGACTCCGACAGCAACCAGGCCGTGACCACCGCGAAGCAGGGCTTGAGGAACTCGCTCGGCTGCAGCGACATGCCGGGCAGCGCGATCCAGCGGCGCGCGCCCTTGATCTCGACGCCGTGCACCAGCGTCAGGAACGTCAGCAGCAGCGCCGCCGCGCACCCTGCCAGCGCCAGCCGGCGCACGCCGCGCGCCGACAGCAGCGAGGTCGCCACCACGATCCCCCCGGCCACGGCGAGGAAGACCACCTGCTTGAGGATGAACAGGTCGCGCGACTGGCCGATGCGCTCGGCCACCGCGGGGCTTGCCGCCAGCATCAGGATGTAGCCGAAGCCGATCAGCGCCGTGACCGCGAACAGCGTCCAGCGGTCCACGGTCCACCACCAGCGGCCGAGCACGGAGTTGTCGTTGCGCGACAGAGCGGGCATCAGGCGGCATCCTCGTGCGCAGAGCCGGCACGCCCGCCACCGCAGTCCGGCAGCGCGCGCGCCAACTCGGCAAAGCGCAGGCCGCGCGCCTCGAACCCGGAAAACTGGTCGAAGCTGGCGCAGGCCGGCGACAGCAGCACGACCTCCGCACCCAGCGCGGCAGCGGCGCGCGCGGCACGGGGCACCGCGACCTCCAGCGTGCCGGCCACCTCGTGCGACACGCCCGCCCCGGCGAGCGTCGCCGCCAGCTCGGGCGCGTCCCGCCCGATCAGCAGCGCGTGCGCCACCGCGGGGAACCACGGCGCCAGCGCCTCGATGCCGCCAGCCTTGGCGACCCCGCCCGCGATCCACACGAGCCGCGGGTAGCACCCCAGCGCGCGCGCCGCCGCGTCGGCATTGGTGGCCTTGCTGTCGTCGACGAAGGCGATGCCGCCGCGTTCCGCAATCAGCTGCTGGCGGTGCGGCAGCCCGGCGAAGCTCCGCACCGCCGCGTCGATTGCCGCCGCGCTGTCGGGCAGCCCAAGGTCGGCGGCCAGCCACGTGGCCATGGCCACTGCCGCCGCGACGTTCTGCGCATTGTGCGCGCCGGGCAGCGCCGGTGCCTCGGCCAGCCGCAGCCCGCGCGCTCCCCCGGCATCGACGAGCCGCCCGTCGCGCGCGAACACGTCCGCCGCATTCGCCTGCCCGGAGATTCGTACGCAGCCCGGCATCGCCGCCGCCAGCGCCGCCGAGTCCGGATCGTCCACCCCGACCACCGCCAAAGCGGTACCATCCTGACGATCGAACACGTGCCGCTTGGCCGCGACGTAGCCCGCCATGTCGCCGTGCCGGTCGAGGTGGTCCGGGCTCAGGTTGAGCAGCGCCGCCGCGTCGAAGCGCAGCGTATCCAGGCGCTCCAGCATGTAGGACGACATCTCCAGCACGTAGACGCCCCCATCCGGCAGCAGCGGCAAGGCCAGCGCAGCCGGCCCGAGGTTCCCCCCCGCCGCCACCGGCACGCCGAGCGCCGCCAGGATGTGCGCCAGCAGCGCCGTGGTCGTGGACTTGCCGTTGGTGCCGGTGATGCCGACGAAACGCGCGAGAGAGCCCGCCCCGCGCACCGCCCGGAACAGCAGCTCCGCGTCCGAGAGCACCGGCACGCCCGCCGCGATCGCCTCGGTCGCGACCGGATGCGGCGCGGGCAGGGCGTGCGGGATGCCCGGCGAGGCGACCAGCGCATCGACGGCCTGGCCCGCGAAATCCGGCCGGCGCACGTCCATGCCCTCGGCCGCGGCCGCGTCGCGCGCCGCCTCGCCGTCGTCCCAGACGCCGACCGCAGCCCCCATGGCCCGCAGCGCACGCGCCGCCGGAAGCCCGTTGCGCCCGAGCCCGAGCACGGCGAAGCGGCGCCCGGCAAACAGCGCGGGGGGGAAGGGCAGGGGGGCGCTCATCGGATCTTCAGCGTCGCCAGGCCGACGAGGGCCAGGATCATGGAGATGATCCAGAACCGGATCACGATGGTCGCCTCGGCCCAGCCCTTCTTTTCGAAATGGTGGTGCAGCGGCGCCATGAGGAAGACGCGCCGCCCGGTGCGCTTGTACCAGAACACCTGGATGATGACGGACACGGTCTCGACCACGAACAGCCCGCCGACGATGGCCAGCACGATCTCGTGCTTGGTCGCCACCGCCACAGCGCCCAGCGCGCCGCCCAGCGCGAGGCTGCCGGTGTCGCCCATGAACACAGCCGCCGGCGGCGCGTTGAACCACAGGAAGCCGATGCCCGCCCCCACCAGCGCCGAGCAGAACACGCCCAGCTCGCCCGCCCCGGGGATCGGGTTGAGCTGCAGGTAGTCGGCGAACACCCGGTTGCCCACGAGGTAGGCGATCAGCGCGAACACCGCGGCGGCGATGATGGTCGGCACGATCGCCAGCCCGTCGAGCCCGTCCGTCAGGTTCACCGCGTTGGAGGCACCCAGCATCACCACCATGCCCACCAGCGGGAAGGCGAAGCCGAACGGGATCAGCACCTCCTTGAACACCGGGACGGTCAGCGAGGTGGCCAGGGGCCCGTGCGTGGCGGTCGCGATCCAGATCGCCGACACGAGGCCGATCGCCACCTGCGCCACCAGCTTGCCGCGCGCCGAGACGCCCTTCGTGTTGCGCTTGGACAGCTTCATGTAGTCGTCCGCGAAGCCGATCGCGCCGTAGCCCAGCGTGCAGAACAGCACCGCCCAGACGTAGGCGTTGCGCAGGTCCGCCCACAGCAGCGTCGAGCCCACCGAGGCCAGCAGGATCAGCACGCCCCCCATCGTCGGCGTGCCCTGCTTCTCCAGCAAGTGGCGCTCCGGCCCGTCGAGGCGGATCGGCTGCCCGCCGCGCTGCACCGACTTCAGCCAGCGGATCACCGGCCCGCCGAGCAGGAAGCTCAGCACCAGCGCGGTCAGGCACGCCGTGCCCGAGCGCACCGTGAGGTAGCGCAGCAGGTTGAACAGCGCGAACTGGTCCGCGTGGGCATGGAACAGGTTGAACAGCATCAGGCGGCATCCTCGCCGACCGGGGCGCCCAGCGCGTCGAGCGCGGCCACCACCAGGCGCATGCGGCTGCCGAGGCTGCCCTTGACCAGAACCGCGTCTCCCGGCCGTATCGACTGCGCCACGACGTCGCACAGCGCCGCCGCGTCGGGCGCCCACGCGCCCTGCCGTGCCGCGGGCAGCGCGTCGAACAGGTGGCGCATCATCGCCCCGCAGCAGTGCACCAGATCGGCCGCCGCCTCGACCGCGCCGGCCAGTCCCTCGTGCTCGGCGCGGGCGTGGTCGCCCAGCTCCAGCATGTCGCCGAGCACGGCGACGCGACGCGCGGCCGGCTGCAGCGCCAGCACCTCCAGCGCCGCGCGCACCGACGCGCCCGACGCGTTGTAGCTCTCGTCGAGCAGGCTCGCGGCCCCGCCCAGGATCGGCCGGCGCGCGCCACGCCCGGCACCTGCGCCGAAGCCCGCCAGCGCCGCGGCGCTGGCCTCGACATCGGCGCCCACCGCCCGCGCGGCGAGCAGCGCGGCCAGCGCGTTCTCCGCCATGTGCCGCCCGGGCGCACCCACCCGGAACCCGAGCACCGCCCCGCCGATGCGCGCCGACACCGCGCTGCCGTCCGCGTCGCCCTCGCACGACAGCAGCGCCGCATCGCCGCCGGCCTCGCCGAAGGTGACAACGTGCACGCCCGGCTCGAAGCGACGGGCCGCCTCGCGCAGCCGCGACGCCTGCGCGCCGTCGGCCGGCAGCACGGCGGTGCCCCCCGCCAGCACGCCCTCGAGCACCGAGAGCTTCTCGTCCGCGATCGCGTCCAGGCTCCCGAGATGGCCGACGTGGGCGGCGGCGATCCGGGTGATCACCGCGACATCCGGACCGGCGAGACGCGACAGCGGCGCGATCTCCCCGGGGTGGTTCATGCCGATCTCGACGACGCAGTACTCCGAGTCCTCGGGCAGGCGCGCCAGCGTCAGCGGCACCCCCCAGTGGTTGTTGTAGGAGGCGTGCGCGGCGTGCACGCTGCCCGAGGCGCCGAGCACCGCGCGCAGCATCTCCTTGGTCGTGGTCTTGCCCACGCTGCCCGTCACCGCGACCACCGAGCCGGTGCAGCGCTCGCGCCCCGCAGCGCCCAGCGCCTGCAGCGCATCGAGCGTGTCGCCCACCACCAGCAGCCTCGCCCCGTCCGGCGCGCCTTCGGCGCTTGCAACCATGCACCCTGCGGCGCCCGCCGCGAGCGCCGCCGCCACATGGGCGTGCCCGTCGCCGTTCGCGCCGATCAGGGCCACGAACAGGTCGCCCGGCCGCAGCGTACGCGTGTCGATCGACACGCCGTCCGCATGGAACGGCGCCGTCATCACGCCGCCGGTCGCGGCGCACAGCGCGTCCGCGGTCCACAGGCTCATGCCGCCACCCCGCCGGACACGAGGCGGCGCAGCACCGCCGCGTCGTCGAAGGGGATCGTCCGCGTGCCCACGGTCTGGCCGCTCTCGTGTCCCTTGCCGGCGACCACGAGGACGTCGCCGTCCCGCAGCCCGTCCAGGCCCGCCATGATGGCCGCCTCACGGTCGCCGATCTCCACGCCCCCCGGGCAGCCGGCCAGCACCGCGGCCCGGATCGCGCCCGCGTCCTCGGTGCGCGGGTTGTCGTCCGTCACGATCGCCCGGTCCGCGCCGGCGGCCACCGCGGCCCCCATCGGCCCGCGCTTGCCCGGATCGCGGTCGCCGCCCGCGCCGAACACGCACACCAGCCGCCCCTCGGTGTGCGGCCGCAGCGCCGCCAGCAGCCGCGCCAGCGCGTCCGGCGTGTGCGCGTAGTCGACGTACGCCGCCGCACCCGCCACGCGCGCCACCAGCTCCAGCCGCCCGCGCACGCCCGCAAGCCCGCCGATCCGGCCGAGCGCGTCCTTCGTCCCCGTCGCCTCGCACAGCCCGGCGGCGAGCAGCGCGTTCTCCGCCTGGAAGCGCCCGACCAGCGGCAGCATCACGCTGCGCGCCCCGCCGTCGGCCACCAGGTCGAGCAGCAGCCCGTCCGGCCGCGGCGTGGCGCGCACCACGCGCACCCAGCCCCCGGCCTCGCCGAACTCGCGCAGCGCGAGCCGCCGCCTCCGTGCGATCCCGCGCAGCGCCGCGAGGCTCTCCCCGTCCATGTCGGCGTTGGCCACGCACGGCGCGCCCTCGGGCAGCAGCTCGGCGAACAGCCGCAGCTTCGCCGCGCGGTAGGCCGCGAACGAGCCGTGGTAGTCCATGTGGTCGCGCGTCAGGTTGGAGAACCCGGCCGCCGCCAGCCGCACCCCGTCGAGGCGGAACTGGTCCAGCCCGTGGCTCGACGCCTCCATCGCCGCATGGTCGACCCCTTCGCGAGCCAGGTCCGCGAGCGTCGCCGCCAGCGCCACCGGGTCGGGCGTGGTCAGCCCGCCGCCCGCGGCGCGCCCCGGCGCCACCACCCCGAGCGTGCCCAGGCTCGCCGCCGCCAGCCCGCCCATCGCCCAGATCTGGCGCACGAACTCGACCGTGCTGGTCTTGCCGTTCGTCCCGGTCACGGCGACCACGGTGGCCGGCTGCGCGCCCGCGCCGGCGGCGGCCAGGCGCGCGAGTGCCCGGCGCGGCTCGGCGTCCTCGATCAGCGGCCGGACAGGCACGTCGCGCGGCCAGACCGTGCCGACCGGCGCCAGCACCGCCACCGCGCCGCGCGCCACCGCGTCGGCGATGAAGTCGCGTCCGTCGCCCCGCGCCCCGGGAAAGGCGGCGAACAGCGTGCCCGGCCGCACGGCACGGCTGTCCGCCGTGACCGCCTCGATCGCGAGGTCGGCCGCGACCCGGCGCAGGGCGTCGGAGCCGGCGATGCCGGTCACGTCCAGCATCTCAGCGAGCCGCAACGAGGGTCTCGCCGCGCGCCCGGCCCTCGCCGGCCTGCGCCTCGCGCCGCGTCACGGCCGGGTCGCGCGCCGGCTGCACCACGGGCAGCGGCCGCGGACGCTGCGGGTCGGAACGCCCCGCACCCGGCGCGGACAGCACCGGCCGCACCTGCTGCCCGCCCGGCGCGCGCGCCACGACCTCCGGCGAGGCGGCGGGTGCCGGCGTCGCGTCCGGCACGTCGAGCGGCAGCGGCTTGGGCCGCACACCCGGCTCGTTATTCTGGTGCTCGCCGGGGTGGCCCGGCTGCAGCGGGATGTAGAGCGAGGCCGCGATGGCGTCGTAGTTCTGCATCTGCGGGAACAACCCGAGCATCGGCGCGATGCGCGCGATCACCCGCCCGGCCCCTGGCGCCGAGACCGCGCCCGCCGTGGAGTAGCCGCCGGTGCTCTTGTTCCCGTGCGGCTCGTCGAGCATGAAATACACGGCGTAGCGCGGGGCGTTCATCGGGAACACGCTCATGAACGCGCTGACGTTGCTGTGCTTCTTGTAGCCGTGGCCGCTGTTCTTCTCCGCGGTGCCGGTCTTGCCGCCGACGAAGTAGCCGGGAACGTTGGCCGGCTTGCCATAGCCGTCGGTCACCACGAGGTGCATCAGCTTGCGCATCGTGTCCGACGTTGCCTGCGACATCACCCGCGTGCCCTCGGGCAGCGGCGCGTTCGGCTCTGCAGCCAGGATCGTCGGCTTGAGCACGAGGCCGCCGTTGGCCACGGCCGCGGTGCCGCGCACCACGTGCAACGGGCTGACCGCGATGCCATGCCCGAAGCCGACGGTCATGGTGACCGCCTCCTTCCAGGCCGCGGCGGACGGCACGATCGGCAGGCCGGCCTCGGGAAGCTGGATGCCGATGCGGCTGAACATGCCCATGTTCTTCAGCCACGCCCGCTGCCGCTCCGCGCCGACGCCGAGCGCGATGTGCGCGGCGCCCAGGTTGGACGAGTACGCGAGGACCTCGGGCAGGTAGAGGAACCGGTGCTTGCCCTCGAAGTCGGTGATGGTGAAGCGGCCGATGTGGATCGGATTCGCCGCGTCGAACTGGTCGCCGAGGTGCGCGGTGCCGGCGTCGAGCGCCATGGACGCGGTCTGCAGCTTGAACGTGCTGCCCGGCTCGTACATCGCCGTGACCGCACGGTTGAAGCGGTCGTCGGGCGCGGTATCGCCGAACCTGTTCGCGTCGTAGTCCGGCAGGCTGACCATGGCGATCACCTCGCCGGTGCGCACGTCCATCACGATGCCGCACGCGCCGATCGCGCCGAACTCGTTCTTGGCGTGCTCCAGCTCGTCGCGCATCACCGCCTGCACGCGCACGTCGATCGACAGCCGCAGCGGCGTGGCGTCGGAGCGCAGCCTGGCGTCGAACGCCTTCTCCACCCCGGCCACGCCGTGCGTGTCGATGTCCACGCCGCCGAGCACCTGGGCGGCCACGCGCCCCAGCGGGTAGCGGCGCTTCTCGCCCTCCTCGAAATACACGCCGGGAATGCCGAGCGCGTTGATCGCCAGCTCCTCGCGCGGCGTGATCTGGCGGGCGAGGTAGACGAACTGCTTGCCGGACACGAGGCGGGCCCGCGCCTCCTCCTCGTCCATGCGCGCCAGCACGCCGTGGATGCGATGCGCGGCCAGCGCCGGGTCGATCATCTCGCGCGGATTGGCGTACATCGAGGCCATCGGCAGCGACACCGCCAGGATCTCGCCGTTGCGGTCCGTCACCGTGGCCCGCGGACCCGG
>JBPBQX010000120.1:0-14897 GCA_050955025.1 Janthinobacterium lividum
CGCGGCGCGGCAGGTCGCGCAGGTCGCGCAGCCCGAACTGCGCCAGGAACGCCGGCGTCGTCGCCCACAGCGTCGGCCGCCCCGGCGCCTCGCGCCGCCCCGCCGGCCGGATCAGCCCGGACTCCAGGAGCGCGTCCAGCGTCGCCTGCCCCAGGCTCGCCCCGCGCCGCTCCTCGATCTCCGCGCGCGTCACCGGCTGGTGGTACGCCACCACCGCCAGCACCTCCATCGCCGCCCGCGGCAGCCGGCGCTTCCGCTCCACCACCCGCACCAGCAGCGGCGCCAGGTCTGCCGCCGTGCGGAACATCCAGCCGCCGTCCGCCTCCACCAGCTCCACGCCCCGCCCGGCATACCGCGCCCGCACCGCCGCCAGCACCTCGAACACGTCCGCCCCCTCGGGCAGCACCGCCGCCAGGGTGGCCGCGCTCACCGGGCCGGGCTGCGCGAACAGCAGGGCCTCGGCCAAACGCTCCGGGTCGAGGGTCATGGGCAAGCAAGGCCGGGCTCTGCCCGGACCCGCCAGGGGCGAGCCGCCCCTGGACCGGCATGACTTAAGGGGCGCGTTCCAAGGGCGCAGCCTTTGGCGGAGTCCAGAGGCGGAGCCTCTGGCCTTGCTTCCTTCCTCACTCCGCCGCCAGCGCCGCAGCGTCCGCCCGCCGCAGCAGGATCGGTCCGAACGCGTCGTCCTGCCGCAGCAGCACCTCGCCCTCGCGCGCCAGCTCCAGCCCCGCCAGCAGCGTGCTCGCCACCCCCGCCCTGCGCCGCAGCGCCGCGTCCGCGTCCGCCGCCGCCTCGCCCGGCAGGAAGTGGCGCAGCTCCGTCCACCCCGGCAGCCCGCCCAGCAGCCGAGACAGCCGCACCAGCGCCTCGGCGAGCCCCGGCAGCGCGACCGGGCGTGGCCGGTAGGTCGCCCGCGCCCCCGCCCGGCGCACCCCGTCGAGATACGCGCGCACCAGCCCGGGCAGGTCGGCCGACAGCCGCGAGCGGTCCTCGCGCACCAAGCTTTCCGGCGCGCCGCGGCCGAACACGTCGGAGCCGAGCTGCGGCCGCGCGCCCAGCCAGGCCGCCGCCCCGCGCAGCTGGTCGAGCCCCGCGATCCGCCCTGCCAGCAGCGCCGCCGCGTCCTGCGCCTCTTCCGCCGCCGCGTCCGCCGGCAGCAGCAGCCGCGACTTCAGCCACGCCAGCCACGCCGCCATCACCAGCCAGTCCGCCGCCAGCTCCAGCCGCAGCGCCCGCGCGCCTTCCACGGCGGCCAGGAACTGCTCCACCACCGCCAGGATCGAGATGCGCGCGAGGTCCACGCGCTGCGCCCGCGCCAGCTCCAGCAGCAGGTCGAGCGGCCCCTCGTAGGCGCCGAGCCGCAGCACGGGCACCGCCATCTCCCCCGCGACGCCCCCCTGCTCAGAACCCGACATCGGGGCTCCCCGCCAGCCGCAGCACCAGCGACAGCGCCGCCGGCAGCACATGGTCCAGCAGGGTACGCACCGGGTCGAACGCCACGCCCGCCTGGCGTAGCGCCGCCGGCAGCACGAACACGCACAGCAGCACCAGCGCGACCCCCGCCCGTTCCAGCCGCGCCCAGCGCAGCGCCAGCGCCTCCGGCAGCAGCCCGACGACCACCCGCCCGCCGTCCAGCGGCGGCACCGGCAGCAGGTTGAACAGCCCGAGCACGAGGTTGTACAGGATGAAATACTGCAGCAGCGTGCCGGCCACCTCCGCCCACGGCGCCGCGAACCCCGACGACACGTGCAGCGACACCGCCGCCAGCCACGCCAGCACGAAGTTCATCGCCGGCCCCGCCAGCGCCACCAGCATCATCAGCCGCCGCGCGACACGGTATTCGCCGACGTGCAGCCGCCACGCCGCCACCGGCACCGGCTTGGCCCAGCCGAACATGAACTCCACCCGCCCGATCGTGGCAAGCTGCCCGAGCAGCAGCACGCCCGGCACCAGCAGCGTGCCCACCCGGTCGACGTGGCGCCACGGCTTGAGCGACAGCCGCCCCGCCGCGCGCGCCGTGTCGTCGCCCAGCGCCAGCGCCGCCCAGCCGTGCGCCAGCTCGTGCAGCAGGATCGCGCCCACCGCCGGCACCGCCGCCAGCAGCACCTGCACCACGATGCCGTTCATGCCGCGACCAGCAGCCCACGGCGCTCCCCGTCCAGCACCTCCGCGTCCAGCGCCCGACGCGCACCCTCCGCCAGCGCCCGCGCCGCCGCCATCCTCTCGCGCGCCGCCTCTGTCATCGGCGGGCACGCGCGCAGCACCGCCTCGGTGTCAGCGAGCACTCCGGAGCAGTGCAACGCCACGTCGCACCCCGCCGCCAGCGCCGCGCACGCCAGCGCGCCCGGCCTGACGCCGCCCGACGTCACCGCCCCCATCGCCAGGTCGTCCGTGACCAGCACGCCGCGCAGGCCCAGCCGCCCGCGCAGCACGCCAGTCACCACCGCCGCCGACAGCGTCGCGGGCAGCCGGTCCAGCGCCGCGTAGCGCACGTGCGCCGTCATCATCCAAGCCATGTCCGCGTTGGCCGCGAACGGCACGAGGTCCTCGTCGCACACGTCGTCCAGCTCCGGCAGCGCCAGGTGGCTGTCCGCGCCGGCACGCCCGTGCCCTGGCGCGTGCTTGCCCACCGGCTGCACCCCCGCCGCCAGCAGCCCCTGCGCCATCGCCCGCCCCAGCGACGCCACACGCGACGGATCGGCCGAGAACGCCCGGTCGCCGATCACGTCGTCCGCGCCGGGCACGCGACGGTCGAGCACCGGCGCGCACGCCAGGTCGAGCCCCGCCGCCGCGCAGTCCAGCCCGATCAGCGCCCCGGTCAGCCACGCCGCCCGCTCCGCCACGCCCTCGGGCAACGCACCGATTGCCTCGGCCGGGGGATGCGCGCGCCAGTGCGGCGGCCGCAGGCGGGCCACGCGCCCGCCCTCCTGGTCCACCGCGAGCACGGCGCCGTCCGGCAGCACCGCGCGCAGCGAGTCCGCGAGCGCGCGCAGCTGTCCCGGGCTCTCGACGTTGCGGCCGAACAGGATCACCCCGGCCGGTGGGCACGCGCGCAGCAGCGCGGCCTCTCCCGCATCCAGCGCCGTGCCGGCAATGCCCACGATCGCCGGGATCACCCGCCCCGCCCCGCCCGCCCCGCGATCAGAACGCCGCGATCGAGCACGCCGCCCCCTTCGCGCGCACCTGCGCACAGAACTCCAGCGCCTGCGCCATGGTCGCGAAGCCGCCGGTGCGCAGGCGCCAGACGGGATGGCCGTCATGCTCGGCACGCTGCACGTCGGGATGACGGCTGCCGAGCAGTTCCGGCATCCGGTGCGCGAGACGCTGCCACTCCGTGCTGGCGCCCTGCTCGGTGTCCATCGCGGCAAGCTGCACCGCCGTCGCATGCGCGGCCGGCGTCGCGTCGGGCCGCGCCGGTGCGGGCGCCGCCGCCGCAACCGCGGGCGCGTGCGCGGCGACATGCGCGCCCGCCTCCGGTGCCTGCGCAGCGCGTGCGGCCGGTGCGGGTGCGGCGCCGGCGTCCGACGCCGCGCCGCCGTTCGACACGGCAGGCCCCGGGACCGATGCCGGCCCCGCCTGATCCGACCGCGCCTGGTCCGGCCGCGGCACCACGGCATCCGGCGCCGCGCCGGCCGCCAGCCCCTGCGTCGCCTGGCCCGCCTGGATCTGCGCGCGCAGCGCCCCCGGCTGCGGCACCTCGGGCGGCGGCGCCAGCGTGCCCGCGCCGTCCGGCGTCGAGTCCACGCCGCTCGCCAGCTGCATCCCGCCCGGGTTCTCCGGCCGCACCCGCAGCGGCCCGGAGGGCGCCTCGATCACCGGGATCTCGTGCGGCCGGCGCCCGAGCATCGACCACCCGCCCGCCACCGCGACCAGCACCAGCACGAGCCCGCCCGCCACCTTGGCCATGCGCCGCAGGTCCGGGTCGGCGCCGCGCGTCGCCCGCCAGGACGGCTGCGCCTGGTCGGGCTCCAGCCCGTGCGGGTCCCAGCCCGGCTCGGCGCCGCCGAAATGCGGCTCGGCATGTCCGCCGCCCGCGCCGTCGCGATCGTGCTCGCCCACTCAGCGCATCTCCTCGACCGGATCGACACCCAGGATCGCCAGCCCCGAGCGCAGCACGATCGCCACTGCCGACACCAGCGCCAGCCGCGCCCGCGTCTCCTCCGGCCGGTCGTCCTGCAGGAAGCGCAACGTCGCCTCGTCGCGCCCGCGGTTCCACAGCGCGTGGAAGTCGCCCGCCAGCTCGAACAGGTAGAACGCGATGCGGTGCGGCTCGCGCGCCAGCGCCGCGCCCTCCACCATCCGCGTCCAGCCTGCCAGGCGACGCAGCAGCGCCATCTCCGCGTCCGCGTCGATCGAGCCGAGCGGCGCCTCCGCCAGCGCCTCCGGCGCCAGCGCCGCCTCCCCGAGCTGCGCGGTGGCCGCGCGCAGCACCGAGCGGCACCGCGCATGGGCGTACTGCACGTAGAACACCGGGTTCTCCCGCGTCTGCGCCACCGCGAGGTCGAGGTCGAACTCCATCTGCGCGTCGGGCTTGCGGCTCAGCATGGTGAAGCGCACCGCGTCGCGCCCGACCTCGTCGAGCAGGTCGCGCACGGTCTCGAACGTTCCCGCGCGCTTGGACATGCGCACCGCCTCGCCGTTCCTGATGATGCGCACGATCTGGCACAGCACCACCTCGAAGCTCGCGCCGGGCGAGAGCGCCCGCACCGCAGCCCGCATCCGCGACACGTAGCCGCCGTGGTCCGCGCCGAGCACATCGATCACCACCGACGCGCCCCGCGCCAGCTTGTCCGCGTGATAGGCGACGTCGTTCGCGAAATACGTGTTGCTGCCGTCGGACTTGCGCAGCGGCCGGTCCACGTCGTCGCCGAAATCCGTGGAGCGGAACAGCGTCTGCTCGCGCGCCTCCCAGTCGTCCGGCAGCTTGCCCTTCGGCGGCGGCAGCGTGCCCTGGTAGATCAGCCCACGCTCCACCAGCGCCGCGATCGCGCGGTCCGCAGCCCCCGCCTCCACCAGCGCGCGCTCCGAAGTGAACACCTCCTGCCGCACGCCCAGCGCCGCCAGGTCCTCGCGGATCGACGCCATCATCGCCGCCACCGTGAAGTCACGCACCACGTCCAGCCACACCGACGGGTCCGCAATCCCCAGCCCCGGCCCCGCAAGCGCCGCACCGTGCGCCGCCGCCAGTGCCTCGCCCACCGGCACCAAGTAGTCGCCGCCGTATTGCAGCCCGCCCGCCGCCTGGGACGCGAACGCCTCGCGTGTCAGCGGGGTGCCGAGCGCCTCGAGGTAGCGCCAGTACGACGCCCAGGCCAGCGCCACCACCTGCGCCCCGGCGTCGTTGATGTAGTACTCGCGCGTGACCTCGTAGCCCGCGCGCGCCAGCAGCGACGCCAGCGCGTCGCCGATCACCGCCCCGCGGCAGTGCCCCACGTGCATCGGCCCCGTCGGGTTGGTCGACACGTACTCCACGTTCACCCGCACGCCCGCACCCACCGCCGACGTGCCGATCGCCTCGCCGGCGCGCAGGATCAGCGGCAGCTGCGCGCGCAGCGCGTCCGGGTGCAGGCGCAGGTTCACGAACCCCGGCCCCGCCGGTTCCGCGCCCGACACCTCGGGCAGCTGCGCCAGCGCGCGCGCCAGCTCCGCCGCCAGCTCCGCGGGCTTGCGGCCAGCGCCCTTGGCCGCGAGCATCGCCGCGTTGGTCGCCATGTCGCCGTGCGCAGGGTCGCGCGTCGGCGTCACCTCCACGCGCGCGGCCACCGGGTCGGGCAGGCCGGGCACCGCCACGCGCAGGGCGTCGACGATCCGGGCACGCAGAGTTGCGAACAGGTCGGGGGGCATGGCGGGGTCCTCGGCGTGGCCCCCGGACCTACGCCCACACGGGGCGCGCCGGCAAGGCAGGCAAGGTCGAGGCTCCGCCTCGAGCTCCGCCAAAGGCTGCGCCCTTGGAACGCATCCCTTAAGTCAAGGGATCAAAGGGTCCTCGGACCCTTTGCGGGTCCGGGCAGCGCCCGGCCTTGCTTCCTACTGCGCCAGCAGCTCCCGGACCCGCCCCGCGAGCGCCTCCATGGCGAACGGCTTGGTCAGGACGTGCATGCCCGGCTCCAGGTGCCCGTGGCTCAGCACCGAACTCTCCGCGTAGCCCGTGATGAACAGCACCTTGAGCCCTGGCCGCGCCACGCGCGCCGCATCCGCCACCTGCCGCCCGTTCATGCCGCCCGGCAGCCCCACGTCGGTGACCAGCAGGTCGACCCGCGCGTCGGACTGCAGCACGCGCAGCGCCTCCGCGCCGTCGCCCGCCTCGCTCGTGTCGCAGCCGAGGTCCTGCAGCACCTCGCCCACCAGCAGGCGCACCGTGGGCTCGTCGTCGACCACGAGCACCGAGGCGCCACGCCCGGACGACAGCGCCGCCGCCGGCGCGTCCTCCGCCTCGCCCGTGTCCTCCGCCTCGCCCGCGTGCCTCGGCAGGAGCAGGCACACCGTCGTGCCGCGGCCGACGGCGGAATGGATGCGGACCTGCCCGCCGGACTGGCGCGCGAAGCCGTAGATCATCGACAGCCCGAGCCCGGTGCCCTGGCCGATCGGCTTGGTGGTGAAGAACGGGTCGAAGGCGCGCGCCGCCACCTCGGGCGGCATGCCGCATCCGCTGTCGGACACGCGCAGCGCGACGTACTCCCCGGGCGGCAGGTCCCGCTCGCGCGCCGCCGGCCCGTCGAGCCTGAGGTTGGCGGTCTCGATGCCGAGCCGCCCACCGCCGGGCATCGCGTCGCGCCCGTTGATGCACAGGTTCAGCAGCGCGCTCTCCAGCTGGCTCGGGTCCACCAGCGTCGACCACAGCCCGCCCGCCGCCACCCGCTCCATCGCCACCTGCGGCCCGATGGTGCGCCGGATCAGGTCGTCCATGCCCGCGACCAGGCGGTTCACGTCCGTGGGCACCGGCGCCAGCGTCTGGCGGCGCGAGAAGGCGAGCAGCCGGTGCGTGAGCGCCGCCGCCCGGCGCGCCGCGCCCTGCGCCGCGTCGATGTAGCGGCCGACCTCGCCCACGCGGCCCTGCGCCACTCGCGTCTGCAGCAGCTCCAGGCTGCCCATGATCGCGGCCAGGAGGTTGTTGAAGTCGTGCGCCAGCCCGCCGGTGAGCTGGCCCACGGCCTCCATCTTCTGCGCCTGGCGGAGCTGCGCCTCCACGAGCATCAGCTCGGCCGCGCGCGCCGCGACCTCCTCCTCCAGCTCGCGCTTCGAGCGCGCGATCAGGTCGCGGGCGGCGACGATGTCCTCGATGTCGGTGCAGGTGCCGAACCAGTAGGCGATGCCGCCGCCCTCGCCGCGAATCGGCGTGCCGCGGGCCTTGAACCAGCGGTATCCGCCGCCCGCGCCGCGCAGCCTGAACTCGATGTCGTAGGGGTGCTCGCCGCGCGCCGCGCCGCGCCAGTGGGTGTCCGTGCGCTGCCCGTCCTCGGGATGGATCGCGAGCAGCCAGCCGAAGCCGAGCTGCTCGGCCTCGCCCACCCCTGTATACTCGACCCACTGACGGCTGAGATAGTCGCACTCCCCGTTCGGCAGGCAGGTCCAGACTAGCTGCGGCAGCTCCTCGATCAGCGCCACGTGGCGCCGCCGGCTGCGCTCGAGCTGCTCGCCGCCCGACCTCGCCTCCGCGCGCGCGAGGATCAGCGCCCCCTCCGCGGCGCTCAGGATGCGCGCCGAGCGGAACGCCAGCCAGACCAGTGCGCCCGAAGCCGCGACCGCCAGCAGCGCCGGGGCGAACTGCGCCTCGTAGAAGCCCGCACGGATGCCCCAGACCACCAGCAGCCCGGTGCCGAACGGCACGGCGATCGAGAGCAGGGTGATCTGGAGCAGCACGCCCGCCGCCACCGGCCGGTCGACGAACGGCCTGCCCCACCCCTCGTCCTGGCGCGTCAGCAGGATCGCCGCGGCAAGCAGTTCCAGCCCCACGCCGGTATGCAGCGCCACCGCGACGTACGGCCCGAGGTGGTACAGGCGCTCCACGCCGTATGCGTAGCCCGCAAGCGACAGCAGGCCGACCGCCGCCGGCACGGCCGCGAGCAGGTGCGCCACGGTGACGGCCCGCGTGCCGCGCCCGAGGGTCAGCAGGCCGAGGCTGATGCCGCCGGCGACGAAGCCCAGGGCGGTCACGGGCGACATGCGGCCGTTGAACGGCAGCGACGTCGTCGCCGGGTCGAGCACCAGGAACTCGTCGAGCCCGAGGCTGGTGCCCGCGCCGTACTCGACCAGCGTGGCGAGCCCGAGGCCGCCGAGCACGCAGGCGCCCGTGACGGACAGCACCCGCCGGAACGACCGCCTCGTCCCCAGGCCGAGGATGCCGATGCCGCCCGAGGCGAAGCCCACGGCGGTGTTGGCCTTCATGGTCGTCATGCCCGGGAACACGGTCTTCAGGGTCCCGAAATCCATGGCCCAGCCGGCCAGCACGACCGCCGACAGCAGCACGACCGCCAGGGCGAGCGCCGACCGGGCAGCCGTCAGCCGGTCCATGAAGAAGCCCACCCGCACACCCCCACGCGTCGCGTCCGAACAGCCGTCCGCCCGTCCCATCATGAACCCGAATGATGATCGTTTGCTGAACCGGCCGCCATCGTCCGCCACAACCAGGACGCGATCATGCGGCGGCGACGCCACCATGGTCCAGGCACGCGGGCAGCACTGCGCCTGCGTGGTTGTGCCCGGCCCTTGCCACCTCACCCCGGGATGGACAGGTCCGTCAGCCGCCTGTGCTCGTCGAGCGCGAAGCGGTCCGTCATGCCGGCGATGTAGTCCGCCACCGTGCCCGCCGCCCGCTCCGACCCCGACGGCCCCGCCATGGACCGCCACCCGTCCGGCAGCGTGTCGGTGTGCCCGTGCAGCACGTGGAACAGCGCCTCGGTGAGCGTGCGCGCCTTGAGCGACATCCGGTTCACCCGCCAGTGCCGGTACATCCGCGCGCGCAGGAACTCCTTGATCGCCCGGTTCGCCGCCTCCACCCGCGGCGAGAACGCCACCACCGGCCCCGGCGCCGCCCGGATCGCGTCCGCGTCGACGGGCGCCAGATCCGCGATGCGGCTGCGCGTCTCGACCACCATGTCCGTGACCAGCCAGTTGATCACGCGCCGGATCGTCTCGTGGCGCAGCCGCTCCTCGGGCATGTCGAGATGCGCCCGACGCGCCTCCGCCAGCGCCTCGCCCACGACCGGCAGGTGCGCGATGTCGGCCATCGCGAACAGCCCGGCGCGCAGCCCGTCGTCGAGGTCGTGGCTGTGGTAGGCGATGTCGTCGCTCGCCGCCGCCAGCTGCGCCTCCGCCGACGCGTGGCTGCCCAGCCGCAGGTCGTGCAGCGCGTCGTACTCCGCGATGTACGCCGGCGGGTGGCGCAGCGGCCCGTTGTGCTTGGCCAGCCCCTCCAGCGTCTCCCACGTCAGGTTCAGCCCGTCGAACGCGGCGTAGCGCGTCTCCAGCCGCGTCACGATGCGCAGCGACTGCGCGTTGTGGTTGAACCCCCCGAACGGCTTCATCCCCGCGTTCAGCCCGTCCTCGCCGGCGTGGCCGAAGGGCGGGTGCCCGAGGTCGTGCGCCAGCGCCAGCGCCTCCGTCAGGTCCTCGTCCAGCCCCAGCTCGCGCGCCATGGACCGCGCGATCTGCGCCACCTCGATCGTGTGCGTCAGCCTGGTGCGGAAGAAGTCGCCCTCGTGGTTGACGAACACCTGCGTCTTGTACTGCAGCTTGCGGAACGCGGCGCAGTGGATCACCCGGTCCCGGTCGCGCTGCCACGGCGAGCGCGTCGGCGAGTCGGGCTCCGGATGCAGCCGCCCCCGGCTCAGCTCCTCGCGCACCGCCCACGGCTGCAGCGCCACCCTGCGCCCATGCCCCCCCGCCCCCGAGTCGGGCTGGGCGGGGTGCTGCGGAAGGCTGTCGGGGCCGCTGTTCATGGTCCGCCGGCTTACACCCGCGGGCGCCCTCCTTCAATTGCCGCCCCTGCCGCGCTATGTACGGCGCCACCGATCCGGGAGCCCCCGCCCATGAGCACCACCACCGCGTTCGCCGTCTCCGAGCGCGCCGCCGCCCGCATCGCCGAGATCGTCGCCGCCCAGCCCGGCGCGCCGCAGTCCCTGCGCGTCTCCGTGCTCGCCGGCGGCTGCAGCGGCTTCCAGTACAGCTTCGCCCTCGAGGAGTCCGCCCAGCCCGACGACCTGGTCGTCGAGCACGGCGGCGCCCGCGTGCTGGTCGACCCGTCCAGCCTCGACCTGCTCGCCGGCGCGCAGCTCGACTACACCGAGGCGCTGATGGGCGCGCACTTCACCGTCAGCAACCCGAACGCCGTCTCCGCGTGCGGCTGCGGCACCAGCTTCGCCGTCGACTGAGCCGGACGTGCACGCAGCAAGCAAGGTCGAGGCCCTGCCTCGAACTCCGCCAAAGGGTCGCCTTTGGAATCCCCTACTTAAGTCATGGGTTTCCAAAGGCCTCAGGCCTTTGGCGGGTCCGGGCAGAGCCCGGCCTTGCTTCCTTCCCGGCCGCCTCGCGTGAGGATCGCCACCTGGAACGTGAACTCCGTGCGCATGCGCCAGGGCCACGTCTGCCGTTTCCTGGAGCGCCGCCAGCCCGACCTCCTGCTCCTGCAGGAGATCAAGACCGAGGAGCCCGGCTTCCCCGCGGCCGCCTTCGAGGCCCTCGGCTACCGCTCCGTCGTGGTCGGCCAGAAGACCTACAACGGCGTCGCGATCCTCTCCCGCGTCCCGTTCGAGGTGACCGCCCGCGCCCTACCCGGCCTGCCCGACGGCGACGCCCAGGCCCGCTACGTCGAGGTCGAGGCCAAGGGCATCCGCGTCGGCAACCTCTACCTGCCCAACGGCAACTCCGGCGGCGACGCCGGCTACGCCTACAAGCTGCGCTGGATGGAGCAGCTCGCCGAGCGCGCCCGAGCACTCCTCGCGCAGGACGTGCCGCTCGTGCTCGCGGGCGACTACAACGTGGCGCCCACCGACGAGGACTTCGCCCCCGGCACCCTCGGCGAGAACGACGCGACCGTGCGCCCCCCGACCCGCGAGCGATACCGCGCGTTGCTCTGGGCCGGCCTCACCGACGCGATCCGCGCGCTGCACCCGCGCGGCCCGGTCTGGACGTTCTGGGACTACCAGGCCGGCGCCTGGGGCCGCGACCGCGGCCTGCGCATCGACCACGTGCTGCTCTCTGCCGAGCTGACCGAGCGCCTGGTCTCCGCCATCCCCGACCGCCAGGAGCGCGGCGAGGAACAGCCGTCGGACCACGTCCCGGTAGTCGTCGAGCTGGCCTGAAGCAGGCAAGGTTGAGGCTCCGCCTCAAACTCCGCCAAAGGCTGCGCCCTTGGAACGCATCTCTTAAGTAGATGGGATCAAAGGGTCCTCGAGCCCTTTGCGGGTCCGGGCAGAGCCCGGCCTTGCTTGCTACTCGTCCCGCCGCGCCCGCGCCAGCAGCGCCCCGATCGCCCCATCCAGCGTCATCTCCCCCGCCACCAGCGCCGCCACCGCCGCGCACACCGGCAGCTCCACCCCCGCCGCCCGCCGCATCAGCGCGCCCGCCGTCGCCACCCCCTCGACCACCGCGCCCTCCGCCGCCAGCGCCTCGCCAGCCGACGCCCCCTGCCCCACCGCCAGCCCGAAGCGGTAGTTCCGGCTCGACGGCCCGGTGCACGTCAGCAGCAGGTCGCCCAGCCCCGACAGCCCCGCCACCGTGTCCGCCCGCCCGCCGAGCGCCTGCGCCAGCCGCCCGATCTCCACCAGCCCGCGCGTCACCAGCGCCGCCCGCGCGTTCTCGCCAAGCCCCGCCCCCATCACCGCCCCGGCCGCGATCGCCACCACGTTCTTCGCCGCCCCGCCGACCTGCACCCCCGCCACGTCGTCGTTGCCGTACAGCCGGAACCCTGGCGTCGCCAGCAGCCCCACCAGCCGCGCCCGCAGCGCCGCATCCTGCGCCGCCACCACCGACGCCGCCGGCAGCCCCGCAGCGACCTCGCCCGCAAAATTCGGCCCGCTCAGCACCGCCGCCGCCCGCCCCGGCAGCACCTGCGCCACCACCTCCAGCGGCAGCAGCCCCGTGCCCGCCTCCACCCCCTTGCAGCACACCACGAGCGGCCCGCCCGGTGGCAGGCGCGCGCACACCTCGCGCAGCCGCTGCATCGGCACGCACAGCAGCACCGCGTCCGCCTCGCCCGGCAGCGCCGACACCAGCATCCCCGCCGGCAGCACCGCGCCCGCAAGCCGCGGCGACGCCGCCACCCTCGCCACGTCGCGCGCCCACAGGCTCACCCGCGCCCCTGACCGCGCCGCGTGCAGCGCCAGCGCCGTGCCCCACGCCCCGGCACCCACCACCGCGATCCGCGCCTCAGACATCGCGGCACCGCAGGAAGCAAGCATGGGCTCTGCCCAAACCCGCCAGGGGCGAGCCGCCCCTGGACCGGCCTCTCTTAAGGGACGCGTTCCAAGAGCGCAGCCTTTGGCGGAGTCCAGAGGCAGCGCCTCTGGCCTTACTCATCGACCAGCCGCACGACGCCGCACCCCTGCCCCGCCTCCCCCTCGCCCAGCCGCCCGAGCAGCGCCGCGAGCACCCCCCCGGCCTCCTCCTCGAACCGCCACGGCGGGTTGACCACCAGCAGCCCGGACCCGTTCAGCCGCCCCGGGTCCGTTGGCTCGCGCAGCCACAGCTCTGCGGCCACCACGTCGCGCATTCCCCCCTCGCGCACCGCCGCGTGGAACGCCCGCACCGGCGCGCGGTGCTTGATCGGATACCACGCCGCGAGCACCCCGCCCGGGAACCGCGCGTGCGCCCCCGCCAGCGTCGCCGCCAGGCGCGCGAACTCCCCCGGCGCCTCGAACGGCGGATCGATCACGACCAACGCCCGGCGCTCCGGCGGCGGCAGGAACGCCCGCAGCGCCTCGTGCCCGTCGCGCAGATGCACCGCCACCTGCCCATCGCCCCGGAACAACCGCCGCAACGCCGCGTGATCGTCCGGATGCAGCTCGCAGCACACCAGCCGGTCCTGCGGCCGCAGCAGCGCGCGCAGCAGCGCCGGCGACCCGAGATACGGCCGCGCCCCTGCCTCCCCCTCGCCCGGAACCCCCTCCGGCAGCGCCAGCGACACGTACTCGCGCAGCACCTCCGGCGGCTCCGGCCAAAGCCGCCCGATGCCGGCCCGCCACTCTCCCGTGCGCCCCGCCGCCTCGCCCGCCAGGTCGGTGCGCCCGGTCCCGGCATGGGTGTCGATCGCCACGAACCCCGCCGGCTTGCGCCGCATCGCGCCGGCCAGCCACACCAGCAGCGCGTGCTTCACGCAGTCCGCCGCGTTGCCGGCGTGGAACGCATGCCGGTAGTTCACGCGACGCCCTGCCCGAACGCGCCCGCCCGCCCCGCTTCCCCGACCGAGGCCTCCCCCGGCGGCCGCATCTCGTCGAGCGGCCAGCGCGGCCTGGGCGCCACCCCCTGCCCGTCCGCCTCGCCGAGCCGGAGGCGCTCGATCCCCGCCCACGCCACCATCACCGCGTTGTCGGTGCACAGCCGCACCGGCGGCGCCACCATCCGCACCCCCCGCCTCGCCGCCGCCGCAGCGAGCGCCGCCCGGATCGTGGCGTTGGCCGCGACGCCGCCCGCCACCACCAGCAGCCCCGCCCCCGGCAGCATCGCCAGCGCGTGCCCCACCCGGTCGGCCAGCACCGCCGCGCACGCCGCCTGGAACCCCGCCGCGATGTCCGCCGCATCCCCGCGCGGCAGGGCGCCCGCCGGAAAGCCCGCGACCCGCTGCGCCACCGCCGTCTTCAGCCCGCTGAAGCTGAAGTCGCACCCCGCCCGCCCCAGCATCGGCCGCGGCAGCACGACCCGCGCCGCGTCGCCCTCCGCCGCCAGCCGCTCCAGCGCCGGCCCGCCCGGCCACCCCAGGCCCAGCATCTTCGCCACCTTGTCGAACGCCTCGCCCACCGCGTCGTCCACCGTGCCGCCCAGCCTGCGATACCGCCCGACCCCCTCCACCGCGACGCACTGGCAGTGCCCCCCCGACACCAGCAGCAGCAGATACGGGAATGCGGCGCCCCCCTCGACCAGCCCCGGCAGCCGCGCGGTGAGCGCATGGCCCTCCAGGTGGTTCACCGCCACGAACGGCACCCCCGCCGCGAGTGCGATCCCCTTGCCCACGCCGCTGCCCACGATCAGCCCGCCGATCAGCCCCGGCCCGCAGCTCGCCGCCACCCCGCCCAGCCCGGCCGCCGCCACCCCCGCCCGCCCGAGCACCTCGGCCACCAGGCGCGGCAGGTGCGCCAGATGCGCGCGCGCCGCGATCTCCGGCACCACGCCGCCGAACGCCGCATGCTCCTCCTGGCTCAGCAGCGCCTCCGCCAGCACCGCGCCATCGGCCGACAGCAGCGCCACCCCCGTCTCGTCGCACGAGGACTCGATCCCCAGCACCGGCCCCGGCACCGGCCCCACGCGCCCGGCCGCGCTCACGGCCGCGCCCGTGCGCAGAGCCCGCCGCACGGCACCGCCGCCCGTCCGCAATCCCGCCTGCCGCCTGCCCGGGCTCCCCACCTCTCCATTCGCTCACTTTCCTTTCGCAGCGTCGGGTAATAGGACACCCCGATGCCAGACGCGCCGATTTTGTCCCAGGACCCGCCCGCCACCCACAGAAGCTCTGCGCTCGTCTCCCACGAACGCAGCCTGCCGCTGCGCGTGGGCACGCGCGGCTCGCCCCTGGCGCTGACCCAGACGCGCAACTTCCTGGCCCTACTGTCCCGCTTCTGCCCCGTGCTGCGCGCCCCGCTGTTCGGCGACAACCCGGTGTTCCAGGAGCACGCCATCCGCACCACCGGCGACGCGGTGCAGGACCGCCGCCTCGCCGAGATCGGCGGCAAGGGCCTGTTCGCCAAGGA
>JBPBQX010000121.1:0-14104 GCA_050955025.1 Janthinobacterium lividum
AGCGTGGCCGGTCTGCTGCAGGACGGCCGCCTGGTGATGCGTCCCCCGTTCCGCGAACCCCACCACAGCGCCTCGCAGGCCGCGCTGTCCGGCGGAGGCCAGCGCGCACGTCCGGGCGAGGTGAGCCTGGCGCATCGTGGCGTGCTGTTCCTCGACGAGCTGCCGGAGTTCCCCGCACAGGCACTCGAGTCGCTGCGCGGCCCGGCAGAGAACGGCTGCACCACCGTGTCGCGTGCCAGTGCCCGCATCACCTACCCCGCGCGCTTCCAGCTGGTGGCCGCGATGAACCCCTGCCGCTGCGGCAAGCTCGGCAGCGTCGGAGGCGAATGCAGCCGCGCCCCCCGCTGCGGCGAGGAGTACATGAACCGCATCTCCGGCCCCCTGCTCGACCGCATCGACCTGTCGCTCCACGTGCAGCCTGCCACCGCCTCCGAGCTGTCAAGGAGCCCGCCAGGCGAGTCGAGCGCCACGGTGGCGAGCCGTGTCCGCCAGGCAAGAGCCCTGCAGACGCAACGCGGCGACAGCAGCAACGCAGAAGCCAACCCGGCCTCGATCCCCCTGTCGGATGCGGCGCGTACCCTGATCGAGCAGGCCTGCGACCGCCTCGGTCTGTCGCCGCGGGGCTACACCCGGGTGCTGCGCGTGGCGCGCACCATCTCCGACCTCGCCGGGACCGCGGTCGTGCAACGCGAACACGTCGCGGAAGCCCTGGCGTTCCGCATCCATGGCCGCAGCTGACATGTCCGCAGGATCGCCGTTCCAGCGCGCCGGCTCCCCCGCCTCGACGCCTCGCATCCGATCCGCAACCCGCCAACCCGTCAGGAACACGAACGTGCAAACACCCCGGCTCCAGGCGCGCAGCATCATGGCGTCCGGGCTTGTGGCCATGGCCTTGTGCGGCTGCGTGGGGCCGCCGAACCGCATTGATACCGCTGCCGAACAGCGTGCGGCCAACGACCCCGCAGCCCTGACCCGGATTGCCGACGCCGCGGCGCAGTCGGGCGAAGCCCAGACGGCGGACGCGTTCTACAAGCGCGCCGTCACCCTGGATCCCGCCAACGTCGACAGCCAAATCAAGTACGCACGGACGCTGACGGCGCAGGGCCGTGCCGAGGAGGCCATCGAACAGCTGACGCGCGCGCGCGGGGTAGCGCCGGAGAACCCCAGGCTGGCCGCGACGCTGGGAAAGCTCCTGGTGCTGGTCCACCGCGCCGGCCCGGCCACGGCGGTCTTCCGGAGCGCCTTGGGCACCCACCCGAACGACCTCGCGCTGCTGGTCGGCCTCGGCGTGGCCCTGGACGCCGACCAGAACCCGGCAGCGGCGCAGGACCTGTACCGTCGCGTGCTCGCGGTCGAGCCGCACAGCACGGCGGCGCGCAACGACCTGGCGCTCTCCCTTGCCCTCTCCGGCCACCCGGCGGAAGCCCTGGAGCAGTTCCGCACGCTGCGTGCGGAAATGTCGCAGGCCGGCGCCTCGCAGTCCGCCCTGGCCACCGTGTCCGGGAACCTGGCCCTGACCTACGGCCTCGAGGGAGACATGCGCGACGCGGCGCAGACGGCGGCCGCGTCGCTGACGCCGGGCGACCTTGCCGACAACATGCGCTTCTACTCCGCACTCGCCCCGGCGGCACCGGCGCCCGGAGCCGGCAACGAGCTGCCGCCCGCACCGGCCGTGTCGCCGGCAAGCCCCCCTGCCGCGGACGCACCGCCCGCCTGACCACCAGACTGCCCGCCGGACGCCGCATCCTCGCCGCCACCACCGGAAGCGGAGGGAGCGGCATCCGACTGCGAGACGCCGCCATGCTGCCAGCGCAGCACGGTCTGCGCAGCCCGTGCGCCACTTGCCGGAAGAAATCGCGGCGGCGACGCCAGATCCGCCGGATCGGCCAGCATCGACGCCAGTGCATTGGCCTGGACGCATTCCCCGAGACTCTGCAGGCTCCTGGATACGCCTCCATCCGGCGAGGTCGCCAGCGCCGACGAGCAGTCCTGCAGGCGCACCCCCATCCGGCTCAGCACGACGGCGTCGCGTCCCGGATCATCGGCAACCAGTATGTGAGCGGAACTCAGCCCCAGCCCGACCAGGGCGGTCCGCACGGCGTTGGCACGACCCGGCTGTCCGACACTCACCACGGCCCGGATCGCGCTGTCGGGCTGTGACCTGCCCAGCGCCGCAACGGCAGCCCTCAGGGCCGGACGCTCGACCCCGCCGCGCAGCGGCACCACGATGCGCTGCTCCACCAGCGTCACCGGAGGAGGCGCGCCGAGATCGATCGAGGGATCATTGCACGCCGCCAGCCCCAGCAACGGCAGAAGCAGGCTCCAGCGTGCCACGGACCGCATCATGCAGTTTCGCTCCTCCGCGCTCACTCGAACATGAACCCCGACTCGCCCCGAAGCCTGGGCATCCGCTCCGGATCGAAGCTGGGACCCGCCCTCGCAGCGACCTGCCCCCAGAGAAGCCGCTCGACGTCGCTCGGCTGCCTCACGAAATCCGTCGGCAGCGCCGGAACAGAGTCCAGCGGCTTGACGGTGTAGGCCGTGACCACGATGACCAGCTCGGTCTCGTTGCGCTGGAACGCCGTCGAGCGGAACAGGGCGCCCAGGACCGGGATGTCACCCAGCCAGGGAACCTTGGTCAGGCTGTTCTGCGCGTTGTTCTGGATCAGGCCGCCGATGGCGAAGCTCTGGCCGGACGCAAGCTGCACGGTCGTCTGGGCACGACGTGTCGTCAGCGCCGGCACCGTGAAGCCGTTCTGAGTGAACGAGCCGGTGGTGCTGAGCGCACTGACCTCGGGACTGACCTTCATGCTGATCATCCCGTCCGAGAGCACGGTCGGCGTGAAGCCGACACTGACCCCGAACGTCTTGTAGCTGATGGTAGTGACTCCCAGCGCCTGCGATATCGGGATCGGATACTCGCCACCGGCCAGGAACGTCGCCGGCTCGCCCGACGTGGTGGTCAGGTTCGGCTCGGCCAGCATGGTCACCAAACCCTCGGTCGCCATCGCATCCAGGACCTGGGTGCCGCTGACCTGACCGGACGAGACACTGGTGCCGATCGTGCCGCCTGCCGTGCCGAACACGTTGTTCAGCGCACCGGCCAGTCCCGTGCCCGGCGCTCCAGAAGGTCCCAGCGGCGCCAGCGACGCTGCCCCGGTCGTGCCCAGCCCGGTCTGCAGGCCGATGAGGAAGCTGCCCGCCTTGAACACGGTGTTCCAGTTGAAGCCCAGATCCCGGGTGACGCTGCGCGACACCTCGGCCACCCGCACACGCAGGTTGACCTGCACGGACCCGGTGACACGAAGCTGGTTGACCAGCGACTCACCCGCCCCGAGCTGCTTCTGCGCAAACTCCTGCAGGGTGGCCGCAGCCGACGGGCTCGCCACGCTGCCCTGCAGCACCAGAGCGTGCGGCGTACGAAGCAGATGGACGCTCGCGTCCGTTCCCTCGGCCTGCAGTGACGACTGCAGCGCCTGCTGGTCCCTCTGCACCGTCACGGTATAGGACACGATGGCGGACCCGTTCCGCGACAGCGCGAACAACGTGGTCAACCCGGGTTTCTTGCCGAACACGAACACCGCCGAGGCGTTCGGCGTCTGCACGTCGGCGATCGACGAATCCGCGACAAAGACGCTGCTGGCCGGGACGGGAAGCCGCACGAGCTTCCCCATGCCCACCTCGATGGACAGGCTGTGCCCCGCCACGTCCACGGTGGCCGGAGGAGGAACGGCCCGGGTCTTGCCGAGCGCTCCGCCGGAAACGACAGCCAGGAACGCGATCCCTGCCACGGCCAGCACAGGCGATTCCGGTCGCAACCACCTCGGCACACCGCCCGCCTTCGTCGCTCGTCCGGCCATGAACGCAACCCTGCCTTGCAAACCTCCTGCTTAATGCCCGCTCGGGACACGGTTGCAAAGCCGGCAGATGCTGGCCCTCGCATTATTCGCTCCACTGACACCCAGGCGACACTTGGCCCGAAACCAGGCGCGTAGGCCCAGGCTGGACCCGAAGAACCACGGGCCATTCCCGGCGGCAGGAGACGGATCGTTGGCAGCATCCGTTGCCAGGACCCGGCAGCCTGTCAGGCCGCCAGCCTTCCGGCGCGCAGGCTCGGATTGTTCCCCACGAACACGCGGTAGTTGAGATGGTGCAGTTCCACGAAGGTCAGCACCACTGCCACCAGAAGGCTCACAAGCGACGCGGCAAAATAGCCGTAGCCGTACCATCGATCGCCAAGGGAAAGCAGCAGAGTCGGAAGCGCCGCGTTCAGCCCAAGGAATACCAAAACCACGACAAGCTGCATGCGTCGCGCATCGAGGTAGGCCAGAACCACCAGCAGGCAAAGCAGCTGCGTGTGGAACAGCGCGCCCAGCACGCCGAACCGGAAGATCGGGTGCTGCTGCTCTGTCATCCAGCCCATCTGCACGAAGGTAGGCCCTCCAAGGATGGTGACAGCGGCCACCAGCCCTTCCAGCACCAGCAACGACAACCCGGCCCGCAGCACGGTCGCGATGATCCTGCGGCGCAAGAGTTCTAGCCGTGCGAGACGGGCGCCCTGCAGCAATTCGTCGAAGTAGCGGCGGTAATGGACAAAGAAGTCCGTCTCGATCGCAACGAAGAACATGGCAATGCCTGGCACCATGACCAGATAAGCGATGAACATCGCGCTGTCGTAGGCGGGAAAGTCACGCAGGCCACTGTCCAGACGCTCGGCTCCAGGAGCGCACCACATGACCCACTTGTCCGCCCACGGCGCGGCAGCGGCCACAAGCCCGATCACCGCCAAGCTAGGAAAGCCTCGCGCCGCGTCCCACGTCTCCCGCCAGGCGAGCGGACGCCACGGGAACTCCATCAGGACGCGTGCGCCACCGAGCACGGCGATGATCGAGGTGCCCAGCGTGAAGCCGCCCAGCAGGCCGGCCGCACCGAGCGGGCGTGCCAGGACGGCACAAACGCAGGCCACGATCATACCGAGCGCCACGACGCCGAGGGCAAGCCGGAAATCCTTCAGCACCGAAAGGAAGGTGACAGTGACCCACAGACCGACCAGCGAGGTGTAGCTGGCGATCGCGACAAGGCGAAGCTCCCACGGCAGGTGGACCACCAGGCCCCAGAACACCACCATCGGCAACATCTGCAGCACCACCGAGGCCGAGAGCGCCTGCACGTAGATGCTTCCGATGGTTGCGATGTCGCCGTCGAAGATGCGATCGGCCGTGATGCGTGTCGCCACCACGGTCAACGGCGAGGTGAGGACCAGCGAGAAGCAGAAATTGTAGGACAGGATCGCGCGAAACGTCTCCTGGTCCACCGGATCGCCCCGCATCCGGCTGAGCGCGTCCGTCAGCAGAATGGCCAGAACGGTCAGCAGCCACGGCCCGGAGGTGACCGCCGCCGCGGCCAGGTAGGCCTGTGCACCCCCAGCCAGATCGTCACGCTGCGTCAGCCGCCTGAGCACGAAGCCGATGCCTGCCATGGTGCGCCCCTATGCTCGCGGTCTGCTGGAAGGATCGGCCGGGATCGCCAGGCCCTGGGCGCCCTGCCCGGAAACCACTGCCGCGGCAGCGTCCTGCGGCCGCGCAGAAAACGCGCCAAGGATGGAAAACAGCCCTTTGCGCACCGGCACCCCAAGATCGCCAGGCGCAGTCGTCCCCGCCGAAGGAGCCGCCATCGCCGCCCCGTAGATCCGGGCATAGTTGGCGTCGCAGTCGGTCTTGAGATACCTGGCCCGGATCCGGGCCTGGATGGACGCCGCGGCCCTCGCACGGCGTGGCGCGTCGAGCAGCAGCGCGGCAATCGCCTCCGCCGTGGCGGCAGGATCGGCGACCGGCGTCACCACGCCGCCTAGCCCGAGGCCGTCGGGCACCAGCGGGTCGCCCTCGATCATCTCGCGACACGCGCCCACGTCGGTGGCCACGCACGGCACGCCGGCAGCGCCGGCCTCCAGGATCGTCAGCGGCTGCGCCTCGCTGATCGAGGTGAGAACGTTGACATCGATCCGCCCCAGCCAGTCCATCACGGGCACACGGCCGCGGAAGGACACGGTCTCCGCAAGCCCGAGCTCGGCGACAAGCATCATGCATTCCCGCGCGTAGACCGGGTCCTCCTCCTGGGGGCCGAGGATCTCGACCCTGACCTCCGGCACGCGGCGGCGCAGGATGGCTGCGGCCCGGATCAGCGTCTTCACGTCCTTGATCGGCACCACGCGGCCAATCAGCGCCACCGTCGGCGGATGGCCGGACTGCCGGGGGATGGCGGCATAGCGGTCCGCGTCGATGCCGTTCGGCACGATGCCAAGCCTCGACGGGTCGGCACCATCGCGCCGCTGCAGCGTCTGGTTGCCACGGTACAGCGTCAGGATCGGATCCGCCGCGGCGTAAGTCAGACGAGAAAAACACTCGAACGCGCCGATCCACAGGTCGCGCAGATCGCGCTGCAGCTTCTCCGGCGCCAGACTGTTCTCGGACTCCCGGAACAGCCAGTCGGCCATGGCCACCTCGATGCGCCGCTCGTTGGTGTAGATGCCGTGCTCGCTCAGGATCAGGGGCCGGCCGGTGGTCGCGGCGAAACGGGCACCAAGCAGGCCACCGAACCCGGTCGACACCGAATGATAGCAGCGCGCGGGAACCGCAGGCAGCAGCATGACGGACAACGCGGCGTTCAGCAGGCTGCGCCAGGTCCAGAAGAAGTCGAGGAACGAGGCCTCCGGCACCAGACGCCCGTACGCCCCGCACGCCGCGGCGAAAGCGGCCGGACTGTCGAGCAGGGCGCGGCGCCCCAGGGCGCCGCCCGCGCGACGCTGCGCCGCCTCGAAGGCGGCCAAATCCTGCCGCACGGCCGTGCCGGACGCCAGCCGATCAAGCAGGGCGAACGCATCCGGCGGCACCTCACGGACGACCCGGCCGAGCGGCGGATCCTGCAGCGGCAGGTCGATCAGACGGCGCAGGTTCCGCGGCGGCTTGTAGCGCTGCGGGCGGGCGCGGCTGTCCGGCACCATCGAGACCACGTCGAACACCAGGCCGGGATGCGCCGAGAGTAGGTCATGCACCCAGGACGACACGCCGCCGGCGACATACGGATAGGTCCCCTCCAGCAGCAGGCAGACGTCGGCGGGCGGCAGCACGCCCGCACCATCCAGACCCGTCCCCGCGCTCAAGATGCAGCTCCCTCGGCACCCGGCGGCGTGGCGAGCCAAAGCCCGAGCGCCGCGGCCAACGGCGCTCCCTCCTGGACCACGGGACGCAGCACGGCCTCGTGCTCGGCGATCAGCTGCGACACTTGGCCGATCTCCCGCTTGCGATACAGACACTCGGCAAGCCAGCCGATCAGCGACGGAGTGGCCAGACCACGCTCCAGGGCGGCCCGCATGGCGGCAATGGCATCATCCAGACGCCCCACCTGCATCAGGTCACGCCCGAGTGCCGCCTGGACGTCGGGATCATCGGGCTGCGCCGCGAGATGCGCCTGGTAGAGGCCCACCGCCTCCGCGCGAACCGCGGCACTGCGCGAGGGGTCAAGCAGGCCGCTGTTGGCCAGCCCGTCCAGATGGCGTGCGAGCGCCAGCATCGACGCCGCCTCGCCCGACAGGGCCGCACGGCGCCGCTCGACCCCCTGCGCCTCGAACCTCGCCTCCACCATCGCCAAGCCGGCAGCAGCCTGCGCCCGCAGACCCGGCGTCACGCTGGATAGCGCCTCGCGCATCAGCGGCGCAAAGCCGGGGCGGAACTCGCGGCTCATCAGGACGACGACCCGCTCCTGCTGCTCCAGGCTGCCCCAGCGCAGGACGTCCGCGAAGGCCGCAACACCGCCCGTGCCTCCGTCGGCGGCGGCGCGATCCAGCGCGGCCACCTGGCGCGCCACCGGATCGGTCCCGGTCTCCGGAAACAGATGGCTCCGCCACGTCGTATCGCCGCGAGCCCCCCGCCGCAGCAGCGGCGCCGCAGCCAGCACCAGCACGCATGCCGCAGCAGCGAACGGCCCCATCGCCGGGAGCAGCGGCCGCAACAGCCGCAGCACCGCGGTTCCAAGCCCCTCCTCCGCCACGGCGCGACGCAGCGCGATCACCGGAAGCACGCAGGTGCCGGCATGCAGCACCAGGAACAGCAGCGGCCGACCCGAAAGCGCGGCGGCGACCCCGAACCCTTGCCCTGCCAGCACCAGCCCCAGCGCCAGGGACGCCCTCATGCCGCATGCTCCAGGCCGGACCGGCCATCGTGCAGCGTCACGCTGCGAACCGTGACCCGGCCGATCTGCCGCGGGTCGCCGAGCGCGAAGGCCGCCCGAAGCCGATCCGCGGCCGTCTCCGCCCCGACATGGTCGGTGCCCGGCAGCAGGACGCTGAAACGGCGCTGGTCAAGAAGCACCTCCAGCATCATGTCGGTGTCGCGAAAGCCGTCCTCCAGCACACGCCTCACCCGGTCCATGCCCCCCGCGTCGCCGGCCTCCACCTCCACGGTCAGAAGCGAGAGGTCGAAACCAAGGCGGGCAGCCAGCCCGGTCAGGTAGCCGATCATCCGCTCGCTGTGGTGGGCCGACACGAGGCGGCTCCCACCCACCGTGAAACGCTCGTCCCTGGCCTGCACGAAGGTCTCGGCATGCATGAGCGCCGTGCCCACCCAGGCGCACACGGCCTGGAAGTTCGCCACGGTGTCCAGGTGAAGACGCGCGAACCCGATCTCCTCGACTTTGAGCATGCCGAGCACCGCACCCGGCACCGCGCCGTCGCCCGGCGCGGTGATCGGCGCCGCCAGGATGCCCTGCCCGGCCAGCACCTCCGCGTCGGCGCCCCGGCTCGCGACGAGCGTGGCGCGCCGCCCCACCACGGCCTCGAACAGCGGCCCGGGACCGATCCGGTCCGCCAGCCCGTCATCGGCGCTGCGCCCCTCGCTCGCCGCGAGATGCAGGGTGTCGCCCTCGAGCAGGTAGATCGAGCAGCGCATGCATTCCGTCGCGGCGCGCAGCAGCGCGGGCGCGTTGCTCAGCACGTCGGGCATGTCCGGACCCAGGCCACGCGCCGCCTCGTAGATCGAGGAGGCGGTGCGAAGCTGCCCCGCCACCTTGCCTTCCAGGACGGCCAGCGACGCGGACAGCCTGCCTGCCGCCGCCACCGTGATCGAAAGCTCCTGGCGCGCATGGAGCGCCACCCGCTCCGCCGCGGCCGCCCGCGCGCGCAACCGGCTGGCGATGCCGCCCACCACCAGCGCGCAGCCGAGCCAGAGCACCGGATCGGTCGCCACCCCGCGCAGGTAGACGATGCTGTCCTGCCCAAAATCCTGCTGCGGCAGATGGCCGCCATACCGCGCCGCGATCGCCAGCAGCGCGACAAGGGCACCCTGCCCCAGCCCGTACTGGGCGGACACCAGCAGAACCACGAGACCGAACGGACTGGGCTGGACGCCGGCGAAACGGGTCCCGCCGGTCGCCGCGAAATCGATCGCCAGCAGCACGGCGAGCATCACCGCGCCTTCCGCAACCCCGCGGCACCGACTCCACCTCCCGGGCGGCGAGACCTCGACGGACGTGTCTGCAGGAGTCGCGCCGCGGCGCTCGGCCACGATGGCATCGGGCATGATCAGTGCGTTCCCATTCCGAACCGCCACAGCAGAAAGGCACTGGCCTGCCACACGACGCGGCTCTGCTGCGCCAGCGACGGCGCAAGGCTGCCCTCGACCCCGAAGCTCAACGCCCTTGCCTCGTCCTGGGCGCGGGCATAGCGCAGGCGGGCGACCGGACCGCTGCCGCCGTAGCGGTCGATCGCGTAGCCGCCGGTCGCGGTCAGCAGGCCGGGACCGACCAGGCGCTCGACCGTCGCCTCCGTCGCGTGGATCTCGCGGCGCCGCACGTCCAGCGGCGGCAAGCCCCTGCCGTATGGCGTCGCGACGCTCGCGATGTACTCCGCGGCGAGCTGGTAGCCGAGACGTGCCGTCCAGCCCCGGGGCAGCACCCGACGAACCACACCCGCCGGCACGGTCCAGGTCAGCCCTGCGGACACGACGCCGCCCTCGGTCAGGTCGCGCCGTGCCGGGATGCCGTAGCGCTCGCCGCCGCCGCCCAGCTCCGCCGCAAGCGCCGGCGACAGCCGCCACTCCTGCTGCACCTGGACCAGGTCGCGCGAGGCGTTGGCGCGCAACGACGTCAGCGTGTCCCAGTACGGCCTCTTGTAGTCGCCGGAAAGCGTGGTCGTGCCCCAGGCCGAGACAAGGCGATGCTGCAGACCGAATCCCGGACCGCCATCCGCCAGATGCACCGCGGCGCGCGTGGTCTCGTCCGCCCCCCAAGCCCTGGTCACGCCGAACTCGGACCGCACCCGCGTCGTGTCGATCGCCCCGCCGCTGAGGCCGTCGCTGCGGAGCACGTCGCGCGCGCTCTCGTGCCGGGTCTCCTGCGCGAAATCGGCGCGCCAGTCTTCCGACAGCGGCACCGCACCGTTCAGCAGCACGCTCTGCGTCCGCTCGCCCCCTGCGGACGCGGTGACGAACACGTCGGTGCGCAGCAGCGGCCCCACCCGCAGACCGAGCGCGTCGCGCGCCCGCGCGATCTCCTCGGCCCCGGGATTGTCGGACAGGATCTGGTCGTACAGGGTCAGCCCGCTGTGCCAGCGGCCGGCCCGCTCGTCGAGCGACGCCAGCCCGGCAAGCAGGTCGACATCGTCCGGCCGGTCCCGCAGCGCCGTTTCCAGCCTGGCCTGCGCCACCCTGGTCTCGCCGTGCTGCGCCTGCAGCTGCGCCTGCAGGATCAGCAGCCGGCGCTGCTCCCAGGCAGGGCTTCCTCCCGCCGGCCCCTGCGGCGTCAGCAGCACGCCGCCGGCAACCGTCCTGACGGCGGCGGGCCCGGTCAGGCGCAGCCGAACCGTGTCGTAGCCGATCGCGACGCTCTCGATCAGCCCGTCCATGCGCGACAGCCGCTCGGCGAGCGCCGTCGACACGGCGCCGTCCAGAACCACCACGACGTCGCGCGCGTGCACCTCGACGCTTCGTGGGTGAAGCGTTCCGAAATCCACCGTGACAGGCGCGGCAGCCGCCTCCGGAGCCTGCGCGCCCGGTGTCGGGGCGCCGACCGCCGCCGGCATGGCCGACGCGGCCGGAACCGGCGCTCCCGACACCAGCACCCACAGCGAGGCCGCAACGGATCGAGCGCGGACACGGGACTGCGGTGCTGCATGGCAGGCGACACAAGGCATTGCCGACGATGTCCTGTCCTGGGACGCGTGCCGCCGCGGAAAGCAGCCGGGACGCCACGTCGGAAGGATAAGACAGCAGAATGCTTGACCGGCCTTTAACGGGACTGCCGGGAGCGCCTGGAACTGTTAACCGGCATTTCAGCTTCTTCCGGTAGCTCTGGCCACAGGCGGCCTCCGCAGGGCCGCAGCCAGCCACGGAACCCGCTCCGATGCCGTCCGAGAACACAACGCCGGCCGGCCGCCTTCCTGCCGCCACCCGCGCCATCCCTGCTCCCAGGGCCGGGCTCCAGGGCCGGCGCGGAATGCTGGGGCGCGCGGCGGCCCTGGCGTTCGGTGCCGCCTGCGGACGGCCAGCGACGTCCCTGGCTGCCGACCCCGACCGCTTCGTCATCTGCTACGCCGCCGACATCCCCGCCGCAGCCCTGGCGTCCTGCCGCTGGGCGGTGCTGGACGGCGACCATCACCCGGACCTGTCGCCGCTGCACGCCGCCGGCGCCACCACCTACGGCTACGTCAGCGTCGGCGAGATCGAGCGCACCCGCGGGCACTTCGCCGAGGCCGAGGCGGCGGGGCTGCTGCTGGACGCCAACCCGAACTGGCCCGACAGCCGCTACGTCGACCTTCGCCGGCCCGAGTGGGAAGCGCTGCTGCTGGACCGCATCCTGCCCGCGGTGCTGGACCAGGGCTTCGCGGGCGTGTTCCTGGACACCCTCGACGACGCCGCGTTCCTGGAGGCACGCGACCCCGCGCACTGCGCCGGCATGACGCAGGCCGCTGCCCGCCTGGTGCGGGCCATGCACCAGCGCTTTCCCGCCGCCAAGCTGATGCTGAACCGCGGCTACGAGATCCAGCCCCTGGTCGCCAGCGCCCTGGACTCCGTGCTCGCCGAAAGCATCTACGGCGGCTACGACTTCGCCCGCAAACGCTGCCGCGCGCAGACCCCGGCGGACGTGCGCTGGCAGCTCGACCGCCTCGCCGACCTGCGCCGGCGCGCCCCCGACGTCCGCATCTTCACCGTCGACTACTGGGACCCGCGCGACCCGGCCGGCCAGCGCCGCATCTACGCCCAGCAGCGCCGCAACGGCTTCATCCCTTACGTCGCCACCGTCGACCTCCAGCGCGTCGTGCCGGAACCGCGCCGGTGAAGGACGATTCCATGCCACGGCCGGTGCGCCTGTCGCGCCGCGCGCTCCTGCTGGGCGGCGCCGCACTGTCCAGCCTCGGCGCCGCGACGCCCCCGCGCCCTGTGCCGCCCGCCGTGGCCGCGAACCCCTTCGCCCCCCGCAAGGTGCCGCGCCGCATCCTCGCGCTGTACGACAGCGCCGTGGAGCCGCACCTCTACGCCGCCCCGATCCACACCCACGCCGCCCTGCCCCTCGAATACCTCGGCCTGACGGTGCAGTTCCACGACATCCAGACCCCGCTTCCCGCCTGGGACGCCCCCGACCTGCGCGGCGCCGTGACCTGGTTCCCCGAGCCGTGCGTGCAGGACTTCGCAGGCCTCGTGGCCTGGGCCGAGCACCTGGTCGGCTCCGGCCGCAGGTTCGTCGTGCTCGGCGACATGGCCCCCAAGCCGAACACCCTCGGCGAGGCGGCCGCCGAGGCCCTGCAGGCCAGGCTGCTGGCTACCCTGCACATGCGCTCCCTGGGCGGCTGGCTGCCCGTCACCGAAACCGACCGGATCGTGCACGCCGAGCCGGACGGGCGCATCGGCTTCGAGCACGGCTTCGACGGCGAGGCGCTGCCCCCGTTCGAGCTTCTCGAGCCGACGGACGCGTCCGTGCACTCCTGGCTCGTGGTGGAACGGGCCGGCCCGCCGCAGCGCAGCCACCTGGTGACCGTCAGCCCCGCAGGGGGCCTCGTCGCCCCGGGCTACGCGCGCGCCAGCGACAACGTCAACGCGGCCTACCCCTGGCGCATCGACCCGTTCGCCTTCTTCGAGGCCGCACTCGACACCGCCGATCTGCCGCGCGGCGACAGCACCACCCTGTGCGGCCGCCGCATGTACTACAGCCACATCGACGGCGACGGCTGGCGCTCGATCAGCCAGGTGCACCGTCCCGGCGGCGCCCGCGCCAGCACCGCCGAGATCCTGCTCGACGAGGTGATCGCGCCCAACCCCGACCTTCCCGTCACCGTGGCGCCGATCGCCGAGGACCTGGGCGCGACGCTGCCGGGCGGCGACCACGCGGCGGAGACCGCACGCGCGCTCTTCGCCCTCGATCAGGTCGAGGTCGGCAGCCACACCTTCAGCCATCCGTTCGACTGGGGCTTCTTCGCCGACTGGACGCCCGAGAAGGAACGCCCCTTCGCCGCAAGCTACCTGCGCATGGCCATCGACGGCACGGTCTGCCAGGGCGACGCCGCCGACCAGAGTGACGCGGCCACCAAGAGCGCACGCACGGCGTCCTACAGCGTCCCCCGCGCCTACGGTGACCGGCCCTTCTCACTGCACACCGAGATCGACGAGGCCGCACGCCTGATCGAGACGCTGGCCCCGGCCGGAAAGCGCTGCGCGATCCTGCAATGGAGCGGCAACTGCCTGCCCTTCGCCGCCGCCATGACGGCGGTCGAGCAGGCCGGCCTCGGCAACATCAACGGCGGCGACACCCGCTTCGACGACGACCACCCCACGGTCTCGGCGGTCGCGCCGGTCGGCCTGCGCCACGCCAACGGCCGGATCCAGATCTACTCGTCGAACAGCAACGAGAACACCTACACGGAGCTGTGGACCGACCGCTACTTCGGCTTCCGCGATCTCCCGGTCACCTGGCAGCGCACGGAAAGCCCACGCCGGCTCAAGCCCATGAACATGTACTACCACATGTATTCCGGCGAGCGTCACGCCAGCCTCGACGCCCTGCTGTCCAACATCGCCTTCCTGCGCGGCCAGGAGTTCATCGGCGTGCGCACCAGCCGCTT
>JBPBQX010000122.1:0-13146 GCA_050955025.1 Janthinobacterium lividum
TGCTGGCGGGGGCGGGCGTCGCGTTCCTGTTCGCGCCGGCGCACCACGCGGGGATGGCGCACGCGGCGGAGGCCAGGCGGGCGCTGGGGACGCGCACGATCTTCAACCTGCTCGGGCCGCTGGCGAACCCGGCGGGGGTGACGCGCCAGCTCGTGGGCGTGTTCGCCCCGCGGTGGCTGCGGCCGGTGGCGGAGGTGCTCGGGCGGCTGGGGGCGGAGCGGGCGTGGATCGTGCACGGGCAGGGGCTGGACGAGCTGACGCTGGCGGGGCCGACGGAGGTGGTGGAGTGGCGCGACGGGGCATGCCGCGCGTTCGTGGTGGGGCCGGAGGATGCGGGGCTGGCCCCTGCCCCGCTCGCGGCGATCGCGGGCGGGGACGCGGCGGAGAACGCGGCGGCGCTGCTCGCGGTGCTGGGGGGCGCGGCGGGGGCGTACCGGGACACGGTGCTGCTGAACGCGGCGGCGGCGCTGGTGGTGGCGGGGCGGGTCGAGGGGGTGCGCGAGGGGGTGGCGATCGCGGCGGAGTCGATCGACGGGGGGCGGGCGATGGCGGCCCTCGCGGGGCTGCGGCGGGAGACGGCGGCGTAGGCAAGGAAGGCCAGAGGCGCTGCCTCTGGACTCCGCCAAAGGCTCGCCTTTGGAAACCCCGACGGGGTTCGGTTCTCCCTTCGGCCGGCGGGGCGGGTTCGGCTGTTGCTCCCCGGGTGGGCCGTGCCTAGGGATGGGTTTCCAAAGGCCTCAGGCCTTTGGTGGGTTCGGGCAGGGCCCGACCTTGCTTTCTGGCTTTCTGGGGATGTCGGGACATGGGCGAGGCGATGCCGGACGCGCTGGCGCGGATCTGTGCGGAGACGCGGGCGGAGGTGGCGCGGCGCAAGGCCGGGGCCGACGCGGGGGCGCTGCGCGGGCGGGCGGAGGCGCAGGGCACGCCGCGGGGGTTCGCGCGTGCGCTGCTGGCGGCGGCGGGGCTGGGGGGCGGGGACGCGGGCGACGTCGTGGTGGCGGGCGGGGCGCCGCCGCTGGGGATCGGGCTGATCGCGGAGATCAAGCAGAGGTCGCCGTCGGGGGGGATGATCCGGCCGGTGTTCGACCCGGCGGGGCTGGCGCGGGAGTATGCGGCGGCGGGGGCTGCGTGCCTGTCGGTGCTGACGGACGGGCCGTTCTTCGGGGGCGACGAGGCGCACCTGGCGGCGGCGCGCGGGGCGGTGGGGCTGCCGGTGCTGCGCAAGGACTTCATGGTGGACCCGTGGCAGATAGGGGAGAGCCGGGCGATGGGGGCGGACTGCGTGCTGCTGATCCTCGCCGCGCTGTCGGACGCGCAGGCGGCGGAGCTGGAGGCGGCGGCGGAGGCGGAGGGGATGGACGTGCTCGCCGAGGTGCACGACGGGGGGGAGCTGGAGCGGGCGCTGCGGCTCAGGACGCCGCTGGTGGGGGTGAACAACAGGAACCTGCGGACGCTGCGCACGGATCTGGCGACGACGGAGGCGCTGGCGGCGCGGGTGCCGGCGGGGCGGGTGCTGGTGGCGGAGAGCGGGATCGCCGGGCGGGCGGACGTGGAGCGGCTGTCGCGCGTGGGGGCGCGGTGCTTCCTGGTGGGCGAGAGCCTGCTGCGGCAGGCGGACGTGGGGGCCGCGGCGCGGGCGCTGCTGGGGGTGGCGGCGTGATCGACCGGGCGCTGCCGGCGCTCGGCGGGGGGAGCGCGGGGGTGGCGCCGGGGGGTGGCGCGGCGACGGTCGCGGGTGGCGTGGCGGCGCGGGACGCGGAGGTGGCGCACGAGGGGGCGGCGCTCGGCGGGGGGGCGGCGGGCGTGGTGGTCGGGGGCGGCGGCGCGGGCGGCGGAAGGGCGGGCGGTGCGGCGGGCCGGGGCGCGGAGGTGGCGCACGAGGGCGTGGCGCTCGGCGGGGGCGTGGCGGGCGGGGTGGTGGCCGGCGGGGCGGCGGGCGACGTGGTCGCGGGCGGCGTGGTTGCCCGTGCGGTGGCGGGCGGTGCGGTTGCGGGGGGGCTGACGCACTTCGACGCGCAGGGGCGCGCGGTGATGGTGGACGTGTCGGCCAAGGCGGAGACGGCGCGCGTGGCCACGGCGCGGGCGCGGGTGTCGATGGAGCCGGCGACGCTGCGCCTGGTGCGCGAAGGCACGGCGGCCAAGGGGGACGTGCTGGGGACGGCGCGGCTCGCGGGGATCATGGCGGCCAAGCGGACGGCGGAGCTGATCCCGCTGTGCCATCCGCTGCCGATCAGCGCGGTCACGCTCGACCTGGAGGCGGTCGAGGACGCGCAGGGGTGCGGGGTGGAGGTGGCGGCCACGGTGCGCACGACGGGGCGGACGGGCGTGGAGATGGAGGCGCTGTGCGCAGCGTCGGTGGCGGCGCTCACGGTCTACGACATGCTCAAGGCGGTGGACCGCGGGATGCGCGTGGACGGGCTGCGCGTGGTGCACAAGGACGGCGGCAAGTCGGGGGCGTTCCGGCAGGACTGAGGCGGGCAGAACCGGGGCGGGCGGGATGGCGGCCGGCAGGGCGGGAGCGGGCGTGGCCGGCCCGGTGCGTCGCGGGGTCAGCGGCCCTCCAGGGTGCGGGCGAACAGGCGCAGGTCGCGGGCGTAGGCCTCGGGGGCTTCCCAGGCGGGGAAGTGGCCGCCGCGCGGCTGCGTCGTGTACTGGCGGACGTCGTAGAGGCGCTCGGCCCATTCCCGCGGCGGCGTCGCCAGGTCCTTCGGCCACAGGCACACCGCGGTCGGCACGGCGACGCGCTCGCCGGGGCGCAGGGGCGCGCGGAAGCGGACGTGCTCGCGGTAGGCGCGCATCGAGGCGCCGATGGTTCCGGTGGCCCAGTAGAGCGTCAGGTTGTCGAGCAGCACGTCGGCGGGGAACACCGAGAGCAGGTCGCCGTCGTGGTCGGTCCAGGCGTGGAACTTCTCGGTGATCCAGCCCGCCAGGCCCGCGGGGGAGTCGGCCAGCGCGAAGGCCAGGCTCTGCGGCCTGGTCTGCTGGACGTGCGCGTAGGCGCCCTCCTCGGCGGCCCAGCGCGCGGCGCGGGCCTTGTGGGCGTGCTCGGCGTCGGTGGGCGGGGGCGCGTCGGGCGCGGGCGGCGGGTCGGCCACGGCGGAGACGTGGATGCCCCGCACGGCGGCGGGGTATTTCAGGGCGAGGCGCGTGGCGACGCCGGCGCCGATGTCGGTGCCCGAGGCCAGGTAGCGTTCGTGGCCGAGGTGCCCGGTCATCAGGCGGTGGAACGCGTCCTCGGGCCAGAGCTGGTCGGGGCGGGTCGCGCGGTCGGAGAAGCCGAAGCCGGGCAGCGCCGGCATCACCACGTCGAAGGCGTCCTCCGCCGCGCCGCCGTGCGCTGCCGGGTCGGCGAGCATGGGCGCCAGGCGGCGGTACTCCACGAAGCTGGACGGCCAGCCGTTCATCAGCAGCAGCGGGCGGCGGCGCGGGCCGGGCGCGCGCAGGTGCAGGTAGTGGATGCCGAAGCCGTCCACGTCGGCGCGGAACTGCGGCCAGGCGTTGAGCCGGTCCTGTGCCGCGGCGAAGTCGTAGCGCGTGGCCCAGTGGTGCACGAGCGCGCGGAGGAACGGCGCGGCGGTGCCGTAGCTCCAGTCGTCGGTGACGGCGTCGCTCCAGCGCGTGCGGGCGAGGCGGTCGCGCAGGTCGGCCACGAGGGCGTCGTCGAGGCGCACGGCGAAGGGCGTGTCCGGCATGGGGCTGCCTGGTTTCCGGCCGCCGGGGGTCGTGCGCCGCCGGTCGGGCACGCCGACGATCGGGGGGTTGCGGCGCGTCGTCAACGGGGGCCGCCGGCCGTGGGGCGCGTCGCGGGCGGCCGGGAGCGGAGGCGGCCGGGGCGCGTTGCGTGCTTGCCCCGACGGCGGATCGCGTCCAAGGCCGGGGCGGCAGAGCGGGGGCGGGTGCTGTGGCAGCAGGCGGGTTGATCTCGGTGGAGGCGGCGCGGGCGGCGGTGCTGGAGGGGCTGGCGCCCCTGCCCGCGGAGCTGGTGGCGCTGAGCGCGGGCTGGGGGCGGGTGCTGGCGCGCGACGTGGCGGCGCGGCGCACCAGCCCGCCGGACGACGTCTCGGCGATGGACGGCTACGCGCTGCGCGCCGCGGACGGGGCGCAGGGCGCGGTGCTGCGCGTGGCGGGCGAGGCGCCGGCGGGACATCCGTGGGCGGGCGTGGTCGGCGCGGGCGAGGCGGTGCGGCTGTTCACCGGCAGCGTGGTGCCGGCGGGGGCGGACACGGTGGTGCTGCAGGAGGACTGCACGCGCGAGGGGGGCGGCGTGCGGCTGGACGAGGCGGCGCGGGCGGGGCGCCACATCCGGCGGGCGGGGCAGGACTTCGCCACGGGCGACGTGGTGCTGCGGGCGGGGCGCCGGCTGGGGGCGCGCGACGTGGGGCTGGCGGCGGCGGCGGACCATCCGTGGCTCGCGGTGCACCGCAGGCCGCGGGTGGCGATCCTGGCGACGGGCGACGAGATCAGCATGCCCGGCGAGCCGGTTCTACCCGGGGGGATCGTGTCGTCGAACAGCCACGCGATCGCGGCGCTGGTGCGCGCGGCCGGGGGCGAGCCGGTGCTGCTGCCGGTGGCGCGCGACGACCGGGCGGCGCTGGAGGCGGCGGCCGCGAGCGTGGCCGGGCACGACCTGCTGGTCACGACGGGTGGGGCGAGCGTGGGGGACCACGACCTGGTGCACGCGGCGCTGACGGCGGCGGGGATGCGCACGGGGTTCTGGCGGGTGGCGATGCGTCCGGGCAAGCCGCTGATGTCGGGGCGGCTGGGCGAGGTCGCGGTGCTGGGGCTGCCGGGCAACCCGGTGTCGTCGCTGGTGTGCAGCGTGCTGTTCCTGCTGCCGGCGCTGCGGGTGCTTCTCGGCGGCGAGGCGGGAGGGCCGCCGGTGGCGCGGGCGCGGCTGGGGGTGGCGGTGCGGGCGAACGACCACCGGGCGGACCACCTGCGCGCGACGCTGGACGGCGACGTGGCGACGCCGTTCGCGGTGCAGGATTCGGCGATGCTGGCGGCGCTGGCGCGGGCGGACTGCCTGGTGCTGCGCGCGCCGCACGCGCCGGCGCTGGAGGCCGGGGCGGAGGTGGAGGTGATCCGTCTGGACGGGCTGGGCCTGTAGCCTTCGTCGCGTTTCCAAAGGCGAGCCTTTGGCGGAGCTCGAGGCGGAGCCTCGACCTTGCTTCCCGTGCGGCGGGCGCCGTGCTGCTTGACGCGACGCGGCGAACTTATGTAGAACATCGACTGGTTTCTACTTTGTTCCGAGCGGCTCGGGCTGGTCGGCGCTGGATTTGGGGCAACGCCATGCTGACGCGCAAGCAGCACGAACTGCTGAGCTTCATCGACGAGCATCTCACGCGCACGGGGTTCTCGCCGTCGTTCGAGGAGATGAAGGAGGCGCTGCAGCTCCGGTCGAAGTCGGGCATCCACCGGCTGATCTCGGCGCTGGAGGAGCGCGGCTTCCTCAAGCGGCGCCACCACAGGGCGCGGGCGCTGGAGGTCGTGCGCCGGCCGGAGGGGATGATGTCGGGGCTGGCCCCTGCCCGGCCCGCGGCGGTCGAGGCGGAGCGGCCGATGGACGACGCCGAGGCCGGCGGCGAGCAGCGGTTCGCGCCCAACGTGATCCGCGGGGACTTCACCACGCGGCTGCAGGGCGTGCGGGCGGCGGACGGCGTGGCCGCGGTGCAGCTGCCGCTGTACGGCAAGATCGCGGCGGGCATGCCGATCGAGGCGCTGCGCGACAACGGGCGCCAGATCGAGGTGCCGCTGGCGCTGCTCGGCGCGGGCGAGCATTTCGCGCTCGAGGTCGACGGCGACTCGATGATCGACGCAGGGATCCTGAGCGGGGACACGGTGATCATCCGGCGCGGCGAGGCCGCCGAGACCGGGCAGATCGTGGTCGCTCTGGTCAACGAGGAGCAGGTCACGCTGAAGCGGCTGCGCCGGCGGGGCAGCTCCATCGCGCTGGAGCCGGCGAACGCCAAGCACGAGACGCAGATCTACCCGGGCGAGCGGGTCAAGGTGCAGGGGCGGCTGGTCGGGCTGCTGCGCAACTACAGCTAAGGGCGGGGGGCGGCCGGCGGAGGAAGCAAGGTTGAGGCTCTGCCTCAAACTCCGCCAAAGGCTGCGCCCTTGGAACGCATAACTTAGGTAAGGCCAGTCCAGGGCGGCTCGCCCTGGCGGGTCCGGGCAGAGCCCGGCCTTCCTTCCTGCTCCGCCCTTGCGGCGGCCCAAGCCGCGTCGGTTCCGACCCCGGGTCAACCGGAGCGATGCAGGCAGACGGAACTTTCATGTAACGAGATCCGGGGCGGCGGAAGCGGGTGGCTGCCATGCGGCTGCGTGCGGCCGTGGCTTCTTCGTCAAAAGAGCGAGTGGTTTCAGTCCTCTCTGCGGCTTCAGGGTCTCCTTGCCGGGATGGTGAAGCCGCCGCCTTGCGGTATTCTGTTGCACACCATGGTGTGGGACCGTAGCGTTCGCTCGGGTCGCGCGGCAAGTGCAGACCCGGGAAAGACTGGCGATGACCAGTCATACAGGGAGAGAACAATGGCAGTACCAAGATGGTTACTGTGCGCCAGTGCTCTGGCGACGCTTTGTCTTGGGACGCGCGGCGCGGCGGCCCAGGATGCGCTGACCGGGCCGCTGACGCTCAAGGATTCGGGCAGCTTCTTCGTGGGCGGTCAGCTCACGCAGACCGACGCCATCAGCACCAACCCCAAGGGGCCCGCGGGCTTCGGCTATTCCAACAGCGACTTCATCACCACGGACCAGATGTACGTGCAGTTCGAGGTGCCGAAGAACACGGCGGGCAAGATCCCGGTCGTGATGATCCACGGCTGCTGCCTCACGGCCAAGAGCTGGGAGGACACGCCTGACGGGCGCATGGGCTGGTACGAGTATTTCGTGCGCAAGAACCATGCGGTCTACCTGCCCGACCAGTCCTCGCGCGCGCGCTCCGGGTTCGACGCCACGCCGATCAACGACGTTGCCCTCGGGCTCAAGCCGGCCAGCAGCCTGCCGGCGATCTTCACCTTCGGGCGCAACTCGGCGTGGGACCTGTTCCGGTTCGGGGCGCACTATCCGCTGGTCTGGCCGGACGAGCAGTTCCCGGTCGAGGCGATCAACGAGTTCTCCAAGCAGGTGATCCCCGACCTGAACGCCACGCTGCCCACGCCCAACCCGACGTTCGCCAACCTGGCGCAGACGGCGGTGCTGGCCGGAGGCGCGGTGGTGGTCGGGCACTCGGAGTCCGGGTTCTTCCCCGAGCAGGCGGCGCTGGCCAACAGTGCGGGCATCCGGGGGATGATCTCGATCGAGGGCGGCTGCCCCGTGCTGAACGACGGGCAGGTCGCGAGCCTGTCGAAGATCCCGGTGCTGTTCATCTTCGGCGACCATCTCGACGGCTCGGACATCTCCGCGCCGTTGTGGACGGGCAACGTCGCCGCCTGCCAGACGGTGACGAAGCAGATCAACGCCGCGGGCGGCAACGCGACGTTCTGGGAGCTGCCGAAGCTGGGGCTGCACGGCAACAGCCACATGCTGATGATGGACCGCAACAACCTGCAGATTGCGGACATGATCCTGTCGTGGATCCAGACCAACGTGAACCAGAGGCACGGCCAGCCGCTGGTCGGGAAGAACCGGGCCCTGCCGGGCTGAGCCGACCGGGGGGAGTTCCGCTCCCCCTGCCCCGCCTGCCCCGCGCCGGCGTGGGCGCGCGTGCCGGCATCGCCCGCCGGCACGCGCGTTCTATCCTGTGCTTCCGGATGCCGGTCCAGGGGCGGCTCGCCCCTGGCGGGTTCGGGCAGAGCCCGACCTTGCTTGCCTATTCCGACTCCGCCGCCGGCAGCGTGACGGCCTTCTGTCCCGGCGGTGGCGGCACCCACGGGCGGACGCCGCGCCATGTGCGGTCGGAGATCACCTGCACGCCGGCTGCGGTGATCCAGGCGGCCTGGGCGCCGTCGCGCCAGACGGTGAAGCGGTCGATGTGGGGGTCGGCCGGGCAGGCGCCGTGCAGGGGCTCGGCGGACACCAGCAGGGCGGCGCCGCAGCGCGGGCGGGTGGCGGGGCGGGCGAGCGCGATCGTCGCAGCACCGCGGGTCAGGGTGCACTCGTCGGGGTCGCAGTGCAGGCCGGGGGCGGGGTCGCCCTCGTCGGGGAGGGGCTGCGGGGGGGCGGCCCAGAGCTGGGTCCAGGCGTCGCGGTCGGCGCGCGCGCCGGAGGCGGCCTGGGCGAACACCTTTCCCCCGGCGTGGAAGGCGACCAGGCGGGCGTCGGGGGAGACCAGCAGGTCGGGCGGGGGCGAGACCAGCGGCGAGGCCAGGCCCGCGAGCAGCACGGGCGCGCCCAGCAGGCGCAGGCGGGAGCGCCACAGGCCGAGCCAGGCGAGCCCGACCGTGGCGACGGCCAGGCCCCAGTCGGGGATGTGGGCGACGGCGAGGGTGGCGGCGGGCCAGGAGGAGACGGTGCGGGCGATCCACAGCGTCACGCCCACGCCCCAGCCCATCGGCACGAGGGCGAGCTGCTCGCAGTGCAGCGGCATCAGGGCGAGGCCGAGCAGGCCGGCGGGCATCACCCACAGCGCGGTCAGCGGCACGGCAAGCATGTTGGCGGCGATGAAGTAGAGCTGGACGTGGCCGAAGGCGGCGGCGGCGTAGGGGGCGGAGGCGGTGCCGGCGAGCAGGCTGGTGAGCGCGAGCGGGACCAGGTGGGCGGCCGTGCGGCGGGCGAGGCCGGGGCGGCTGCCGTCGCCGATGCGCAGGCGGGTGAGCCAGGGGCGGGCGGCCTCGAAGCCCGCGATCAGGGCGAGCACGGCGGAGAAGCTCATGCGGAAGCTCACGCCGGTGATCTCCTGCGGCTGGGCCAGGAGCAGGACCGTGGCGGCCAGGGCGAGGCCGCGCAGGGAGGCGGCGCGGCGGCCGAGCAGCAGGCCGAGCGTGACCAGCGCGGCCATCGCGAAGGAGCGCAGGATCGGCAGGTGGCCGCCGGTGAGCAGGGCGTAGCCGCCGCCCACGGCCAGGGCGGTCAGGGCGGCGAACTGGCGGGTGGGCCAGCGCAGGGCGGCGTATTCCCACAGCGCGAGGGCGAAGCGGGTTGCGCCCATCGTCAGGCCCATCACGATGCCGATGTGCAGGCCGGCGACGGCGAGCAGGTGGGCGAGGCCGGAGTCGCGGTAGGCGGCGCGGTCGGGCTCGGGGATGGCGCTGCCGGAGCCGGTCAGCATGGTGGCCGCGATCGCGCCGCGCGGGCCGGGGACGGCGGCGAGGATGCGCGCGGCGGTGCGGTCGCGCACGGACTGCCACCACTGCTGCGGGGCGGAGGGCGGGGCGCTGGCCAGGGTTTGCAGGGGGGAGAGGGCGAGGCCGCTGCCGGCGGTTCCGGCGAAGAACGCCTCGCGCTGCGGGTCGCGGGCGCCGGGGAAGGAGGGCGGCGCGGGCGGGCGCACGAGGGCGCGCACGCGGACGGTGTCGCCGGCGCGGGGGGTGGCGGGGTCGCCGGCGCGCAGGCGGAGGCGGATCGTGCGGGCGAGCGGGGGGTCGGTGCCGAGGCGCGCGGCGTCGAGCGTGACGCGGCGGCCGTCGGGCAGGGTTTCGAAGCCGCGGATCGTGCCCTCGACGACGGAGGCGCGCGTCGGGATCGTGGCGGGCGGCAAGGCGCGGCGCGTGGCCCCCTGCCCTGCCGCGACGCCGAGCGCGACCATCAGGGCGGCGAGGCCGGCGGCGCGGGGCACGGGGCTGCGCCAGCCGGCGGCGGCGAGCGCGACGGCGGCGGCGGCGGCCAGGGGGGCGGGCCACCAGTCGGGCTCCGCGGTCTGCGCGAAGTAGAGCAGCACGCCGGCGCCGAGGAAGACGGGGAGCCAGAGGGCGAAGCGGCCGCGCTCGGCGTCCATCCAGGCGTGCAGGAGCGCGGTCGCGCGCAGCGGCGGGGCGGGGCGGGTGGCGAGGGCGAGGGTACGCACAACCGCAGGTTCGGGGGGATGGCGGGAGGAAGCAAGCAAGGCCGGGCCCTGCCCGGACCCGCCAGGGCGAGCCGCCCTGGACTGGCCTTCCTTAAGTGGCGCGTTCCAAGGGCGCAGCCTTTGGCGGAGTTTGAGGCGGAGCCTCAACCTTGCTTCCTGCCTTGCCGCGCCCCCGGTATGCTCCGCGGATGACCGTTCGCACCCGTTTCGCCCCCTCCCCCACCGGCCTGCTGCACATCGGCAGCGTCCGGACCGCCCTGTTCAACTACCTGTTCACGCGCCACCACGGCGGCGAGTACCTGCTGCGGGTGGAGGACACGGACCGGGCGCGCTCGACGCAGGAGTCGGTGGACGTGATCCTGCAGGGGCTGGAGTGGCTCGGGCTGGCGCCGGACGAGGCGCCGGTGTTCCAGTCCACGCGCGCCGCGCGGCACGCCGAGGTGGCGCACGCGATGCTGGAGAGCGGGCATGCGTACCGCTGCTTCTGCACGGCGGAGGAGCTGCGCGAGATGCGCGAGCGGGCGGTCGCGGAGCACCGCACGCCGCGCTACGACGGGCGGTGGCGCGACCGCGACCCGTCCGAGGCGCCGGCGGGGGCGCCGTTCACGGTGCGGCTGCGCGCGCCCACGGAGGGCGAGACGGTGGTGCACGACCTGGTGCAGGGCGAGGTGCGGGTCGCCAACGCCGAGCTGGACGACATGATCGTGCTGCGCTCGGACGGCTCCCCGACGTACCTGCACGCGGTGGTGTGCGACGACCACGACATGGCGATCACGCACGTGATCCGTGGCGACGACCACCTGACGAACACGTTCCGGCAGGTGCAGGTGTACGAGGCGATGGGGTGGGCACGGCCGGCGTTCGCGCACATCCCGCTGATCCACGGGGCGGACGGGGCGAAGCTGTCCAAGCGGCACGGGGCGGTGAGCGTGCTGGAGTTCCGCGAGCAGGGGTACCTGCCGGAGGCGCTGTGCAACTACCTGCTGCGGCTGGGGTGGGGGCACGGCGACGCGGAGGTGCTGTCGCGCGAGGAGGCGGTCGCGCTGTTCGACATCGACGCGGTGGGGCGGGCGGCGAGCCGGATGGACTACGCCAAGCTCGGGCACCTGAACGGGGTGTACATGCGCGCGGCGCAGGACGACCGGCTGGTGGCCGACGTGCTGCGGCGGCTGCGGGCGCGGGCGGACGCGGAGGGGGGGTCGGTTTCGCCGCAGCTGGCGATGCGGCTGTCGATGCTGATGCCCGGGCTGAAGGAGCGGGCGCGGACGATGGCGGAGCTGGCGGAGGCGTCGGCGTTCCTGGCGCGGGCGCGGCCGATCGTGCCGGAGCCGAAGGCGCTCGCGCTGCTGACGCCGGCGGCGCGCGCGCTGCTGGGCGAGGTGGCGGTGGCGCTGGGGGCGAGCGACTTCACGGCGGAGGGCGTGGACGCAGCGCTGCGCGGGTTCGCGGAGCGCGCGGGGGTCAAGCTCGGGCAGGTGGCGCAGCCGATCCGCGCGGCGCTCACGGGGACGACGACGAGCCCGGGGATCGATGCGACGCTGGCGGCGCTCGGGCGCGAGGAGTCGCTGGCGCGGATCGCGGACGCGGCGGGAGGGTAAGGTCGGGCTCTGCCCGAACCCGCAAAGGGTCCGAGGACCCTTTGATCCCTTGACTTAAGGGAGGCGTTCCAAGGGCGCAGCCTTTGGCGGAGCTCGAGGCGGAGCCTCGACCTTCCTAGCTTGCGGTGCGCGACTGCGGGCGGAGCGGCGGCTGCTCGGGCGCGGCGAGCACGGGGCTGACGTAGCCGACCTCGCCGCAGATGTGGGCGGCGGCCTGGGAGATGTACCCGGTGAAGTGGTGCCACTCCGTGTTGTCGAAGGAGCGGACGTCGTAGTGGCGGTTGGCCTGGGCGGAGACGCGCAGCTCGGCGAACTCGGAGTCGTCGGCGATGCCGGGCGGGTCCTGCAGGTCGGCGAGCGCGGGGTCCTTGGCGACCCACAGCTCGTGGACCTCGTTGGCGAGGCGGCCGACGCGCTCCAGGGCGGGGTCGAGGCCGGGGAACGGCTCGTAGGCGGCGGCGCGCGGGTTCCAGACCTCGAAGGCGAAGTCGGCCGGGGCGTCGCGGCCCTCGAAGTGCGTGATCCTGAGGCTGGGGTGGGACATGGCGGGCTCCGGCGTGGCTGGTCGGTGCGGCGGGGGCGAAGGCGTCCGCCGGGCGTGTCGCGGGCGTGGGCGTCGCAGGCCTGGCCGTTCCAGGCGGGGGTGGCAGCGCGGGTGGCGCACGTCAAGGAATCTCGGTGGCGCGGCGGGGGCGGCGGGTGGCGATGACGCCGTTGTCAGCCTGCGCCGGGGAACGCGAGGCCGTGGCGCGCGGGGCCCGGTGGCGGGGCCTGCGCGCGGGAGGCGCAACTGGGCCTTGCACGCGGGGCGATCAGCTTCTAGGAGAGCGGCGCACGTCGGGTCGCTGTTGTAGCTCAGTGGTAGAGCACTCCCTTGGTAAGGGAGAGGTCGAGAGTTCAATCCCCTCCAACAGCACCAGCGCGCATCTCGCCTTTCCCGACCCCGGTGGGAGACCCAGCGCATGGCCCAGCCGCCGGACCGGCCCGCGCTGACGCCCCCGGCCGTCGAGGCGCTGCGCAGGCGCGAGGCGGCGCAGGCGGCCGCGCTGCGCGAGAACCTGCGTCGCCGCAAGCAGCAGGCCAGGAGCCGCGAGGCTCCTGCCCCCGACGCCGCCGAGCCTGGGCCGGCGGCCGCCGAGGACCGCTGAGGCCGTGCGGCCGGATTTGCGGGGCCCGGGGCCGTGGTCTAGAGGGTCGGGCGCGCTTGCGAGGATGCCGCACCGATGCCCGTGATGCCCGACACCTGGATCCGCGAGATGGCCGAGACGCGGGCGATGATCGAGCCGTTCTCGCCCCGACAGCAGCGCGACGGCGCCATCAGCCACGGGCTGTCGTCCTACGGCTACGACGCGCGCGTGGCCGACGAATTCCGCATCTTCACCAACGTGGACAGCGCGATCGTCGACCCCAAGGCGTTCAGCGAGGACAGCTTCGTCACCAGGCGCGGCCCGGTGTGCGTGATCCCGCCCAACAGCTTCGCGCTCGCCCACACCATCGAGTACTTCCGCGTGCCGCGCGACGTGCTGGTGATCTGCCTGGGCAAGTCGACCTACGCGCGCTGCGGGATCATCGTGAACGTCACGCCGCTGGAGCCGGAGTGGGAGGGGC
>JBPBQX010000123.1:0-12621 GCA_050955025.1 Janthinobacterium lividum
GTGGTGGCGGCGGCGGGGTACGCGCTGCCGGCAGGCGGGCTCGAGGAGCCGGCGCTGTGGTGGGAAGCGGTGGGGGCGGCGTTCGCGGGGCTGCGGGAGCGGGCGCAGCTGGCCAGCGTGGGCGCGGTGGCGGTGGACGGCACGTCGGGGACGGTGCTGCTGGCGGACGGGGCCGGGGCGGTGGCGGGGCGGGCCAGTCCCTACGATGCGGTGGCGAGGGATGCGGGGGTCGTGGCGCGGATCGCGGGGATGGCGGGGGAGGAGAGCGCTGCGCGGGGGGCGGGGTCGCCGCTGGCGCGGATGCTGGAGCGGGGGCGGGTGGGCGCGGGAATGCGGCTGCTGCACCAGGCGGACTGGGTGGCTGGGCGGCTGTGCGGGCGGTTCGATGTCACGGACGAGAACAACGCGCTGAAGACGGGGTACGACCCGGTGGCGCGGGCCTGGCCGGGATGGGTTCGGGGGGTGTGGGGCGAGGCGGGGGGCGTGCTGCCGGAGGTGGTCGAGCCGGGAACGGTGATCGGGACGGTGCTGCCGGAAGTGGCGGCGGGGCTGGGGTTGGCGGCGGGCGTCAGGGTGGCGGCGGGGACGACGGACGGGTGCGCGGCGTTCCTGGCGACGGGGGCGTCGGAGGTGGGCGAGGGGGTGACGTCGCTGGGGTCGACGCTGGTGCTGAAGCAGCTCGTGGCGGGGCCGGTGTTCTCGGCGCGGCACGGGGTCTACAGCCACCGGCTCGGGGATCTCTGGCTGGCGGGCGGGGCGTCGAACAGCGGGGGGCGGGCGCTGGCGGCGTGGTTCGGGCCGGAGGCGCTGGCGCGGCTCAGCGCGCGGATCGATCCGGCAGTGGCGAGTCCGTTCGACTTCTACCCGCTGCATGGGCGGGGGGAGCGGTTCCCGGAGGCCGATCCGGGACGGGAGTCGCGGGTCGGGTTCAGGCCGGACGACGACGTGGCGTTCCTGCACGGGCTGCTGGAGGGGGTCGCACGCGTGGAGGCGCAGGGGTATCGGCGCCTGTGGGCGCTGGGCGGGCCGGCGTTGCGGTCCGTGCGCAGCGTGGGGGGCGGGGCGGGCAACGCGGCGTGGACGGCGATCAGGGCGCGGGTGGTGGGGGCGGCGATGCTGCCGGCGCGGTCGGAGCAGGCGGCGGTGGGGGTGGCGCGGCTGGCGCTGCGGGCCGTCGCGGGGTGAGGGCGGTCTGCCGCAAGGAGCGCGCGGGGCGGCGGGGCCTATTCCAGGCCGTGGTCGTGCAGGTAGCTGTGGAAGGGGCCGCGGTCCTGGTTGTTGTCGGCGCAGGCGGCGAGGCCGGCGCACAGCAGGGCGGCGAGAAGCAGCAGGGTGCGGGGGGGCATGGGCGTTCCTCCGGGCTCGGGCGGGGTTCTTGGTGTGAACCGCTGCGGGCGTCGCGGGTTCGCCGGCGTGGTGCGAGGGCGTGCTTGGCCACATGCCCCGCGCCGGCGTAGCTTCGTCGCCAAGCTCGGGGTGATGCGGCGCCGGTTGGCGGGCGCGCATTCCGGGCGATGATCCTGCGGGCCTGGTTCGGGCGTGGCGCCATTGGTGCGCCGTGCCGGGTGGCCGGGCCGCAGGCGCTGGCGGCGGGGTTCGCGCCGTTCCCGATCGTTCTGTCCGGGTCGGCGTCGTGCCGTCCGGAACCTTGATCCACCGTCGCAGCCCGCGGCGGTGGCCCTGCCCGTTGCGGGCTCCAGGAGCACATGCATGTCCGAGACACAGACCACAGAGATCCAGGCTGTCCAGGTTCGCGCCACGCAGGTCACGACCACGCCGGAACAGGCGGCACAGACCCTGACCACCCAGACGGCGGCGATGGCGATGCAGAACATCCCGGCCCTGATCGGGCTGGTGGCCGGCAACCGGCTGGTGACGGTCAACGCCACGATCCAGGCGGCGCTGACCCGCGCGGAGACCGATGCGACCGGGGAGATCGAGCGGCTCAAGGCGGCGTTCGACGCGTTCGAGGACGGCAACCCGATGGTTGCGGCGGCGCTCGACGCGGCGCGGCGTTCCTCCGTGGCGCTCGGGCTGGATTTCCCGGGGGAGGACCAGGTGGTCGCGCAGGTCAAGGCGGCGGCGGTGGACCTGATCGGGGCGCTGCTGGCGCGGCCGGCGGCGTAGGAAGGCAAGGCCGGGCTCCGCCCGGACCCGCAAAGGGCCGGGAGGCCCTTTGATCCCTTGACTTAGGACTGGAGTTCCAAGGGCAAGGCCGGGGGAGAACCTCCGGCCTCGTCTGACTGCGTCGATGGCCGGATGTCGGGGGATGGGCGTGCGGGGCGCCAGGGAGTTCTGGTCGGAGTAAGAGGATTCGAACCTCCGGCCCCTGCGTCCCGAACACAGTGCTCTACCAGGCTGAGCTATACTCCGACCGTGGGGCGGCTATAGCCGCTGCGTCCGCGGGGGGCAAGCGGCTTGCCGGGCGGGGTGGCTACATGTGGTCGACCTGGCCAGGGGCGGGGGTGGGGGCGACCTCCAGGCGGCGCAGCACGGAGGCGACGTCGGGGAGGACCTCGAACAGCGTGCCGCGGGGCTCGTCGGCGAAGCCGTCGCGCACGGAGGCGGCGAAGGCGGCGAGCAGGCCGTCGGCCCAGCCGCCGACGTTGCAGATCAGCACCGGCTTGTCGTGCAGGCGGAGCTGGCGCCAGGTGACGATCTCCACCGTCTCGTCCAGCGTGCCGAGGCCGCCGGGCATGGTCACGAAGGCGTCGGCGAGGCTGAACATGCGCTGCTTGCGGGTGTGCATGCTGTCGGTCACGGTCAGGTCGTGGACATGCTCGTGGGCCGCCTCGCTGCGGGTGAGGAACTCGGGGATCACGCCGCTGACGTTGCCGCCGCCGGCGATCACTGCGTCGGCGATCACGCCCATCAGGCCGATGCGGCCGCCGCCGTAGACCAGGCGCAGCGAGCGTTCGGCGAGGCCCGTGCCGAGGGCCTGGGCGGCGAGGGCCATCGCGGGGTCGTGGCCGTGGCGCGAGCCGCAGAACACGGCGACGGAGCGGATCGTGGGGGCAGGCGGCATGGCGGGCTCCAGCTTTGGCGGCGAGTGGCGGTGGCGGCGCGTGCGGCGCACGTGCGGCTTGGCAGGCTTGGCAGGGTGCGGGCGGTTTTTGTGGCGGGGGCGGCGGGCGGATGCAACCGTGCTGCGATCAGGCCAGGGTGATGCACGTGACGGGTTGGCGACGCGGCGGCGGACGGGCGGGCGGCGGAGGCGGGTGAGCGTGGACCTGCGCGATCCGGGAGTGTCGGCGGGGGAGGTGCGGGCGGCGCTGGGGCTGTCGCCGCATCCGGAGGGCGGGCACTACAGCGAGAGCTGGCGGGACGTGCCGGAGGGTGGCGGGCGGGGCGCGGGGACGGCGATCCTGTTCGTGCTGGCGGCGGGGGAGCGAAGCCGGTGGCACAGGGTGGACGGGGCGGAGCTGTGGCTGTGGCAGGCGGGGGCGGCGCTGGCGCTGGGGATCAGCGAGGACGGGGCGAGCGCGCGGGAGGTGCGGCTGGGGCCTGACCTCGGGGCGGGGGAGATGCTGCAGGGGGTCGTGCCGGCGATGGCGTGGCAGGACGCGCGGAGCCTGGGGGCGTGGACGCTGGTGAGCTGCGTGGTGGCGCCGGCGTTCCGGTTCGAGGGGTTCGAGATGGCGCCGGAGGGGTGGGCGCCGGAAGGAAGCATGGGCTCTGCCCAAACCCGCAAAGGGCCGTGAGGCCCTTTGATCCCTTGACTTAAGGGAGGCGTTCCAAGGGCGCAGCCTTTGGCGGAGTTTGAGGCGGAGCCTCAACCTTTCTTACTTGCCGCGTTTGGCAGCCTGGACCGCGGTGTCGAGGGCGTTGAGGAAGGCGGAGCGGGCGGCCTTGTCGAGCGGGGGCGGGCCGCCGGTGGCGACGCCGGTCTCGCGCAGGTGGCGCGCGATCTCGCGGCCGGCGAGGGCGGAGCCGATGTTGTCGCCGGACCAGACGCGGCCGTTCGAGGACAGGGCGCGGGCGCCGGTGGCGAGGCAGCGGGCGGCGAGGGGGATGTCGTTGGTGACGCAGATGTCGGGGGCGGCGATGCGCTCGGCGATCCAGTCGTCGGCGATGTCGGCGCCCTGGTCGACCACGACCATGCGGACGAAGGGCAGGTTGGGCGGGCGGATCGGGCGCGAGCCGTTGGAGACGACGACGACCGAGACGCCGAGGCGGCCGGCGACGCGGAAGACCTCCTCGCGCACGGGGCAGGCGTCGCCGTCGACGTAGATCGTCACGGCGGGGGTAGGGGCGTCGCTCACGCCTGGTTCAGCTCGATGAGGCTGCGGCGGATCTCGCGGGAGCGGCGGACCTTGTCCTCGATGTAGGCGCCGTCGCCCCAGCGGACGGCGCGGGCCATGGCCTGGGCGTCCTCGGTGAAGCGGGCAAGCATTTCCAGTAGGGCCTCGCGGTTGTTGAGGAACACGTCGCGCCACATGGTCGGGTCGGAGGCGGCGATGCGGGTGAAGTCGCGGAAGCCGGCGGCGGCGAACTTCAGGACCTCGTCGCGGGTTTCGCCCGCCAGGTCGTCGGCGGTGCCGCAGATCGTGAAGGCGATCAGGTGGGGCAGGTGGCTGACCACGGCGACGACGCGGTCGTGGTGTGCGGCGTCCATCACCTCGACCATGGCGCCGCAGCGGCGCCACAGCTCGGCGACGCGTTCGGTGGCAAGCGCGTCGGTGCCGGCGGGCGGGGTGAGCAGGACCCAGCGGCCCTGGAACAGGGTGGGGAAGCCGGAGTCGGGGCCGGAGTACTCGGTGCCGGCCATGGGGTGGCCTGGGACGAAGTGCACGCCGGCGGGGACGAGGGGGCCGACGTCGCGCAGCACGGACTGCTTGGTGGAGCCGACGTCGGTGAGGATGCAGCCTGGCGCGAGGCTGGGGGCGATGGCGGCGGCGATCTCCGCGTAGGCGCCGACGGGGGCGCACAGGATCACGCAGTCGGCGCCGCGCACGGCGGAGGCGGGGTCGGGGTCGGTGCGGTCGGCGATGCCCAGGGCGGCAACGCGGGCGAGGACAGGGGCGCGGTCGCAGGCGACGATCTCGGCGGCCAGCTCGCGGCGTCCGGTGGCGACGCGGGCGAGGGAGCTGCCGATCAGGCCGAGGCCGATGATGGCGAGGCGGCGGAACACCGGGGGGCGGGCGCCCAGGGTGGGCGGGGCGCCGCCTTCGCGGCGGATCGGCGGGTCGGGGGACAGATCGGGTTGCTGCGTGGCGCCCGGCGCGGCGGGGTTGCTCACGCGGCGGATTGCGGCGCGGCGGATTGCGACGCTGCCTGGGCCATGAAGGCGGCGAGGGCGTCGGCGACGAGGTCGACCTCGTCGGCGGTGCCGACCGTGATGCGCAGGCAGGAGGGCAGGCCGTAGGAGGCGACCTTGCGCACGATGAGGCCGCGGGCGCGCAGGAAGGCGTCGGCGGCGTCGGCGCTCGCGGCGGAGTCGAGGTCGGCGAGGAGGAAATTGGCGTGGCCCGGGCGGACGCGGATGCCGGCGGCCTCGAGCCGGCGGGCGAGGCGGGCGCGCTGCGCGGTGTTGTGCTGGCGGCCGTTCTCGACCCAGCCGGGCTCGGACAGGGCGGCGGTGGCGGCGGCCAGCGCGAGGGCGTTGACGTTGAAGGGGGCGCGCAGGCGGTTCAGCGCGTCGGCGACGGGCGCTGGGGCGTAGGCCCAGCCGACGCGCAGGCCGCCGAGGCCGTAGATCTTGCTGAAGGTGCGGGTCATCACCGTGTTGTCGCCGGCCTCCACGAGGGCGGCGCCGGCTTCGTACGTGGGGTCGTCGACGTATTCGGCGTAGGCGGCGTCGAGGACGAGGATCGTGTCGGCGGGCAGGTGCGCGCGGAGGCGGCGGACCTCGGCGGCGGGGAGCAGGGTGCCGGTAGGGTTATTGGGGTTGGCGAGGAAGACGAGCGTGGTGTCGGCGGCGACGGCTGCGAGCAGGGCGTCGACGTCGGCGCAGAGGTCGCGCTCGGGGACGCGGGTGACGCGCATGCCCGCGGCCTGGCCGGCGATGGCGTAGATGGAGAAGCCGTGCTCGGTCATCAGCAGGCCGGTGCCGGGGCCGCCGTAGATCGTGCACAGGGCGGCGAGCAGCTCGTCGGAGCCGTTGCCGCAGACGATGCGCGCGGCGTCCAGGCCGTGGCTCGTGGCGATGGCGTGGCGCAGGGCCGCGGACGAGCCGTCGGGGTAGCGGTGGGCGGTGGCGGCGGCGGCGGCGATGGCGGCGAGGGCCATGGGCGGGGGGCCGAACGCGCCCTCGTTGGAGGAGAGCTTTGCGCCGCGGTTGGCGCCGGAGGGGAGGGACTCGCCGCCGACGTAGGGGGAGATCGCCATGATCTCGGGGCGGGGGCGGGGGCTCATGGCGCGGTGTTCCTGGGGGGCGCGGCTCCGGGGTCGCCGAGGGGGATCGCGTAGGCGCCGAGCACGACCGGGCCGTGGCGGGAGTCGCCCAGCGCCTGCAGGGGGGCGGCGGACAGGCGGGGGTCGTCGTCGGCGAGGAAACCCTCGACCTCGACCAGAGCGCGGGAGGCGGGGGAGCCGGGGTCGCGGCGCAGGAGCACGCGCCCGGGCGTGAGGCCGGCGGCGGCGAGGGCGGCGAGCAGGCGGGTGCGGCTGCCTTCGGGGGCCAGCTCCAGGCCGAGCAGGGTGCGGTCGGCGCCGCTCGGGTCGGGGGGGACGCCGGCGACGACGAGGGCCTGGGCCGCGGGGGCGCCCTCGGGGCGGGGCGACCAGATCGGCAGGCGGGCGACGACGTGCAGGCGGGGGACGGCGCCGGGGCCGTTGCGGTTAAGGAGGCCGGTCCACCAGGCGGCGGACATGGCCTCGCCCTCGTGGGGCAGGGGGAGCACGGCGACGCTCGCAGTGCCGGCGCGGACCTCGCCGATCGCCTGGCCGACGCTGCCCCAGGCGCGCAGGCGGCACAGGGCGCCGAACTGTTCGCGCGCGGTGGCGGCGAGTGCGGCGTCGCCCTCGGCCTGGCCGACGGCGACGGAGAAGGGGGCCTGCATGGCGATGGTGCCGGAGAGGAGCTCGAGCCAGACGCGGACCACGGAGGCGGGCGGGTAGGCGCCGTCGTGGCGGGCGAGGAGGCGACGCAGGATCTCCGCCTGGCGGCCCATGCGGAGCTTGAGCGTGCCCTTGGCGGCGCTGGCGCCGATGCGGGCGACGACGGCGGCACGGCTGCGAAGGGTGTCGTGCAGGACGTCGTCGAGGCGGTCGAGCTCGGCGCGCAGGCGCGCGAGCTCCTCGGCCGGATCAAGGCTCGCGGGGGATTGATCGATCTGCGGGTGCGGGAGGCTCGACATCGCTGGTCCACCGGGCGGGGGGCACTGATAGCGGATGCCGGGGGGGCTGAGAACCCTGGGAGGAAGCAAGGCCGGGCTCTGCCCGGACCCGCAAAGGGCCGTGGGGCCCTTTGATCCCTTGACTTAAGGGAGGCGTTCCAAGGGCGCAGCCTTTGGCGGAGCTCGAGGCGGAGCCTCGACCTTGCCTTGCTTGCGGTTGCGTGGCCCGGGCGCGGGTTCCATACAGCCGGCATGGACCAGACCGTGGCACCCCCGGAGCCGCTGCCGGACGTCGAGCACAGCCACGTGCGGTTCGACGACGGCCTGACCCTGGAGTGCGGGGTGCACCTGCCCGAGCTGGTGGTGGCGTTCCGGACGTATGGCACGCTCAATGCGGCGCGCACGAACGCGATCCTGGTGTGCCACGCGCTGACCGGGGACCAGTACGTGGCCGAGCCGCATCCGGTGACGGGGCGGCCGGGGTGGTGGGGGGCGCTGGTCGGGCCGGGGCTGCCGATCGACACGGACCGCTTCTTCGTGGTGTGCGCCAATGTGCTGGGCGGGTGCATGGGGTCGACGGGGCCGCGGTCGGCGCGCAGCGGGGGCGAGGCTGCGTGGGGGACGGAGTTCCCGACGGTGACGATGCGCGACATGGTGCGCGCGCAGCGGCGGCTGGTCGGGCATCTGGGGATCGGACGGCTGTTCGCGGTGATCGGCGGGTCGATGGGCGGGATGCAGGTTCTGGAATGGGCGGCGACGTTCCCGGAGCTGGTGTTCGCCGCGGTGCCGATCGCGACGGCGACGTTCCACTCGGCGCAGAACATCGCGTTCAACGAGGTCAGCCGGCAGGCGATCTTCGCGGACCCGGACTGGCAGGGGGGGCGGTATCGCGACCATGGGCGCATTCCGGCGCGCGGGCTCGCGGTGGCGCGGATGATGGCGCACATCACGTACCTGTCGGAGGAGGCGCTGAGCCGCAAGTTCGGGCGCAGGCTGCAGGAGGCGGCGCCGGTGGCGGGGCCGTCGCGGGGGGGCGAGACGCCGCTCGGGCCGCTGAGCGACATGTTCGAGGTGGAGAGCTACCTGCGCCACCAGGGGAGCAGCTTCGTGCGCAGGTTCGATGCGAACTCGTATCTGACCATCACGCGGGCGATGGACTACTTCGACCTGGCGGCGGAGCACGACGGGGATCTGTCGCGCGCGTTCGCGGGGAGCCCGACGCGGTTCTGCGTGGTGTGCTTCTCGTCGGACTGGCTGTTCCCGACGGCGCAGTCGCGCGACCTGGCGCGGGCGCTGAACCGGGCGGCGGCCAACGTCAGCTTCGTCGAGATCGAGAGCGACAAGGGGCACGACGCGTTCCTGCTCGACGAGCCGGACTTCCACCGGACGGTGGCGGGGTTCCTGGCGGGGGCGGCGGAACGCTCGGGGCTGGCGTGACCGGGGCTGGCGTGGGCGGGCGGCTTTCGTGAGCAGGGCGGGCGATGCGGGGCCGGTGCAGTTCGTCGCCAAGAACATGCGGGTCGATCTGCGGCTGATCGCGGAGCTGATCGCGCCGGGGACGCGGGTGCTCGACATCGGTAGCGGCGACGGGTCGCTGATCGACCTGCTGTTCCGCGACCGCGGGTGCGACGCGCGGGGCATCGAGATCGACATGGCGGAGGTGACGCGCTCGGTCGCGCACGGGCTGCCGGTGATGCAGGGCGACGCGGACAACGACCTCGCGCACTATCCGGACGCGGCGTTCGACTACGTGGTGCTATCGCGCACGCTGCAGGCGGTGGAGAAGCCGCGCGAGGTGCTGCGCCAGATGCTGCGCATCGGCACGCGGGCGGTGGTGAGCTTTCCCAACTTCGGGCACTGGCAGGTGAGATGGCAGCTCGCCAGCACCGGGCGGATGCCGATGACGGCGGGGTGGGACCGGGCGTGGTACGAGACGCCGAACATCCATCCGTGCACGATCGCGGACTTCTTCGCGCTGTGCGCGCAGGAAGGGTACGCGGTCGAGCAGTGGCTGGCGGCGGACGAGGGGGGGCGGCGCGCGCCCTGGCGGCGGTCGGTGTGGCTCGCCAACCTGTTCGGGGAGCAGGCGCTGTTCGTGCTGCGGCGGGCGGGCGAGGACTGAAGGAAGCAAGGTTGAGGCGCTGCCTCAAACTCCGCCAAAGGCTGCGCCCTTGGAACGCGTCCCTTAGGGAAGGCCAGTCCAGGGCGGCTCGCCCTGGCGGGTCTGGGCAGGGTCCAGGCTTGCCTTCCGGCAACCGCATGGCGGCGGGTCCGTTCTGGCTGACGGCACAGGAGGGATGCATGTCCGATCTGGTGGATGGCGGCGACGATGCGGGCGCGGAGAAGCACGGGCAGGCGCGCTCGCTGGTGGAAGCGGCGTTGCGGGCGCGGCGCGAGGGCGAGGATGACCGGGCGGATCTGCTGATGGAGCAGGCGCGGCGGACGGATCCGCAGGCGGTCGAGGACGTGCTGATGGAGGTCGGGCCGGGCGAGCTGTCGCCGGACGGGGCCGGGCTGGCGGATGAGGCGGGAAACGACCGGGAGATCGAGCTGATGAGCCGGCAGGTCGAGCCGGGGTCGGACGCGCCGTCGCGGGCCGGGATCACCGGGTCGGGCAGCGGGGCGGACGGGCAGGGAGAGTAGGCCGCGGGTCAGGCGGCGCCGCTGCGGAGGCACCTCGCAGGGGCGACCGCTGGCCCTGGCGGCCCGTCAAGACGGTGAAGCGCCCTTTTCTCGAACGGGCTTCGAGAACGTGTCTTCTTCGGCGTTTACACGAGGTATTCGACTCGGCTTCATGAGGAAAGCTCTTTGGCTCTTTCTTTCAGGGAAGAACACGCTTTCTTCTCTTGTCTTTGAGCAGTTTAGACCAGGGTTTCAGGGAAGCAGGAGCACGTCGTCGTCACTCGTCTTGCCGTGTTCCGCGTCGGCAAGGTCGCGCATCAGCTGGTCGGCGACGGGCACGCGGTAGTGGATCGGGTCCCAGTAGTTGGCGCGGTCGCGAGTGATCGGGCTGGGGATCATGAAGTCGACGACGGTGACGTTGGGGACCGCGGCCAGGTCGCGGACGACGGCCTGCTTGCAGGCGGTCCATTTTTGCGCGGTGACGGTGCCGGCCAGGCCCTGCTGTTCGAGGCTGTCGGGGGTGAAGAACAGGAGCTTGCGGGTGGTGGGCGGCAGCAGGCGCAGGGCGGGGGCGAGCAGGGCGATCGTGCGCTGCGGCGGGGCTGGCGTGGGGACAGGGTCGGTGGAGGGGTAGCCCCAGGCGGCGAAGGCGGCGTCGACGCGGGCGGGGTCGTAGGCGGCATCGGCGGGCAGGAAGTTGGTGTAGCCGTCGAGGCCGTAGCGGCGCTTCTTCAGGCCGAGCATGGTCCACAGCTCGCTGGCGGATTCCTGCACGGCGTAGAGGTTGAACATCCGGCCGTAGCCGGGCCAGCGAGAAGGCTCGTACATCCAGTCGGGGAAGGGGCGGGCGTTGCGCTCGATCGTCTCGCCGAGTCGGCACCAGCTGTCGTCGAGGCCGACGAGCACGGTGGCGGGGCGGGTGTGGGTGCGGGCGAACACCTCCAGCAGGCGGACCTGTTCCCAGGCGGTGGCGCTGTTCATCGCGAGGTTGGCGAAGCGGCCGCCCAGCGTGGCGTCGAGCACGGTGGGGCGCAGCAGGCGGCTGGTGGATGTGCCGAGCACCACGGAGTCGAAGCGGGGCGAGCGGGCGAGAGCGGGGAAGGTGAAGCGGGCGTTGGTGGTCACCGGCACGCGCGGCAGGGCGGGCGCGCCTGGCAGGGCATCCCAGGGGTCGATGGTGACGATCGCGCCGTAGAGCAGGGCGGCCATCGCCAGGGTCGCGAGGCCGAGCACGCGCAGGAAACGGCGCCAGCGCGCGGCGTCGGCGGCCGAGGTGAGCAGGGTCGGGCCGGCCGCGAAGCCGTCGGCGCGGTGGGGCGGGCGGGTCGTGGGCGCGGCGCCGCGCCCGCTGCCGCGGCTTCCGCCCGATCCGGGGCCGAAGCCGGTGCCGGAGCGGAGCCTGGCCATGGCGGAGGGCGCCGGGGTCGTGCGGGCGGGCGGGGGCTTGCGGCCCGGCGGGCGCCTAGAAGCGGAAGTAGATGAACTCATTGGGGACGCGGCCGCCGATCAGGAGGAGCAGGAACACGAGGACGGCGGCGGCAGGAAGCGCCAGCCAGGGGTTGGGGGGCAGGCGGGCAAGTGCCGCCTGCTGGCTGGTGGGGCCGAGCGTCGCGACCAGGGCGGCGATCGCCACCACGGGGAGATTCTCGACGTGGACGCGGCCGGGGCCCGTCGCGCCGGCCATGGAGCGCAGGACGGAGGCGGCGACGTCGAAGCCGGGGGCGCGGAAGACCACCCAGGTGGCGATCACGAACAGCATGGTGAGCGGCCAGCCCAGCGCGCGGGGGAGGCGCAGGCCGGTGCGGTTCCAGGCGGAGTTCGCGGCGAGTGCTGCGCCGTGCAGGCCGCCCCAGGCGACGAAGCTCCAGGCGGCGCCGTGCCACAGGCCGCCGACGAGCATGGTCAGCACGACGTTGATCGGCTGGCGCCAGGCGGGGACGCGGCTGCCGCCCAGCGGGATATAGAGGTAGTCGCGCAGGAAGCGGCTCAGGGTGATGTGCCAGCGGCGCCAGAACTCGCGGATGGAGGCGGCGCGGTAGGGGGCGTCGAAGTTGTAGGGCAGGCGCAGGCCGAAGAGGAGGGCAATGCCGATCGCCATGTCGGAGTAGCCGGAGAAGTCGAAGTAGATCTGCAGGGTGTAGGTGAGGGCCGCCGCCCAGGCCTCGGCGAGGTTGAGGGGGGTGGTGGCGGCGCGCGCGAACAGGGGGTCGCAGACCAGGGCGAGGGTGTCGGCGAGCGCGGCCTTCTTGGCCAGGCCGATGGTGAAGAGGATGGCACCGCGCGCGGCAAGCTCGGCCATGTGGGGGCCGCGGGGGGTGGCGGAGAACTGGGGCACGAGCTCGTTGTGGCGGACGAGGGGGCCGGCGATGAGCTGGGGGAAGAAGGTCACGAACTCGGCGAAGTCGAGCAGGCGGTAGACGTGGCGGTCGCCGCGCCTGAGGTCGAGCAGGTATGACAGCTTCTGGAACACGAAGAAGCTGATGCCGAGCGGGAGCACGATGTTCCAGGGCTCGAAGGGGAGGCCGGCGAGGGCGTCGACGTTGGCCTTCGCGAAGTTCGCGTACTTGAACCAGCCGAGGGTCGCGAGGTTGAGCACGATGGCGGCGTCGAGGATCCAGCGGGCCTCGCGGCGCGCCGGGTAGAGGCCGCGCCAGACGCCGGAGCGGCCGGCCCAGAGCTTGACCAGCAGCCAGTTGGCCAGGGTGAGCGCCGCCAGCATCGC
>JBPBQX010000124.1:0-12408 GCA_050955025.1 Janthinobacterium lividum
TCCTGGCACACGCCGCGGCGCATGCGCATCGCCTCGGACAGCGGGGTGCCGATCGAGGTCGCCTCCGGGTCGAAGGCGAAGTCGCGGTGGATGCGCGACGTCAGCTCGCGCGCCCCGTCCAGCACCTCGCGCCCCGCCGGGAAGGAGGCGGCGGCGTAGCGCGCGATCGCCTCGTCCGCGGTGGCCATCGCGGAGGGGAAGGTGAACTCGCTGGCGGCCGACAGCTCCGGCCCGCGGGCGGCGCGCAGCATGTCGCGCACCCGCTCCCAGCCCGGGGTCGCGTCGGGCGGCGGCGGGAAGGCCACCTCGACCACGGCGTCGAGGTCGACGGTGAGCTGGAGGTGGGGCTCGGTCACGGTGAGCAGGTCGAGGCCGTTGCCGAAGTAGTCCGCGCCCTCGGACAGCGTCTCCGGGCCGGGGCTGGTGGAGATGCTGGCGCGCAGCACGCGCTGGTGGCCGGTCTGGCGCGGGCGCAGGTGCAGCGCGTGGTAGGACAGCTGCACCTGGCGCGCGTAGCTGTATCGGGAACGGTGGCGCACACGGTACTTCACGCCCGAACCTAGCCCGCGCGGGCCGGGCCGCGCCACCCGCAACGCGACGGGGCGCTCATGCCCGCACCTGGCCGTAGCCGACCGCCGTGGGCATGCGTGTGTGCGACAGGTAGGCGCGCGTCAGCCGGTCCGACAGGTTGTAGAGGCGCTGGCTGGTGCCGGCGAGCGAGTGCAGCAGCGCGGCCCGCCCGGGCGGCTGCTCCAGCCCCTCGAGCCGCGTGGCGCGCAGCGCGTCCAGCAGCGAGGTCGCGGCCTCCGCCCCCGGCGCCTCGGCGCGCGAGAAGCCGCGGGCGAGGTCGCGCAGGTGGCCCTCGATGCGCGCGAGCTGGAACGCCACGGAGCGCGGGTTGCGCGGGTCGCTCAGCAGCAGGTCGACCACGGGCCCGGTCTGCACCACGCCGAGGTAGCGCGAGTGGTAGGTGATCGTGCTGTCCGACAGCTCCAGCGCCAGCTCCAGCGGCGCCTCGCCCTCGCGCTCCGTGCCGTCGAGCAGCTCGGACAGGAGGGCCGCGCCGTACAGCGCGCGCTCGATGCGCCGGCCGATGTCGAGGAACAGCCAGCCGCTGCTCTGCGTCATGTTCTCGCCCACCATGCCGCCGAAGGCCGCGACCAGGCCGATCAGCGCCTCGATCGCCACGATCATGCGGTCCGCGTCCTGCGGCAGGGCGAGCGCCGCGCGCGCCTGCTGCAGCGGGCCGAGGACGACGACCTCCATGTCCTTCGACAGCCGGTCGCGCAGGGTCTCGGCGATCCGCCCCACGGCGGCGAACAGGTCGCCGAGCGGGGAGTCGCTGCCCCAGGCCAGCGGCATGGCGGCGAGCAGCGCGCGGCCGTCGGGCAGCATCTCGGCGAGCAGCGGCTCGACCAGCCCCAGCTCGCCCAGCAGCCGCAGCATGTGGCCGATCTCCGTGGCCTCGCCCGGGCCGACGCTCTCGCTGGTCAGGCGCAGCGTCGCGGCCCGCAGCACCCGCGCCGCGTTGTCCAGCCGCTCCGCGTAGCGCCCGAGCCAGAACAGGTCGTCCGCGGTCCGCGAGCGCAGGTCGTCGGGCACCGGGGTGATGCGCACCCGTCCCGGCCCGGCCGAGAGCACCGCCGGCGCGCCCGGCCGCGCGGCCAGGCCCGGCTGGTCCGCGCCCGCCGCGACCCAGAGGTCCTTGACCAGCCGACGCCCGGACGGCAGCGAGCTTTCCGCGAAGCCGCCGGGCATGGCGACGTAGCGGCTGCCGTCGTGGACCAGGAACATGCGCAGCGTCACCGGGCGCGGCACCAGCCTGCCCTCGAACCACGCCGGCGCCACCGAGCGGCGCGCGCACTCACGCCGCGGCCGGGCGGCGCCGCCGTCGGCCGCCTGGTCGTCCGCCACCGCGGGCGCGGACGGCAGCCGCAGCGCCTCGCCCAGCAGCCGCCCGGCGAGCGCGGGCAGCAGCGGGCGCAGCTCCGGCGCCTCGACCACGCTGGCGCCGGGCGCGTTGACCATGGCGACGCGCCCGCCGCGGATCGCCTGCATCAGCCCCGGCACGCCGAGCATGGAGTCCGAGCGCAGCTCCAGCGGGTCGGTGAAGTCGTCGTCCATGAAGCGCAGCAGCACGTCCACGCGCTGCAGCGAGGACAGCGTCTTGAGGTGCACGCGGCCGTCGCGCACCGTGAGGTCCGCGCCCTCGACCAGCGTGGCGCCGAGCTGGCGGGCCAGGAACACGTGCTCCAGGAACGACGGCGCGAACTGCCCGGGCGTGAGCAGGGCGATGCGCGCCGGGCCGCCGTGCTCGCGTGCCGGCGCCAGCGCGGCCAGGCGCGCCTGCCACATTTCGAAGAACGGCTCCAGGCGCTGCACCGGGCTGGCGCGGAACAGCTCCGGCACGGTGCGCACCAGCACGCCGCGGTTCTGCAGCGCGCTGCCGATGCCGCCCGGCGCCTGCAGCCGGTCCGCCGCGACGTGCCAGGCGCCGTCGGGCAGGCGCACCAGGTCGGCCGCGTAGGCGTGCACCATCGCGCCGCCGGCCGGCACGATGTCGCAGCACGGCCTGAGGAAGCGCGGGTTGGCGTAGACGAGGTGCGCCGGCACCAGTCCCTCGGACAGCAGGCGGCGCGGGCCGTGCAGGTCGGCGGCGATGGCGTCGAGCAGCCGCGCCCGCTGGTCCAGGCCGTGGGCGAGCATCTCCCACTCCGCGGCCGGCAGCAGCATCGGGATCGGGCACAGCAGCGGCGGGACCGGCTGCGGGCCGGTGCCGGGGTAGGCGCGCCCGGTCTCGGCGTACTGGCGCAGGACGCGGGCGGCGCGGGCGGCGAACAGCCCCTCGGGCAGGGCGTGCAGCGTGCCGATCAGCGCCGACCACGCGGGGCGCAGCTCGCCGCCGCCGGTGACCATCTCGTCGAACTCGGGGACGGGCGCCGCGAGGCCGGGCGCCGCGGGATGGCCTGTGTCGTCGCGCTGCACGGAAAGCTGTCCCCTGTCGGGTCGCCGCCTCGGACCGGGGCGATGGCACGGGCGGCATCGCGCCCGTCGCGGGGTGTGCCGCCACCGGGCGGCACCGGACTGTGCCGCGCCGCGGGGGGGCGACGCAAGCGGCGGCGGGAAGGAAGCAAGGCCGGGCTCTGCCCGGACCCGCCAAAGGCCCGGGGCCTTTGGAAACCCATCCCTCAAGGACGTGGATTCCAGAGGCGGGCCTTTGGCGTTGCCTCGTTCAGTAGGTCGGGATGACCCAGGGCACGAGGTACTGCTCGACGACCACGATCACGCCCAGCAGCACGGTGAGCACGATGGAGTGCCAGAACGTGCGTGCCAGCACCGCGCCTTCCTGGCCGCGCAGGTTGGTGACGGAGACGCCGGTCGCGATGTTCTGCGGCGAGATCATCTTGCCCATCACGCCGCCCGACGAGTTCGTCGCCGCGATCAGCAGCGGGTTGAGCCCGAGCTGGTTGGCGGCCACGACCTGCAGGTTGCCGAACAGGGCGTTGCCGGAGGTGTCGCTGCCCGAGAGGAACACCGCGACCCAGCCGAGGAACGCCGAGACCAGCGGGAACACCGGCCCGACGGAGGCAACCCCCAGGCCCAGCGTGTAGGTCATGCCCGAGTAGTTCATCACGAACGCCAGCGCCACGATCAGCGCGACGGTGAGGATCGCGAGCCTGGTCTGGCGCAGCGTGGTGGCGGCGCAGGCGAGGAAGCGGCCGGGGCCCACGCCGCACAGCGCGGCGGTGATGACGGCCGCGAGCAGGATCGCGGTGCCGGTCGCCAGCGGCTGGAAGTCCCACACCGCGGCGTAGGGCTTGTCGCCGTAGAGCGTGATGCCGACGGCGTTGTGCAGGCCGGGCCACTCGAACTTGCGGTCGCCGTTGAGGAACACCTTGAAGTGCGTCCACAGGATCACGATCACCGAGACCACGATCCACGGCAGCCAGCCCTGCCAGCCGGACAGCTTGCCCGGGGTGTGCAGCACGTTGGCGTTGATCGCGTACTCGGGGTCGGGCGCGGGCTGCCAGACCTGCAGGAAGCCGATCGTCGCGACCAGTGAGACCATCGACGACAGCACGTCGGTCAGGCGGTAGTCGATCAGGTTGGAGGCGGCGAACTGCGCGAGGCCGAAGCTCCCGCCGGCCACCAGCAGCATCGGCCACAGGGCCGCGACCGAGCGCCGGCCGCCGTACATCGCCATCACGTAGAACGGCAGCAGCACCGCCATGATCGGCAGCTGTCGGCCGATCATCGCGCCGAGCGCGGTGTCGGGCAGGTGCGTCACGACGCCGAGCACGGTGACCGGCACGCCGAGCGCCCCGAACGCCACCGGCGCGGTGTTGAAGATCAGCGTGAAGGTGAGCGCCTCCAACGGCGGGTAGCCGACCAGGATCAGCAGCGACGAGGTGATCGCGACCGGCGTGCCGAAGCCCGAGATGCCCTCCAGCAGCGCGCCGAAGCAGAAGCCGATCACCACGAGCACGACGCGGCGGTCGTTGGGCAGGCTGGCCAGCACCCAGTCGCGGAACGCGTCGAAGCGGCCGGACACCACCGCGATGTTGTAGAGCAGCAGGGCGTTGACCACGATCCACATGACCGGCCACAGCGCGAACACCGCGCCGAGCGCCGTGCTGTCCAGCGCCAGGCCGACCGGCAGGCCCCAGCCCAGGATCGCGATCAGCAGGCCGGCGACGAGGCCCGCGAGCGAGGCCTGCCACGCCGGCCGGCGCGCCACGCCGAGCATGACGAGGACGATCGCGATCGGCACGACCGCCACGAGGAAGGACAGCGGGAGGCTGTCCCCGATCGGGCGCAGGATCTGGTGAAACATCGTGGACGGGTTCCCGGGTTTTTCGTTGCGTCCCGTCCTGCGGGACGCTCACGGAACCGTCAAGGGCCGATCCGCCGATGCCGCGCGCGCCGTGTCCGCGGCGTCACCGGGCGCGGATGAGCCGCGTATTCAGGCCGGCGGCAGGGCGACCGAGGCGCCTGACTCGTCGACGGCCACCATGACGAACAGCGCCTCCGTCACCTTGAGCTGCGCCGAGCCGACGCCGCGCACGACCCAGGCCTCGATCTGGATGCGGATCGAGGAGCGGCCGGTGCCGACCACCTCGGTGTAGACGGCCACCACGTCGCCGACCTTGACCGGCTGCAGGAAGCTCAGGCTCGACACCGACGCGGTGACCACGCGGCCCCGCGCCCGCTCGCGGCCGGCGATGCCGCCGGAGAGGTCCATCTGCGCCATGATCCAGCCGCCGAAGATGTCGCCCGACGCGTTGGTGTCGGCCGGCATCGCGACGATGCGGACCGTGAGCTGGCCGGTGGGGTGAGCGTCCATGCGTGCCTCGGCGGTGGAACTGGGCGCCCTTATTGCACCGCAGCAACGGTCGAGGGGAACCCCGAATGTCGCACGGCAAGCAAGGCCAGAGGCGCTGCCTCTGGACTCCGCCAAAGGCTGCGCCCTTGGAACGCTTCCCCTAAGTGAGGCCGGTCCAGGGGCGGCTCGCCCCTGGTGGGTCCGGGCAGAGCCCGGCCTTGCTTACGCCGCCGCGCTGCTCCGCGACGCCATCTCGCGCGTGCCCTGGCTCAGCGCGGGCTCCGCCAGCACGCGGGCGAGCGCGTCGCGCATGAGCACCTGGCGCCCCTCGTCCTGGCGGCGCCAGGCGCCGAGCGGGCCGACCATGCGGGCTGCGACCTGGCCGTTGATGCGGTCCACCGCGAGGATCGCGTCGGCGAGGAAGGCGTATCCGCTGCCGTCGGCGGCGTGGAACGCCACGGGGTTGCCCGACGCGAAGGCGCCGATCAGCGCGCGCATCCGGTTCGGGTTGCGCAGGTCGAAGTCGGGGTGGGCGTAGAGCGCGCGGACGCGGCCGATCGCGCCGGGCTGCTGCGACATCGCCTGGATGGAGAACCACTTGTCGAGCACCAGGTCGTCGTGGCGCCAGCGCGCGTGGAAGCCGGCGAGTGCGGCCTCGCCCTCGGGCCCGCCCGCCTCGGCGAGCACCACGAGGGCTGCGAGCACGTCGGTCATGTTGGCGCCGGCCGAGAACTGCGCCCCGGCGAGGGCCACGCCGGCATCGCGGGTCGCGGCCTGCGGGGCGGCCAGGAAGTCGAGGCACGCGTTGCGCAGCGAGCGGCGGCCGATCGACGCGCCGTCGATGCGGTACGGCCCGGCGTCGGCCAGGCGCGCGTAGGCGTCGTGCAGCGCGCGCTCCAGGCCGGTGCCGATCGCGCCCTTCATGAGCCGGCGGGCGCGGTGCACGCCCTCGTGGTCGGCCACGGCCATGCGGTCGGCGACCACGCCCAGCCCGGGCAGCGCCAGCGCCTCGGCGGCGAAGGCGGGGTCGTCGCCGGCGCGGGCCAGCGTGGCGCGGGCGGCCTCGACCATGCCGGCGTCGGGCTCGGGGCTCTCGCCGCGTCGCAGGACGTCGACCAGGCGCAGCAGCACGTCGGTCGCGTACTGCTGCCCGCTGTCCCAGCGCACGAACGGGTCGCCGTCGTGGGTCGCGAGGAAGCGAAGCGAGGCCGGCGACAGGCCGCGCAGCCGCACCGGCGCCGAGAAGCCGCGCAGCAGCGAGGGCACAGGGCGCGCGGCCACGTCGTCGAACACGAAGTCCTGCGCCGCCGCGCGCAGGTCGAGCAGCATCTCGCCCGGCGTGCCCGGGATCGCCGCGATGCCGTCGCCGTGCGCGCGCGGCGCGAGCTGCGCGCCGTCGGGGCCGAGCAGGGCCATGACGATCGGGATCTGCAGGGGCGCCTTGTCGGGCTGGCCGGGCGTGGGCGGCGTGGACTGCGCGAGGTGCAGCGTGTAGCGCCGCGCGCCCGCGTCGTAGCTGTCCTCGACGGCGACCTCGGGCGTGCCGGCCTGGGCGTACCAGGCGCGGAAGGCGGACAGGTCGGTGCCGGAGGCGTCGGCCATCGCGGCCACGAAGTCCTCGATGGTGACCGCCTGGTTGTCGTGGCGCGCGAAGTAGAGGTCCATGCCGCGGCGGAACCCGTCGTGGCCCACGAGCGTGCGGATCATGCGCACGACCTCGGCGCCCTTCTGGTAGATCGTGGCGGTGTAGAAGTTGTCGATGCGCACGTAGCTGTCGGGGCGCACGGGGTGCGCGAGGGGGCCGGAGTCCTCGGGGAACTGGCCGGCGCGCAGGCGGCGCACGTCGGCGACGCGCTTGACCGCGCGCGAGCCCTGGTCGGCGGAGAACTCCTGGTCGCGGAACACGGTCAGGCCCTCCTTCAGCGAGAGCTGGAACCAGTCGCGGCAGGTCACGCGGTTGCCGGTCCAGTTGTGGAAGTACTCGTGGGCGATCACCGTCTCGATGCCCTGGTAGTCGCTGTCGGTCGCGGTCTCCGGTCGGGCCAGCACGTACTTCGTGTTGAAGACGTTGAGGCCCTTGTTCTCCATCGCCCCCATGTTGAAGTCGGACACGGCGGCGATGTTGAACACGTCGAGGTCGTACTCGAGGCCGAACACCTGCTCGTCCCAGCGCATCGACTCCTTCAGCGCGGCCATGGCGTGGTCGCACTTGTCCTGGTCGCCGTCGCGCACCCAGATCGCCAGCGCGACCTCGCGGCCGGACGCCGTGGTGAAGCCGTCCTCCAGCGACACGAGGTCGCCGGCCACCAGCGCGAACAGGTAGGACGGCTTGGGGTGCGGGTCCTCCCAGCGCGCCCAGTGCCGCCCGCCCTCCGCCTCGCCCGCATCCACGCGGTTGCCGTTGGACAGCAGGACGGGGAAGCGCGCGCGCTCGGCGACCAGCGTGGTGGTGAAGCGCGTCATCACGTCGGGGCGGTCGGGGAAGAAGGTGATGCGGCGGAAGCCCTGCGCCTCGCACTGGGTGAAGAAGTTGCCGCCGGAGACGTAGAGGCCGCTCAGCTCGGTGTTCGCCTCGGGCGAGATCCGCACCACCAGCTCCAGCTCGAAGGCGTCCGGCACGTCGTCGAGGTGCAGGTCGCCGTCCACGATGCGCAGCGACGAGTCCGGCACCGCCGTGCCGTCGAGCGTGGCTTCCAGCAGCGTCAGCGCCTCGCCGTCGAGGTGCAGGCCGCCCGCCTCGGCGCCCTCTGCCGGGTTGCGGCGCAGCGCCAGGCGGGAGCGCACCGTGGTCGCGGCCGGGTCCAGCGCGAAGACCAGCTCCACGCTGTCCACCAGGAACGCCGGCGGCCGGTAGTCGGCGCGCAGCGTGGGGGTGAGCGGGGCGGGGGCGAGGGAGTCGTGCTGGCTGTCGGGCATCGCTGCGGGCTCCTGGTCTGTCGCCCCGGATTTTCCGCCCCTGCGCCGGGGTTGTCGAGGGCGGCGCCTGGCGGGCGCGCAGCAAGCAAGCAAGCAGTTCTTTCTTGAAAGAAAGAACCAAAGAACCTTGCCCACGAGGGAGTCAGGCCTGTCGTGCGGCACGGTGCCAGTCGGGCAGAAGTCTTTTTGCTTCTTTTTCTTCAGAGAAAGAAGACCTTGCTGTTTCCTTGCCTCCCTACGGCACCCAGAGCCCCCGCGCGCGGTGCCATTCCTCGATCGACTGCGCGGGCAGCTCGTCGAAGGCCGCGTCGCCGGGCTCGATCCGCGCCGGCACCTACGCGGGCTTGAAGCGCAGCATGATGTGCACGCGCGACGGCGCGGCCGGCAGCGGCGTGTCGATGGCCGAGGCCAGCGGGTGCACCAGCGCGGGCCAGCGCGGGTCGAACAGCCACAGCGCGGTGGCGCAGCGCTCGCAGGCGTGGCGCTCGGCCGGGCTGAGCCCGTCGTCGAGGGCTGCGTGCCAGACGCGGGTGCGGCCGAAGTGGCGCAGGGTGGCGGCGTCGGCGGCGAGGTTGATCGCGGCGCCGGCGCCGCCCGCCGTCTTGCGGCAGACCGAGCAGTAGCAGAGCTGGTAGGGCACCGGGGTGTGGCTCGCGACGGCGAAGCTCACCGTGCCGCAGCGGCACGACCCTTCGAGGCGCGCCGGCACCCCGGGGCGCTCAGCCGGCCCAGTGCGCGGGCATCCACACCCAGCGCCCGGTGTCCATGCTCCACCAGCCCGCCGCCCAGCGGGTGTGGCCGGCCTGCGGGATGTAGCGGCCGGACACGTACTGGTAGGTCGAGCCGGTCCAGTCGAAGTGCGCCGGCTGCCACACCAGCGGCACCGCGCTCACCGGCGGCAGCGGCTGCGGGTCGGCGGGCAGGGCAGGGACCGGCGGGTACGGGCTGGCCGCATACACCTGCGGCTCGGCGCAGCCCGCGAGCGCGAGCAGGGCGGCGGCAGCGAACGCGAGGCGGTGTCCTGGCATGGGAAGGCTCCTCGTCCCGTGGAAGATCCGGCCTTCGTACCACAGGGGCGGGGGAGACGCGAAGGGGAAGCAAGGCCTTCTTTTTCTGAAGAAAAAGAAGCAAAAAGACTTTGCCCATAAGGCCCTTGTCCCGCGTGGCGTGCCGCGGAACTCAGGGAGCAAAGTTCTTTGGTTCTTTCTTTCAAGAAAGAACTGCTTTCTTGCTAGCCCGGCACGAGGAGGGAGACGGCCGCCTGCGCCGCGATGCCCTCGCCGCGCCCGGTGAAGCCCAGGCGCTCGGAGGTGGTCGCCTTGACCGAGATGCGGTCGACCGTGGTGCCGAGCAGCTCGGCCAGGCGGGCGCGCATGGCCGGCGCGTGCGGCGTGATCTTGGGCCGCTCGCAGACCAGCGTGACGTCGGCGTTGCACAGGATGCCGCCGCGGGCTGCGATGCGTTCGGCCGCGTGGCGGAGGAAGCGGGCGCTGTCGGCGTCCTTCCACTCGCCCTCGGTGGGCGGGAAGTGGCGGCCGATGTCGCCCTCGGCCAGCGCGCCGTAGATCGCGTCGCACAGCGCGTGGATGCCGACGTCGGCGTCGGAGTGGCCGTCCAGGCCCAGCTCGTGGGGGACGGTGACGCCGCACAGCACCAGGGCGCGGCCCGCGACCAGGACGTGGACGTCGTAGCCGGTGCCGACGCGCGGCTGCATCGGGGCGGCGAGCAGGCGTTCCAGTCGCACGAGGTCCTCCGGGTGGGTCAGCTTGACGTTGTCCTCGTGGCCCTCGACCACGGCGACGGGGAAGCCGGCGTGCTCCAGCAGGGACGCGTCGTCGGTGAGGCCGGAGCGGGGCGCGTCGCGGTGGGCGGCGAGCAGGGTCGCGAAGTCGAAGGCCTGCGGGGTCTGGGCGCGCACCAGGCCGTCGCGCGGCACGGTCGCGGCGATCAGCCCGGACTCCACGCGCTTCAGCGTGTCGCCGACGCGCACCGCGGGGATCGCGCCGCGGTGCAGCCTCAGCGCGGCGAGCAGGGCCGCGACGGTGCCGGCGGGGATGATCGGACGGGCGGCGTCGTGGACCAGCACGACGTCGGGGCGGTGCGGGGCGAGCGCCTCCAGGCCGGCGCGCACGCTGTCCTGGCGCTCGGCGCCGCCGGGAACGCAGGGCAGGTGCGCCAGCCCGGCGAGCGCGGCGTCGACGGCGGCGGGGTCGCCCACGGGCTGCAGCAGCTCGCAGGCGTCGAGCAGGGCCTCGGCGGCGTGGCGGATCACGGGGCGCCCGAGAAGGGGCGTGAACTGCTTGGGGGTGGCGGCGCCGAACCGGGTGCCGGTTCCGGCGGCGACGAGGAGGCCGGCGATGCGCATGGGGCAAGGAATGCTGCCCGGGGCGCACCCCGTCAAGCGCGGGTCCGCCGCGTGCCACGGCGCAGCACGCCGCGCCTCGCCGCGCGGGAATCGCGCGGAGTTCACGCCGCGGTGATTGCGCTTTGCCTGGCGCCGGGATAGTTTGCCTAATTCATGAGCAACATTGCAGAACTGCCTCCATCGCGCCCGCTTGCGCCGATCCCGCTGGGCGGCGGCGTGCGGATCGACACGCCGGTGATCCTGGCGCCGATGTCGGGGGTGACGGACCTGCCGTTCCGCCAGCTCGCGCGCGCCGAGGGCGCGGGCATGGTGGTGTCCGAGATGATCGCGTCCTGGGCGATGGTGCGCGAGAACCGCACCACGCTGCGCATGGCGGAGATGGAGCGCGCGGGGCCGGGGCGGCCCAATGCGCTGCAACTCGCGGGCTGCGACCCGGCGGCGATGGCGGAGGCCGCGCGCATCGGCGTGGCGCGCGGTGCCGAGGTGATCGACGTCAACTTCGGCTGTCCCGTGCGCAAGGTCGCGGTCGGGCAGCAGGCGGGCTCGGCGCTGATGCGCGACGAGGCGGCCGCCGCCCGGCTGCTCGAGGCCACGGTGCGCGCGGTGGACGTGCCGGTGACGCTGAAGATGCGCATGGGCTGGGACCACGCCAGCCTGAACGCCCCGTCGCTGGCGCGCATCGCCGAGGGCTGCGGCATCCGCATGGTCACGGTGCACGGGCGCACGCGACAGCAGTTCTACACGGGGCGCGCGGATTGGCGGTTCGTGGCCAGCGTGAAGGAGGCGGTCGCGATCCCGGTGATCGTGAACGGCGACATCCTGACGCTCGACGACGCGGCGGAGGCGTACGCGCAGTCCGGCGCCGACGGGGTGATGATCGGGCGCGGCTGCTACGGGCGGCCGTGGCTGCCGGCGCAGGTGGCGCTGTTCCTGCGCACCGGCGAGCGCGCGCCGGATCCTTCGCTGATGGAGCAGCGCGACGTGCTGCTGCGCCACTACCGCGCGATGCTGTCGTATTTCGGCGTGGAGGCGGGGCTGCGTCTCGCCCGCAAGCACGTATCATGGTACTCGCGAGGCCTGCGCGGCTCGGCGGAGTTCCGCGACGCGATGAACCGGCTCGACGAGCCGGGGCGCGTGGTGGCGATGATCGAGGCGTTCTACGACCAGGTGGCCACGCAGCACGCGGCCGGCGCGGACGCGACGCACGAGGCGCCGGCGGACGACGCGCGGGCGGTCGCGGCATGAGGGCCAAGGCGCTGGCGCTGGCGCGGCCGGCGATGCGGGGGGCGGAGCCGGAGGCGCAGGCGCTGCTGTCGGCGCTGCCGGTGCCGGTGATGTCGCTCGACGCCGACGACGGGTTCCGCCACGCCAACTCCGCCGCCGAGCAGTTCCTGGGCGTGTCGCTGACCCAGCTGTGCCAGATGCGGCTGCAGGACCTGCTGCCGGCCGACAGCCCGCTGTTCCTGCTGCTCGCCCAGGTGCGCCAGGACGGGGTCACGGTGTCCGAGCACGAGATCACCCTGGAGAGCCCGCGTCTGAGCCGGCGCCAGGTGACGGTGCGCGCGGCGCCGCTGCCGGACGAGCCGGGCGGGCTGGTGCTGGTGCTGCAGAACAGCGCCACGGTGCGCGCGCTGGACCAGCAGCTCGGCTTCCGCAACGCGGCGCGCTCGGTGGCGGGCATGGCGGCGATCCTGGCGCACGAGGTGAAGAACCCGCTGTCGGGGATACGCGGCGCCGCGCAGCTGCTGGAGAACACGGTCTCGCCCGAGGACCGCGAGCTGGCGGAGCTGATACGCGACGAGGC
>JBPBQX010000125.1:0-10777 GCA_050955025.1 Janthinobacterium lividum
GCTTCTACGGCATCGACACGCCCGAGCGCGGCAAGCTGCTCGCCGCCAACCACGACATCGCCGAGATGGCCGAGCTGATCGGCGCCGACAGCCTCGCCTTCATCTCGCTCGACGGCCTCTACCGCGCCCTCGGCCGCAACGGGCGCAACGATGCCACCCCGCAGTACTGCGACGCCTGCTTCACCGGCGAGTACCCGGTCGCCCTGCCCGACATGGACCAGCACCCGGGGCACCAGTCCTCCTCCTACACGGACTGCCGCTGAGCGTGGAGGAAGCAAGGTTGAGGCTCTGCCTCAAACTCCGCCAAAGGCTGCGCCCTTGGAACGCAACACTTAAGTCAAGGGATCAAAGGGTCCTCGGACCCTTTGCGGGTCCGGGCAGAGCCCGGCCTTGCTTGTGACCGAGTCCCTCGCCGGCCGCGTCGCGCTCGTCACCGGCGCCAGCCGCGGCATCGGCGCCGCCGTGGCGCTGGAGCTGGCCCGGCGCGGCGCGCACGTGGTCGCCGTCGGCCGCACCCAGGGCGCGCTGGAGGAGCTGGACGACCGCATCCGCACCGCCACCGGCGCGGGCGCCACGCTGCTGCCGCTCGACCTGGCCGAGCCCGCCTCCATCGACCCGCTCGGCCCCAGCCTGCTGTCGCGCTTCGGGCGCCTCGACATCCTTGTCCACGCGGCGGGCGTGCTGGGCCAGCTCGCCCCGGTCGGCCACGTCCAGCCCTCCGACCTCGACCGCGCGCTGGCCGTCAACGTCCACGCCACTTGGCGGCTGATCCGCACCTGCGGCCCCGTGCTCGCGGCCGGCGAGTCGGGCCGCTGCGTCGTGCTCACCAGCCGACGCGCCCGCGAGCCGCGGGCCTACTGGGCCGTCTACGGCGCGAGCAAGGCGGCGATGGAGCAGGTCGTGCTCGCCTGGGCCGACGAGCAGGCCGCGCTTTCGCCGCTGCGCATCAACCTGTTCGACCCGGGCGCCGTCGCGAGCCGCACCCGCTCCGCCGCCTTCCCTGGCGAGGACCCGCGCACCCTGCGCCAGCCGACCGACGTCGCCCCCGCGATCGCCGCGCTGTGCGAGGCGGGAGAGACGCGGACCGGGGCGATTGTCGAAGGGTAGCAGGCATGGGCTCTGCCCAAACCCGCAAAGGGCCCGAGGCCCTTTGATCCCTCTACTTAGGAGAAGGCGATCCAAGGGCCCGGCCCTTGGCGGAGTTTGAGGCAGCGCCTCAACCTTTCTTCCCCGCCAGCGCCGCCTCCAGCTCCGCCTTCTTCATCTTCGACCGCCCCGCGATCCCCGCCTTGCGCGCCTCCTGCATCAGCGCCTCGCGCGTGGCCCCGCCGTCGCGCGCCGCCGCGGTCTTCTTCGCCACGTCCGCCGGCTGCGCGGAGTGCTGCTTGCCCTTGCGCGAGTCCGCCTGCTTCTTGCGCGTAGTACGCTTGTACTCCTCGTCCGAGAGCGCCTCGCGCGCCTTCTCGGGCAGGTAGCGCTCGCCGGTCTTGCCGGACTCCTCCCCCGACTTCGTGCCCCACTCCTCCTTGGTCCACTGCGTCAGGTGGTTGTCCTCGGTCTTCTTGCCCTCGTAGCCGCCGCCCTCGGCCTTGTAGTCGTGCACGGCGAGCTGCGCCTTGCGGGCCGACCACTGGCCGGGCTTGCCGCCCTTGTCGCCCTCGGTGACCTCCTCCTTGACCTTCTCCCACAGCTTCGGATCGGACTTCTTCGCGGTCTTCGCCATGCGCCGGCTCCCTTGCTCGCCCGCCGAACCGCCCGGATCGGCTGCCTTCCAAGCTGGAAACGATCGCGCGTCCCGCAAGCCGCGCCCGGAAGGCGTCCCCGCCTGCCCGACGGAGGGCGCCCCGTTGGGACATTCTTCAAACATTCTTGGCACGCTGCGTCTCGTTGGATGATACGGTCTGTGCTCGCCGGAGTGGCGGGCGGCGGGGTCCGGCGACGGCCTCCCGGCCGTGCGCGCGTGCCAGCCAGACGGACCGTGTCGTGCTCGGGGTACGGGAAGGGATCTGTCGATGGCGCTCGCCTTGCTGGCGGAACTGGATTTCGGTACGGGCGGCTCCGGGCTGCCCGCGATGGGCGTCGGCTGGTCGCACCCCGAGCCCGGCTACGTCTGGGCCGTGGACAACTTCAGCACGCTGACGCTCGACGTCGCCGCCGACCATCCGGCCTACGTCGTGGTGCTCAAGGTCGACCCGATCGCGCGGCTGCAGCGGGTCGCGGTGTGGAGCGACGGCCACCTGCTCTCGACGCACCGCGTGCACCGCCCGACGGAGATCTCCGTCAGCCTGCCGCGCCGCCTGGTCCGCGACGGCCGCCTCGTCCTGACGCTCGCCCACTACGACCGCGCGCGCGCCTCGGAACTGGCGGAGAGCGACGACAACCGCCTGCTCTCGATCCTCCTGCGCAGCGTGCGCCTGTACAGCTCGGACCGCGTGCCGGCGCGCCACGTCGAGCCGGAGCGCCACCCGATGCCGGCGGAGGCGCTGGTGTCGCGGTTCCAGAGCCTGGGCGACAACTGCGAGTTCGGCATCGCCCAGCGCCGCTTCGGCGCGGAACCGCTCAACCTGCTGCGCTTCTCGGCCACCCACCTGACCCACCTGCTGCGCGGCCTGGACACCGAGTTCGAGGGCCTGACGCTCGCGGAGAACCTCGCCTGCGTCTACGGCAACGAGCCGGAGGGTGCACGCGAGTACATCATCCAGCAGACCAGCTACGACCTGCGCTACCACAGCTTCGAGCACGAGGGCGAGGTGGCCGCGGACACCGTCCTGCCCCGCGCCCACCAGCGGCTACGCTTCCAGCTCCGCCTGTTCCTGCAGGACCTGCGCGCCGGCGAGAAGATCTTCGTGCTCAAGCGCAACACGGCGCTCACCCTGGAGGAGGTCGCCCCGGTCTGGGCGGCGCTTCGCTCCTATGCCGCGCACAACACGCTGCTCTACGTCGTGGCGGCCGACGCCGCGCACCTGCCGGGCACCGTGGAGTGGATGGCGCCGGGCCTGCTGTGCGGCCACATCGACCGCCTCGCGCCCTACGACGACGCGCAGGGCGTCTCGGAGAACTGCTGGCTCGCGATCTGCCGCAACGCGCACGCGATGTGGCAGGACGCGCGGGCGGAGCTGCCTGCGATGGCGGGGGCGGCCTAGACAGGGAAAGGCCAGGGCCCTGCCCTGGACCCGCCAGGGGCAGCGCCCCTGGACCGGCACACGAGGCGCTAGTGCAGGCTCGCCACGTAGCGCGCCAGCAGCGGGATCTCGTCGTCGCCGATCTCCTGCGCCGCCTCGTTCATCGCCGGGCTGTAGCCCTTCCGGGTGTTGCTCTTGTAGTCCGTCAGCGCCTGTCGCACGTATTCCTCGTGCTGCCCGGCGATGTGCGGGATCGTCTGCTGCCCGGCCAGCGCCGGCCCGTGGCACGAGTTGCAGTGGTGCTTCTCGATCAGCCCCTGCCCCGTCTCGATCTCCGCGGCGCTCAGCTCGACCGTCGGCGGCGGCGCCGGCATCTTGTTGAAGATGCCCGCGAAGCCGCGCAGGTCGTCGTCCGACAAGCCGGCCGCCATGTCGTTCATCGGCTCCGCGATGCGCTGCTTGCCCCGGAACAGGAAGAGCTGCGTCAGCACGTAGTTCACCGGCATCGCCCCCAGCGACGGCACGGTCTCCGTCGCCGACGCCCCGTTCTCGCCGTGGCAGGCAAGGCAGGTCGGCAGCCGCTCGGCCACGGTCTGCGCCGAGGCCGGCCCGGCAAGCGCCAGCAGCAGCAGCGTCACGCCTGCACGCATGGAGTATCCCTTCTCGAGCAGCGGCCCGCACCGGTCCGGTGCGGGCCCGCGGACAGCCTACTTCGTCTTGCTGACCCGCCAGATCGCCCCGTTCCAGTCGTCCGACACGAGCATCGACCCGTCGGGCATCGGCTGCACGTCGACCGGGCGGCCCACGTAGTCGTTGTTCTGGATGAAGCCGGTCAGGAACGGCGTCTGCGACGCCACGGTGCCGTCCTGGTTGAGCTTGATCACCTCGACGTCGCCGCCGAGCTTCACGGTGCGGTCCCACGAGCCGTGACGCGCGACGAAGATCGCGTTCTTGTACTCCGGCCCGAACGCGTCGCCCGTGTAGAAGCGCATGCCCAGCGAGGCAACGTGCGGCCCGAGCAGCGCCGCCGGCTGCGCGTAGTCCGCGCAGTTCTTGCCCCAGCCGTACTCCGGGTCCGTGAAGTTGCCCTGGTGGCAGTACGGGTAGCCGAAGTTCGGCGGCGTGGTCGTGCCGGCGGCGACCCTGTGCAGGGTGTCGTTGGGGATGTCCTCGCTGAGCCAGTCGCGCCCGTTGTTGGTGAAGTAGAAGTCCTTCGTGATCGGGCTCCAGTCGAAGCCCACCGAGTTGCGCACGCCGGTCGCGACCATCTCGACGTTCTTGCCGTCGAGGTCCATGCGGCGGATCTGCGCGTTGCTCGGCGGCGGGATCAGGATGTTGCCGGGCGCGCCGATCGGCACGTACAGCTTGTTGTCCGGCCCGATGCCGATGAACTTCCAGCCGTGCGCCTCGTCGGACGGCAGGTTGTCGTAGATCAGCACCGGCTTCGGCGGCTGGTCGAGATGATCCTCGATGCCGTCGAAGCGCCAGATCTTGTTCAGCTCGGCGACGTAGAGGTTGCCGTCCTTGAAGGCCAGGCCGTTGGGCCGGTGCAGGCCGCTGGCGATCACCTTGGTCACCGGCTTCCCGTCGACGGTCGTGATCGCATAGACCTTGTCGAGCAGGCGGTTGCCGACGAACACGGTGCCCTTGTCGCCCACGCGCATCGAGCGCGCGTCGGCGATGTTGGTCGCGAACACCTCGACCTTGAACCCGTCGGGGACATGGAGCTTGTCGGTCGGCATGTCCGACGCCGCCGTCGCGATCGGCGGCGCATCCACGGGCGCCAGCTTGCTCGCGCCCGAGCCGCTCGGCCGGCCGTAGAGGGCGTCGCCCCGCTCCGCCGGGACGGTGAGGCCGGGCCCGGCGGTTCCCGCGGGAACCGTGGGGGCCGGGTTGGGCACGGTGGCCGACGGCGCCTGGGCCAGCGCCGTTCCGGCGAGCAGGCAGGCGACCAGCGCCGCTCCCGCGACGGTCTTTCTGTTCATTGACGTTCCCCGATTTTTTATCGTTGCGGCACCATTCTGGGCCGATCCGAACTTGCCTGTCCAGGGGTGTCCGCAACCACGGGTTACCGCCGCTCCCGCCCCCCCCGAAGGCCGGCGGAACCCGTGGCGAGGGTCCGGGGCGACGCGGCATGCGTGTGCCCGCCCGGCCACGAACCGCGGACCGGCCGCCTTCCCTAGTCGTCCGCGTACGGGTTCTTCGTGCCGCGCAGCTGCAGCCGAACCGGCGTGCCCGGCAGCGTGAACTGCTCGCGCAGGCCGTTGACCAGGTAGCGCCGGTAGTCCTCCGGCAGCGTCTCCGCGCGCGTGCCGAACACCACGAAGGTCGGCGGCCGCGCCTTGGCCTGCGTCATGTAGCGCAGCTTGATCCGCTTGCCCTCGACCAGCGGCGTCGGGTGGCGCGACAGCGCGTGCTCGAACCAGCGGTTCAGCTCGCCCGTCGCCACGCGCTTGTTCCACACGGCGTGGGCCGCGCGCACCACCGGCAGCAGCTTGTCCACGCTGGCCCCGGTCAGCGCGGAGAACGACACCACCGGGATGCCCTTCATCTGCGCGAGCGAGGTCTCCAGCCGGTCCGAGATCGCCTTGCGCGTCGCGGAGCGGTCCTCCACCGCGTCCCACTTGTTGAGCGCGAGCACGCAGGCCCGCCCCTCGCGCTCGATCAGCCGCGCGATCTGCAGGTCCTGCTCGTGCAGCCCCAGCTCCGCGTCCACGCACAGCACGACGACCTCGGCCATCTTCAGCGCCTCGATCGTGGCGCTGACCGACATGCGCTCCAGCTCGGCCTCGATGCGCGCCTTCTTGCGCAGGCCGGCGGTGTCCACCAGCTCGATGTCGCCGAGCGGGTCGTGCAACACGGACAGCACCGAGTCGCGCGTCAGCCCCGGCTCCGGCCCGGTGATCATCCGCTCCTCGCCGAGCAGCCGGTTCAGCAGCGTGGACTTGCCCGCGTTCGGCCGCCCCACGATCGCCAGACGCAGCGGCCGCGCCGGCCCGGCGTCCGCCGCCTCGTCCCCGTCGTCCGCCTCGTCCTCGCCGCGCCCGGCGCGCGCCACCCTGGGCAGGCGGTCCGCGATCTCCGACATCAGCCCGGACAGCCCGTCGCCGTGCTCGGCCGAGATCGCCACCGGGTCGCCGAGCCCGAGCGAGAACGCCTCCATCGCCGAGGCCGCCCCGCCGCGCCCCTCGGTCTTGTTGGCGACCAGCAGCACCGGCCGCCCCTGCCTGCGCAGCCACCCCGCGAAGTGGCTGTCCGCCGGCGTGATCCCCGAGCGCGCGTCGACCACGAACACCACCAGGTCGGCCAGCGACACCGCCGCCTGCGACGAGGCGCGCATCCGGTCGTAGATCGTGTCCGGCGCCGCCTCCTCCAGACCCGCCGTGTCGATCAGCCGCACGGTCCGCCCGCGCAGCACCGCCTCCGCCTCCTTGCGGTCGCGCGTGACGCCGGGCGTGTCGGCCACGATCGCCGAGCGCCGCCCGGACAGGCGGTTGAACAGCGTGGACTTGCCGACGTTCGGCCGCCCGGCGATCACCACCACGGGCAGGGCGTCGGACTCCGGGCTCGGCCCGGCGTCGGTATGGGTCTGGTTCGCGGGCACGGCGGCCTTTCAGACGGGGCGCAGGCCGTCTCGGTGTTGTTCTCGGAGTGAAATGGGGACGCGGAGGAAGCAAGGCCAGAGGCGCTGCCTCTGGACTCCGCCAAAGGCTGCGCCCTTGGAACGCCTCCCTTAAGGAAGGCCAGTCCAGGGCGGCTCGCCCTGGCGGGTCCGGGCAGAGCCCGGCCTTGCTCGCTCAACGCAGCGCCGTGAGCTTCCCGTCGTCGGTGAGGATCAGCAGCGTGCCCGCCGCGGCCACCGGCGGCACGGCGCCGGCGGCCGGCAGGTCGACGCCGCCGGTGACCACGCCGCTGACCGGGTTGGCGTAGAGGATCTGCCCGCGGTCGCCGGTGAGCACCAGGCGGTAGTTCACCAGCGCCGGCCCGGACCAGAACAGCGGCCCGGTGCGCTTGGTCTCGTCGACGTAGTGCGGCAGGTCGGCGACCCAGCGCACGCGGCCCTCCGCCTTGGTCATGGCGAGCAGCTGCTGGTCGTTGTCGATCAGGTAGATCCAGTCGCCGGCGATCCAGGGCATCTGCCCGCCGCCGATCGGCCGCTCCCACACGCGCCGCCCGGAGCGCAGGTCGATCGCGACGATCAGCCCGCCCAGCCCGACGGCGTAGACGGTGCCGCCGTCGATCACCGGCGCGCCGCGGATCGAGGACAGGTCCGTCGCGGTGGCCCGCCCGCCGGCGGCGCCCAGGTTGTCGGTCCACAGCATGGAGCCGGTGTCCGCGTGCACCGCGGCCAGGTCGCCGGAGCCGAAGCCCGCCACCACGATGCCGTCCGAGTACGCCGGCGCGGGCTGCCCGAGCACGATCATGGCGGCCTCGCCCGACTGGTAGGACCAGAGCTGCTTGCCGCCGTGGATGTCGACCGCCACCAGCCGCCCGTCGATCAGCCCGACGTACAGCCGCCCGCCGCCCAGCGTGGGCAGCGAGCGCGCCGGCGCCGGCAGCGTGGCGCGCCAGGCGACCTTGCCGTCCGCGACGCCGAGCGCCATCACGTCGGCCCGCCCGGTCACGACGTAGAGCAGCCCGCCCTCGGCCACGACGCCGCCGGCCAGGCTGGTGCTGCGCGCGTCCTTGGCCTTGGTCACGCGCTGCCACAGGCGCTCGCCGGTCTTGAGGTCGAAGGCGCAGACCACGGCGTCGGTGTCCATGGTGAACACCCGCCCGTCGAGCACCACCGGCTGCGCGGTGAGCTTGGCGCGGTAGCCGCCGCCGACGCCGATCCTGGCGCTCCAGGCCGGCTTGAACCCGCCCGCGAGGTTGCCCATCACGTGCGTGGGCGTCCCGCCCGGCTGCGGCCAGTCGGCGTTGCGCACGACCGGCGGCAGGATGATCGCCGGCAGGTGGCCCGAGTCGGCCTGCGCCATCTCCGCGGCGGCGCTGCCCAGCACCGCCTCGCGCCGGCCGGGCAGGACCTTCTTGGCGGAGTCGTCGGAGAAGATCGTGTCGATCACGCTGCACGCGCCCAGCCCGAGCAGGGGCAGCAGCGCCGCGCGGCGCGTCAGCGTGCCGAGCCGCGCGGCGGGCGACACCGCGTCGGGGCCGCACGGCGTCTCGGGGCGCAGGTCGTGGGGAGCCGGCATGGCGGAGTGGCTCCTGGAAGGCGGCGTCATGGAACGCACGGCCGGGACGGAAGGGTCGGGAGGCACGCTCACTCGCCGGCGTCCGGCATGCCGCCGTCCGGCCCGGCGGGCGGGCCCTGGCGCGGCGCCCCGGGCGGCGCGGGCTCGCCGAGCGCCTGCAGCACCACGGTGGCGCGCTGCCGCACCCCGTTCGGCGCCGACACGTCGCCGGCCAGGCGGCGCAGCGTCGCGCGCCCTGCCGGGTCCTGTCCGGACCGCAGCTGCACCAGCGCCTGCGCCTCCTCGGCCATCGGCCGCCACGCGTTCTCCGGCGCGAGCAGCGGCGCGAGCCGGGCCTGCACCGCGGCCGCGTCGCCGTCGTCGACCTGGTTCTCCGCCCACAGCAGGCTCGCGTAGTCGCGCAGCAGCGGCGACGCCCCCGCGTCCGCGGACACCTGGTCCCACAGCGCGCGCGCCGCGGCGTTGTCGCCGCCGGCCACGCGCAGACCCGCCTCGCGCAGACGCGCCAGCACGCGGTAGCCCTCGGGCGCGGTCCTCGCGATCTCGGCGAAGCTCGCCAGCGCGGCCGCCCGGTCCGCCTCGCGCGCCGCGGGCGTGGCGCCGTCGGCCTGCTGCATCGCCGCCAGGAACCGCCCCGCGACCGCGCGCGACGCCTGCAGCTCCCGCCAGCGCCACAGCTGCCAGCCGCCCACCGCCGCCAGCAGCACCACGGCCAGCGCCGCCGCCACGATGGCCCCGCGACGGGCGAGCCGGCGCTGCCCCTCGCCGCGGATCTCCTCGTCCACCTCGTCGAAGATGTCGACCACTCTGCCCTCGGCCCCGCCCAGCGGGACCCCCCCGCAAAGGCGGCGGACCATAGCGACCACGACGCAGCCGAGCAAACCGCCCGCCACGGCGGCGCGGAAAGGATTGGTTCATTCCTGTGGCGCATGGTGCCGGCATGCGCCTCCCGCACCCTTCACCCGCGCCGCGCCGTGCGCTGTCCCGCGTGGCGGCGCTCGCGCTGCTGGCGGCGCTGTGCGGCTGCACGCCCCCGGCGACCCCTCTGGTCCTGCTCGGCCTCGGCGACCTCGCCTCCGTCGCGACCTTCCACCGCGGCCTGTTCGACCTGGCGTACTCCGGGAGCACCGGACGCGACTGCTCGATCGTGCGGCTCGACCGCGGCCAGAGCTACTGCCGGGAGAAGGAGGCGCCGCCCGCGCCGCCGCCCTACTGCACGCGCAGCCTCGCGGGCGTGGACTGCTGGGCCGACCCCGCCGCCGTGCCGAACCTGCCGCGCGAGGTCGCGGACGGGCCGCGCACCCTCACGCCGGCACAGGAACACCAGCGCACCGCGCGCTGGCCGGACCTGTAGGAAGCATGGGCTCTGCCCAAACCCGCCAGGGCGAGCCGCCCTGGACTGGCCTCACTTAAGGTGTGCGTTCCAAGGGCGCAGCCTTTGGCGGAGTTTGAGGCAGAGCCTCAACCTTCCTTCAGTCTTCGACCCTTCCCCTGAGCCGCTTCGTGACCGACCGCTGCGCCTTGCCCTCGAGCCGCCGCCGCTTCTCCCCCAGCGACGGCCGCGTCGCCCGCCGCACGACCTGCGGCTCCGCCGCCTCGCGCAGGATCTCCACGAGGCGCCCGACCGCGTCGTCCCGGTTGCGTTCCTGCGAGCGGAACCGCGACGCCGCGATCACCACGACCCCCTCGAGGGTGAGCCGCCGCCCGGCCAGGCGCTGCGCCCGCAGCCGCACCCGCTCCGGCACCGACGGCGACGCGCGCAGGTCGAAGCGGAGCTGCACCGCGCTCGCCACCTTGTTGACGTTCTGCCCGCCCGGGCCGGACGCGTGGATGAAACGGAACACCAGCTCCCCCTCGTTCAGCGACAGCCCCGGCGCATAGGAGATCGGCATCAAACCCCACCGTTTCCCCGCGCCGGGCGGGACGCGCCCTCAGGCCGCGTCTTCGCGCCGGTCGCGGACCTTCACGTAGGCAAGCTGGGCGTGGCTGTCGCAGTACGGCTTGCCCGCCATCGAGTCCGCGTCGCAGAACCGGAACGAGCGCGTACCCGGCTCCCCAATCGGCCAGCAGCACGCCACCACCCGCAGCCGCCGCGGCGACGCCACCGGCCGGAGCGACGGCACGGAACGCACCGCCACCGGATGCACCGGCGCCTCGGCGACCTCCTCGTCCTCGACCGCCTTGGCCGGCTCCCTGACCACCACGATCCGCACCGGGGCCACCTGAACGACAGGCGCGGCCTGCGGACTCGCGCCAACATCGGCCACGGGCTGCACGACAGCCACGGGAACGACACGCTCGGCCTGACGCTCCACGAACTGCGGCGCGGCCTCAGGCAGCTCCATCGACGGCAGGGTCGGCCCGGTGGCGCGGCGGGCCGTGGCGACGGGGGAGGCGCCGCGCCGGATCGGCGAGGGCCGGGCCGGCAGCACCAGGCGGTGCGCCTTGCCCACCACCGCG
>JBPBQX010000126.1:0-10365 GCA_050955025.1 Janthinobacterium lividum
GAGCCGGACGGGCAGGTGCTGTTCGCCGACTACGCCGAGCTGACGCAGGGCATGCGCCAGGGCGTGCTCACCGGCATGCGGGCGCTGCTCGCGCAGAACGGGCGGCTCGCGGCCAACGGGGCGCGGCGCACCGACAGCCACGTCAACGAGCTGAGCCGCGTCGTCTACACGACCTGCAACGTGTGCGCGACGGACCCGACCCGGCCGCCGTTCTGGCAGATCCGCGCCCTGACCGCGACGCAGGACCTCGAGCACAAGCAGATCGAGTTCAGCGACGCCTACCTCGACATCTTCGGCCTGCCGGTGCTCTACCTGCCGTACTTCGCGACCGCGGCACCGGACAGCAAGCGGCAGAGCGGGCTGCTCACGCCCAACCTCGGCGCCACCGACAAGCACCTCGGGACCTTCGTCTCGATCCCCTACTACTACGTGATCGGGCCCAGCTCGGACGTGACCGTGATCGGCGAGGTCGGCACCAAGGCCGGGCCGCAGGTCGAGGCCAACTACCGGCAGCGGTTCAACAACGGCTTCGTCAACCTGCGCGGCGCGGTCGCCTACGACCAGAGCAAGCCGCAGGCCTTCTTCCTCGGGCGCGGCCAGTTCTCGCTCGACGAGCAGTGGCGCTACGGCTTCGACATCAACGTCGCGAGCTCGGCGCTCTACACCCGCGACTTCCGCCTGCCCGGCTACGGCTCGGACACCTACGCGAGCAGCGTCTACCTGGAGGGCTTCGGCGTCGGCTCGTACTCGCGGGTGGACGCGCTGGCGTTCCAGGCGCTCAACACCACGGTGGTGCAGCAGAACCGCCTGCCCTTCGTGGCCCCGCGCTACACCTACAGCTACTTCGGCCAGCCCGACGCGCTGGGCGGGCGGCTCAGCGTGGATACCATGGACTACAACGTGCTGCGCCAGTCCGGCACGTCGGACCAGCGCGCGTCGCTGTCGGCGAACTGGGACCGCCCGTTCCAGGGCGTGCTCGGCGAGCGCTACCTTGCCACGCTGCGCGTCGACAGCGCCGCCTACCACTACGCCGACCTCGACCAGCAGCCCAACTTCGGCACCGGCGGCGGCGGCGAGTCCGCCCACGCCCAGCCGCAGGCCGCGCTCAAGGTGAACTACCCGTTCGTGCGCAACGGCGCCGGCGGCTCCTCGCAGCTGATCGAGCCGATCGCCCAGCTGATCGCCGCCCCGCAGTTCGGCGCCTCGCGGCGCGACCCCATCCCCAACGAGGACGCGCTGGACTACGAGTTCACCGACAGCACGCTGTTCTCGCTCAACCGCTACGCCGGGCAGGGCGCGGACCGCGTCGACGGCGGCGCGCGCGCCAACGTGGCGCTGCACGCGAACTGGACCTTCGCCGGCGACCAGCAGATCGACGCCCTGGTCGGCCAGTCGTACCGACAGCACATCGACCACAGCATGATCCCGCTCACCGGGCTGGAGGGCCACGTCTCCGACGTCGTGGCGCGCGCGACCTACGTGCCCACCGGCTGGCTCGACTTCACCGGGCGCACCCGCGTGGACCCGCACAACGGCAACGTCACCTTCGCCGACGGCCTGTTCTCCACCGGCACCAGGCTGCTGCGCTTCAACGCCGGCTACATCTACGACCAGCGCAACCCCTACACGCTGTACGACGCGACCGCGTACAGCCCCACGCTGCCGTCGGCGTACTTCATGCAGCGCAACGAGGTCGAGGTCGGCGTCAACAGCCAGCGCGGCCCGTTCCGCGTCAGCGGCTTCGCGCGCCGCGACATCCGCAACAACCAGATGGTCGCGATCGGCGCGCGCGGCACCTACGAGAACGAGTGCTTCATCCTGGATGCCAACTTCTTCCGGCGCTACACCTCGATCCTGGGCGACAACGGCGACACCACCATCCTGTTCACGCTGACCTTCAAGACGATCGGCCAGTTCGGCTTCAACGGCTGACCCGCCGCAGCGCACCGCCCGGACGTGCGCCCGGCCCGGGCCTTCCGCCGGCCAGGACCGACGCCCGCCCAGCCCGACGCCCGGCCGCGCCAGAACGGCGCCCGGGCGACCCCAGACAGCAGCAAGGCCGTCCGTCATGACGACATCCCTCCGCAACGCGGGGCACCGCACCCTCCGCAGCGCCCTCCCCGCCGCCCTGCTCGCGGCGCTCCTGGCCGCCCCCGGCGCGCCCGCCCACGCCGCGCGCCCGGCCCCGGTCCCGCCGGGCGAGTCAGGCCCCGCGAGTAAAAGTGCTGCCGCGAAGCCAGAGCAGCCGACCCAGCAGGACGCCATCGTCGCGGTGGTCAACGGCGAGCCGGTCACGCGCTCGGACGTCACCGCGCGCGCCAGGCTGTTCGCGCTGTCCACCGGCCTGCCGATCTCGCCCGAGCTGCTCGAGCGCCTGCGCCCGCAGATCACCCGCCAGCTGATCGACGAGCGCCTGCGCGCCCAGGAGATCCAGCGCCGCAAGATCGTGGTCTCCGACGCCGACGTCGCCGAGGCGATCGGCGAGATCGAGAAGCGCAACAACCTTCCCGCCGGCCAGCTCCGCGACAAGCTGGAGGGCGAGGGCGTGGCCGCGCGCACGCTGTTCGACCAGATCCGCACCCAGATCGGCTGGACCCGCGTGCTGCGCGAGATGGTCGGCGAGAAGATCCGCCCCAGCGAGGCCGACATCGCCGAGCGGCAGCGCGCCTACACCGCCGACACCGGCAAGCCCGAGTACCACGTGGGCGAGATCTTCATCACCGCCGACGACCCCGCCCACCAGGGGGACGCGCTGAAGTTCGCCGACACGGTGATCCAGCAGCTCCGCGCCGGCGCCCCCTTCGCCGTCGTCGCCGCCCAGTTCAGCCAGAACCAGACCGCGCTGGAGGGCGGCGACCTCGGCTGGGTCCGCCTCGACCAGCTCGACCCGCCCGTCGCCGAGGTCGTCAAGGCGATGCCCGACGGCGCCATCTCCAACCCCATCTCCGTGCCCGGCGGCGTGGCCATCGTCACCCAGCACGGCCACCGCGAGCTGGGCCGCGACACCAACACCGTGCTGTCCATCCGCGAGGCGTTCTTCCCGTTCACCGCGGCGCTCGACCCGCGCAACCCCACCGACCAGCAGAAGCACCAGCTCGTCGCCGCCACCGAGCTGAGCCGCGCGCGCGACTGCGACGCCGTGGAGGCCGCCAACAAGGCCGCCGGCTCCGTGCGCCCCGCCGACCCCGGCCCGCTGACGCTGGAGGCCGTCAACCCGCAGATGCGCGCGCTCCTCACCGGGCTGCAGCCGGGCCACGCCTCCAAGCCGCTCGTCGCGCCCGAGGGCATCGCGGTCATCATGGTCTGCACGCGCGAGACCAAGGCCGCGGCCGCGCCGGAGAAGCAGGCGCTGCTCGGGCAGATGGTCGAGGAGCGCGTCGAGCTGGCGTCGCGGCAGCTGCAGCGCGACCTCAGGCGCAAGGCGCTCATCGAGCAGCGGTCCTGAGACGGCAGGCAAGCTTGGGCTCTGCCCAAACCCGCCAGGGGCGAGCCGCCCCTGGACCGGCCTCCCTAAGTAGAGGTTTCCAAAGGCGAGCCTTTGGCGGAGTCCAGAGGCAGAGCCTCTGGCCTTGCTTGCTGTGAGCGCCGAGACCCTCCCCCCGCTGCGCGAGGTCATCGCCCGCCACGGCCTCGACGCCCGGCGCAAGCTCGGCCAGCACTTCCTCCTCGACGGCAACCTCGTGTCGCGCATCGCCCGCCAGGCCGGCGCGCTCGCCGGCCGCCACGTGGTCGAGGTCGGACCGGGACCGGGCGGCCTGACGCGCGCCCTGCTCGACACCGACCTCGCCACCCTGACCGCGGTGGAGGTCGACCCGCGCGCCATCGCCGCGATCGAGGAGCTGCGCGCCTCCGCCGGCGAGCGCCTGCGCGTGCTCGACGCCGACGCGCTGTCGCTCGACCTGGCGACCCTGGTCCCGGCGCCGCGCCAGATCGTGGCGAACCTGCCCTACAACATCGCGAGCCCGCTCCTGGTCGGCTGGCTGCGCCAGGCGGCGTCCTGGGAGCGCCTGACGCTGATGTTCCAGCTCGAGGTCGCCGAGCGCATCTGCGCCGCCCCCGACACCGAGGCGTACGGCCGCCTGTCCGTGCTGGTGCAGTGGTGCTGCACGACGTCGCTGCTCCAGCGCATCCCGCCCTCCGCGTTCACGCCGCCGCCCAAGGTGCACTCCGCCGTGGTCGGGCTGGTGCCGCTCCCCGCGCAGCCGCCGCCCGAGCTGTTCCGCACCATGGAGCGCGTCACCGCCGCCGCCTTCGGCCAGCGCCGCAAGATGCTGCGCGGCTCGCTCAAGTCCCTGGGCGGCGAGGCGCTGCTGGAGCGCGTCGGCATCGCCGCGGAGCGACGGGCGGAGACGCTGTCGATCGAGGAGTTCGACCGCCTCGCCCGGACCGTGGCGGAGGGCGCACCGGTTGACCCCGCCGCCCCGCGCGACCACATCGCGTGACAACTGATCCGGGCCCCTCTGGCGGGGACGCCGCGCCCCGCTGGCCGGCCAACCCTGCGATGTCGGATCGCTGCCTCGCCTCGCGCCGTTCGGTGCGCGGCCTGGACGTGGTCCGTTGCCCGCTCTCCTGCCCGCCCCACGCCCCGGCCTCGCCCCTCGTCGCACCCGCCCCGTGTCCGACAGGAGCCAGCCATGCCCGACGCCCCTCCCCGCAATGCCATCGACGAGCGCCCGCTCAAGCGGCTGCTCGCCGCGATGCCCGCCTTCGCGCAACGCTGGTTCGCCTGGCTGCGACGCCCGGACGCGAAGTGGGTGCGCCTGCCGGTCGGCGTGCTGATGATCCTGGGCGGGTTCGCCGGGTTCCTGCCGATCCTGGGCTTCTGGATGATCCCGGTCGGCCTGTTCCTGCTGGGCGAGGACATCCCGGCGGTGAAGCGCCTCACCATGCGCGCGCTCGCCGCCGTGCAGGGCTGGTGGGACCGCCGGCGCGGCCGGGCCTAGCGCCGACGCCAGGCCCGGAGCGGACGCCCTGACCCCCGTCGCGCTGATGATCGTCAACCCGCACAGCCGGCGCGGCGCGGGCGCGCACGACGCGGTGCGCGCGGCGCTGGAGCAGGGCGGCTTGTCCGTGCTGGTCCGCGACTGCGACGGCGCAGAGGCGATCGGCCACGCCATCCGCGAATGCGCCGGCCAGGTGGACCGCGTGGTGATCGGCGGCGGCGACGGCACCCTGAACGCGGCCGCGCCCGCGCTGATCGAGACCGGCCTGCCGCTCGGCGTGATCCCGCTCGGCACCGCCAACGACCTCGCCCGCACGCTTGGCCTGCCCGACGACGCCGCAGAGGCCGCAGCCCTGGTCGCCGCCGGGCGACGCCGCCGCATCGACATGGGCGAGGTCAACGGCCGCCCGTTCTTCAACGTCGCCAGCCTGGGCCTCGGCGTCGACCTGACCCGCGCCCTGACGCGCGACGCCAAGCGGCGCTGGGGCGTGCTGGGCTACGCCGTCGCCGGCCTGCGCGTGCTGCGCCGCATCGCTCCTTTCACCGCCGTGATCGACGACGGCGTCACCGAGCACCGCAGCCGCACCGTCCACGTCTGCGTCGGCAACGGGCGTCACTACGGCGGCGGCATGACCGTGCTCGACACCGCGTCGATCGACGACGGCCGCCTCGACGTCACCAGCCTGGAGGTCCGCAGCGCCTGGCGCCTGCTCGCCCTGCTCCCGGCCCTGCGCCACGGCGCGCACCACGGGCGACGCGAGGTCCGCGTGCTCGCCGGCACCGCCTTCGAGATCCGCACCCGCAAGACACGCTCGGTCAACACCGACGGCGAGATCACCACCACCACGCCGGCCCGCTTCCGCGTGCTGCCGGGCGCGGTCGAGGTGTTCGTCCCGTAACAGAAAGCAAGGCCTTCTTTTTCTGAAGAAAAAGAAGCAAAAAGACTTTGCAAATTAGCACAGGTCCAGTGTGCAAAGTTCTTTGGTTCTTTCTTTCAAGAAAGAACTGCTTGCTTCCCTTACGGGATCTTGCGCGTCTCGATCCGCGGGCGAGCGGCCTTCTCGGCGATGCCGCTGACGCCTTCGCGTCGCACCAGCTCGCCCCAGACCTCGTCCGGCCGCACGCCCGCGTCCACCCACAGCACGAGCAGGTGGTAGAGGACGTCGGCGCTTTCCGCGACGAGCGCTCCGCGGTTGCCGGCGACGGCCTCGATCAGGCACTCGACCGCCTCCTCGCCGAACTTCTGCGCGACCTTGGCCGTGCCGCGCCCGAGCAGCCGCGCGGAGTGGCTCGACGCGGGGTCGGCGTCGCGACGGTCCTGCACCACGGCCCACAGCCGGTCCAGCACCTCGGCGCCGGTGCCGGTGGCGTCGGCGCGCGGCGCCGGCACGGCGGCGTCCCCGGCCTTGGGGCGCCGCGCCGACCCGGACGCGGGCTTCTGCTTGCGGACCTTGGGGGCGGCCACGGCCTTGGGCTTGGCGACCTTCTTCGGGGCCTTGGGCGAGGTGGTCATGGGGCGGCTCTCTCCTCGCGCGGCTGGACTGCGACGCCTGGCGGCAGGCCCGGGCCCGGCGGCATCAGGCGCACCGGGTGGCCCGCGTCGTGCAGGGCCTGCTTGACCTGCGCCACGCTGAACGTCGCGAAATGGAACACGCTGGCGGCCAGCAGCCCGCTCGCGCCCGCGGCCGCGCCCTCGGCGAAATGCGCGAGCGCGCCCACCCCGCCCGAGGCCACCACGGGCACGCTCACCGCGCCGCACACGGCGCGCAGCAGGTCGAGGTCGAAGCCGGTGCCGGTGCCGTCGCGGTCCATGCTGGTCAGCAGGATCTCGCCCGCGCCGAGCGAGGCCACGTGGCGGCACCATTCCACGGCGTCCAGGCCGGTCGCCTGCCGCCCGCCGCGCGTGAACACCTCCCAGCGCCCGGGCGCGGCCTGGCGGGCGTCGACGGCGACCACGACGCACTGGCTGCCGAACTTGCGCGCCGCCTCGGCGACCAGCTCCGGGCGCGCGACGGCCGAGGAGTTCATGCTGCACTTGTCGGCACCCGCCAGCAGCAGGCGGCGCATGTCGTCGACGCTGCGGATGCCGCCGCCCACGGTGAGCGGCAGGAACACGCGCGACGCCGTGCGGCTGACCACGTCGAGGATGGTGTCGCGGTTCTCGTGGCTCGCGGTGATGTCGAGGAAGGTCAGCTCGTCGGCGCCGGCGGCGTCGTACACCATGGCCTGCTCGACCGGGTCGCCGGCGTCGCGCAGCGCCACGAAGTTCACGCCCTTCACGACGCGCCCGTCCTTGACGTCCAGGCACGGAATCACCCTCAGCTTCAGCACATCGTCGCCTCCCGGTGCAGCGTTATACGGCCAGGAGCGCGCATGACAACGCGCGATCCCGCAACCACAGGCTGCACCGCGCGGCGGCTCGACTCAACCGGCAAGCAGGGCGAGCGCCTCGGCCGCGTCCACCCGGCCGTCGTACAGCGCCCGGCCGACGATCACGCCCTCGACCAGCCCCGCCGCCTCGCGCCGCAGCAGGGCGATGTGCTCGAGGCTGCCGATGCCGCCGCTCGCGATCACCGGCAGCGACACGGCGCGCGCCAGCGCCACCGTCGCCTCCACGTTGACCCCGGACAGCATCCCGTCGCGCGCGATGTCGGTGTGGATCAGCGCCGCCACCCCCGCGCCCTCGAAGCGCCGCGCCAGCTCCACGGCCTCCAGCTCCGACGTCTCCGCCCAGCCCTCCGTCGCCACCATGCCGTCGCGCGCGTCGATGCCCACCGCGACCCGCCCGGGATGCGCGCGGCACGCCTCGCGCACCAGCTCCGGGTCCTTCACCGCGGCGCTGCCCAGGATCACCCGCGACACGCCCGCCGCCAGCCACCGCTCGATCCCTTCGCGGTCGCGCAGCCCGCCGCCGAGCTGCACCGGCACGTTCGCCGCGGCCAGGATCGCCTCCACCGCGGCGACGTTGGCCGAGCGCCCCGCGAACGCCCCGTCCAGGTCCACGACGTGCAGCCACCGGCACCCCGCCGCCTGCCACGCCAGCGCCTGCGCGCCGGGGTCGTCGGAGTACACCGTGGCGTCGCCCATCTCGCCGCGACGCAGCCGCACGCACTGCCCGCCCTTGAGGTCGATCGCCGGGTACAGCGTCATGCCCCGGGCGTCGCTCATGCCTTGGGCTCCTTCTGGAGGCGCTTGCAGTAGTACAGCCCGCTGACCGTGCGCCCGCCGACGCGCGCGTACGCCGGGTGCGTGCCCCAGTGCTCGTATCCCAGCGACTCGTAGAGCGCGATCGCCGCCCCCTGCGTCTCGCGCACGTCGAGGTTGAGCACCTGGTAGCCCAGCGCCCGCGCCCCCTCCTCCGCCGTCGTCGTCATCAGCCGCGCCAGCCCGAAGCCGCGCGCGTACGGCGCCACGAAGGCGTGCATCAGCGTCGCCGCGAAGGCCTGTGCCTCGTTGTTGCGCGGCGGCCGCACCAGCTGCGCCGAGCCCACCACCACGCCGTCCAGCCGCCCCACGAACAGCGAGCGCTCCGGCACCATCAGCACGCCCGCGAAGTAGCGCTCCAGCGCGGCGCGACCGGGAGGGCTCACCCAGCCGAAGCCGCCGCCCTCCAGGATCGCCGCGTCCGTCGCCTCGCACAGCGCCAGGAGGTCGTCCTCGTCGAGCCGGCTCACGCGCTCCACCGCCACGGCGCGCACGCGCAGCGCGGGCCCGCGCTCGCCGGTCACGGCGCCCACCGGAGGAAATTGGCGAGGATGCGCAGCCCCACCGACTGGCTCTTCTCGACGTGGAACTGCGTGCCCGCCCGGTTGCCCCGCGCCACGATCGCCGGCACCGCCCCGCCATACTCGGCGCTCGCCAGCACGTCCGCCGGGTCGTGCCCGCGCAGCGCGTAGCTGTGCACGAAGTACACGTGCTCCCCGGACTCCACGCCGTGCAGCAGCGGGTGGTCCGGCCGGTGCAGGTCCAGCGCGTTCCAGCCCATCTGCGGCAGCCGCAGCCCCGGCGCCTCCATGCGCGCGATCTCGCCGCCCACCCAGCCGAAGCCCGGCGTCTCGCCGTGCTCCAGCCCGCGCTCCGCCATCAGCTGCATCCCCACGCAGATCCCGAGGAACGGCGCGCCCGCCTCGACCCGCGCCTCGATCGCGTCGCGCAGCCCGGCGATCCCCGCGACCCCCGCCGCGCAGTCGGCGAACGCGCCCTGCCCCGGCAGCACGATCCGGTCGGCGCGCAGCACCTCCGCCGGGTCCGACGTCACCACGATCTCCGCCGCGATCCCCTCGCGCTGCGCCACCGCCACCAGCGCGCGCGACGCCGACGCCAGGTTGCCGCTGCCGTGGTCCACCACCGCGACCCGCATCAGGTCCGCCCCGCCAGCACCGAGCGCATCCAGCCGTCGCGCAGGTCCGCCCGCGCGTCGAGCAGCCGCGCCATCGCCGCCTCGCGCCCCGGCGCCACCACCACGCCCGCCATCGCGAGCCCGCGCCGGCGCAGGCTCCACCGCCGCAGGTCCTGCCCGAGCAGCCCCTGCAGCACCACGACCGCCGCCACCGTCGGCGGGAACAGGGCCCCGCACGCCACCCACAGCGCCGCCACCACCACCGCCGGCAGCCACGCGCCCACCGCCGCGAACCACACCGGGCCGAGGAACAGCGCGCCCCAGGAGAAACGCTCGGGCACCAGCGTCACCCCGGCGATGCGCTGCGCGGCGCCGGCGTCGGCGGCGACGGGCGCGGGGCGGACGTGCACCGTGTAGCGGCGGATCATGGGGGCGCGGCCGGGAAGCAAGGAAGCATGGGCTCTGCCCAAACCCGCAAAGGGTCCGAGGACCCTTTGATCCCTTGACTTAGGGAAGCCATCCAAGGGGCTTCCCTTGGCGGAGTCCAGAGGCAGAGCCTCTGGCCTTGCTTGCCGTGGCTCACAGCGACCCCTTCGTCGACGGGATCACGCCGCCCGCCCGCGGGTCCGTCTCCACGGCCATGCGCAGCGCCCGCGCGACCGCCTTGAACGCGGCCTCCGCGACGTGGTGCGCGTTCCGCCCGGCGCGCCGCGTGACGTGCAGCGTCAGCAGCCCGTTCATGGCGAAGGCGCGGAAGAACTCCTCGAACAGCTCGGTGTCCATCTCGCCGACCTTGTCGCGCCGGAACGAGACGTCCCAGGCGAGGAACGGCCGGCCGGACAGGTCCAGCGCCGCCTCGACCAGCGCCTCGTCCATCGGCAGCAGCGACTGGCCGTAGCGCCGTATGCCGCGCTTGTCGCCGACCGCGCGCGCCAGCGCCTGGCCGATCACGATGCCGACATCCTCGGTCGTGTGGTGGGCGTCGATGTGCAGGTCGCCCTTCGCCCGCACGGACAGGTCCAGCATCGCGTGCCGGGCGAGCGCGGTCAGCATGTGGTCGAGGAAGCCGACGCCGGTGTCGACG
>JBPBQX010000127.1:0-10048 GCA_050955025.1 Janthinobacterium lividum
TCGGCCGCCACCACCGCCGCCATCATGCGCCGCGTCTCGGGGTCGTCCGCGGTGCCCTCGAACATCGGCCCGAGCCACGCCGGAACGGACGACCCGCACGCCGCGCAGAACCTGGCCGCCTTCTCGAAGTTCGACACCGGCATGATCCCCGGCACCAGCGGCGCCGTGATCCCCGCCGCCAGCGCCCGGTCCAGGAACCGCAGGTAGGTGTCGGTATCGAAGAACACCTGCGTGATTGCCCGCGTCGCCCCCGCGTCGAGCTTGCGCTTGAGGTTGTCGAGGTCGGCCTGCGGGTCGGCCGCCCCCGGATGCGTCTCCGGATACGCCGCCACCGAGATCTCGAACGGCGCCACCCGCCTCAGCCCCGCGACCAGGTCCGACGCGTAGGCATACCCCTCGGGATGCGGCTCGTAGCTGGCTTCCCCCTGCGGCGCGTCGCCGCGCAGGGCCACGATGTGGCGCACCCCGTGCTCCCAGTAGTCGCGCGCCACCGCATCGACCTCCTCGCGCGACGCCCCCACGCAGGTCAGGTGCGCCGCCGGCGTCAGCGACGTCTCGCGCACCAGCCGCGTCACCGTGGAATGCGTGCGCGCCTGCGTCGACCCGCCCGCGCCGTAGGTCACGGACACGAAGTCCGGCGCCAGCGGCTCCAGCCTGCGGATGCACGACCACAGCTGCGCCTCCAGCGCGTCCGTGCGCGGCGGGAAGAACTCGAAGCTGAGCTTGGGCGCGGCGTGCCCGGTGATGGGCGCCGGCAGCCCGTGCACGCGCGGCCCGGTAAGCCAGCGCTCCAGCGTCGGCAGACTGGACGCGTCGTGTGCCCCCCCGACCGCCCGCGACATCTCGTTCATGGCAACCCTCCGCCTCCTGGCCCGCGTCCCGTCCGCCATGCCGCCCTGTCCCCGGCCGGCCGGCAGGGAAGGGGGCCCGCGCCCGGCACGCCCGTGGGATATCGGCCACAGTCGCGCCGCGCACCCGACACCGCCACGCCGAAGCCGACGTTGCGCACCGGGAGGTTCATGCTAGACACCATACCGCTTGCGAGCCCGATTTGCGACTGTCCTGCTTCGCGGGTCTGGTCGGCGGGCAGGTCCGACCCGAGGAACACATGCGCGCCGCCCTGCTCCCCCACCTGTCTTCCCTGACCAGGCTGCTGCTCGCCGCCGGCCTCGTCTCGCTCGCCGCCTGCGCCACCAAGCCCCCGGCCAGCGACCCCGACGCCGTCGCCGAGTTCCGCCAGAACAACGACCCCTACGAGCCCGCCAACCGCTTCTCGTACCGCGTCAGCAACACGCTCGACACCTACGCGCTCAAGCCGGTGGCCCAGGCCTACGTCTACGTGGTCCCCACCCCGGTGCGCGGCGGCATCCACAACGTGCTCGCCAACCTCAGCAGCCCGGTGCTGTTCGCCAACGACGTGATCCAGACCAGGCCGCGCCGCGCCGGCGACACCTTCATGCGCTTCCTGATCAACTCCTCGGTCGGCGTCCTCGGCATCTTCGACGTGGCCACCGGCTGGGGCTACGCGTCCCACGACGCCGACTTCGGCGAGACGCTTGCCCTGTGGGGCCTGCCCGCGGGCCCCTACCTGTTCCTGCCGCTGCTCGGCCCGTCCAACCCGCGTGACGCCACCGGCTACGGCGTCGACTCCGCTCTCGACCCGTTCTTCTACGTCCCCCGCGGCTACGGCCTGCTGACCCTGAACTGGGCACGCTACGGCACGGGCATCGTGGACGGGCGCTCGCGCGTGCTCGGCGACCTCGACGCCGTCAACAAGACCGCGCTCGACCCCTACGCCACCATCCGCAGCCTGTCGCGACAGCACCGCGCCTCGCAGATCGACGCCCTGCGCGACGACAAGCGCGCCACGCCCCCGAACTGGGACGCGCCCGCGCGCTAGCAACCGCGCCGGGCGCCACAAGCCCTGGCGCGCGACGCGAACTTCAATGCTATCATGGCGCTGCGGGACGCACGGCCGGTGCCTCGCCGCGACGTGCCCGCCGCTTCCGGCGCTCCAGTTGAGGGGTCATCCATGCTGAGTCGACGTTCGCTCCTGATGCTCTCCGCGGCCGTCCTGGCCTCTCTCGCCATTCCCGAGGCCCGCGCCGACGACGCTTCCGCCAACGCCTTCGTGCGCTCCTTCGGCGACACGCTGATCGGCATCGTCAACAGCCCCGGCGACGCCGCCGACAAGCAGCGCCGCCTGGCGCCCGTGATCGAGCGCGGCGTGGACGTGAACATGATCGCCCAGTTCTGCCTCGGCCGCTTCTGGCGCACCGCCACGCCCGCCCAGCAGAAGCAGTACACCGACCTGTTCCACGGCGTGCTGATCAACAGCATCGTCGGCCACCTCGGCGAGTACCGTGGCGTCTCCTACACCCTGATCGGCACGCAGGACCGCGGCGGCGAGGCCTACGTCGGCAGCATCATCCACCGCCCCAGTTCCACCGACGTGACCGTGCAGTGGGTCGTCGGCCAGGACGGCGGCCAGAACCGCATCGTCGACGTGGTCGCCGAGGGCACGAGCCTTCGCCTGACCCAGCGCAGCGACTACGCGAGCTTCCTCAGCCGCAACAACAACAACGTCGACGCCCTGATCGCCGCGATGCGCCACCAGGTCCAGCCGAGCTAGGAAGCAAGGCCGGGCTCTGCCCGGACCCGCCAGGGGCGAGCCGCCCCTGGACCGGCTTGACCTAAGGAACGCGTTCCAAGGGCGCAGCCTTTGGCGGAGCTCGAGGCGGAGCCTCGACCTTTCTTCCCTCAGCGCACGCTCTCGTAGACCACCATCGTGTGCCCGTCCCGCTCGAACCCGTCGCACTCCTGCATGCCGATGCTCCCCAGCACCAGGCGCGACGCGAAGTTGCTGTCCCGCGCCACCGCGATGATTCGCGCCAGCCCTGCCGCGTGGGCGTGCCCCAGCGCCGCCGACGCCGCCTCGCGCGCCAGCCCCCGCCCGCGCGCCGCCGGCCACAGGCAGAACCGCAGCCCCACGCCGCGCCCGTCCGGCCGCTGGTGCACGCCGGCGATGCCGCGGAACACGCCGGCCTCGCGCACCGCGAACATGCCCGTGCCCGCCGCCGCCCATAGGTTCATGTCCTCGGCCAGCTCCTCGGCCACCTGCGGCACGCGCCGCACGCCCCCGAGCATCAGCCCGTAGGCCCCGGGATCGGTCTTGAGCGCCCGCAGCTCGGCCACATCCCCCCAGCCCACCGGCGTGAGCACCAGCCGCGCCGTCCGGATCACCCGCCCCGGACCGCCTGGCTGCGCGCCGGCGGCGCCAGCGCCCGGCATCCCCGCCGCCGTGCCCCCCTCAGCGTGCGATCGGCCGGTACTTGATCCGGTGCGGCTCGGTGGCGTCGGCGCCGAGCCGGCGTCGCTTGTCCGCCTCGTAGGCCTGGAAGTTGCCCTCGAACCACTCGACGTGGCTGTCGCCCTCGAACGCCAGGATGTGCGTCGCCAGCCTGTCCAGGAACCAGCGGTCGTGGCTGATAACCACCACGCAGCCCGCGAAATCGGCCAGCGCATCTTCGAGCGCGCGCAGCGTGTCGACGTCGAGGTCGTTGGTCGGCTCGTCGAGCAGGATGACGTTGCTCTCGCTCTTGAGCATCTTGGCGAGGTGCACCCGGTTGCGCTCGCCGCCCGACAGGATGCCGACCTTCTTCTGCTGGTCCGCGCCCTTGAAGTTGAACGCGCCCACGTAGGCCCGCGACGGCACCGCCCGCTTGCCCAGGTAGATCACGTCCGTGCCGCCGCTGATCTCCTCCCAGACGTTCTTCGTGTCGTCGAGGCTGTCGCGGCTCTGGTCCACGTAGCCAAGCTTCACCGTCTCGCCAACCGTGAGCTTGCCCGCGTCCGGGTGCTCCTTGCCCGTGATCATCTTGAACAGCGTGGTCTTGCCCGCCCCGTTCGGCCCGATCACGCCGACGATCCCGCCCGGCGGCAGCTTGAAGTCGAGCCCGTCGATCAGGACGTGGTTGCCGAACGACTTGCGCAGCTCGTCCGCCTCGATGACGATCCCGCCCAGCCGCGGCCCCGGCGGGATGACGATGTCGGCCACGCCCCCCGACAGCTCCGCCGACTTGGCCAGCATCTCCTCGTATTTCGCGATGCGCGCCCGGCTCTTGGTCTGACGTGCGCGGGGCGAGGACTGGATCCACTCCTCCTCGGCGGCGAGCGCGCGCTGGCGCGAGCTCTCCTCCTTCTCCTCCTGCTGCAGCCGCTTGCGCTTCTGCGCCAGCCACGACGAGTAGTTGCCCTCGAACGGATACCCCCGCCCGCGCTCGATCTCGAGGATCCAGTTCGTCACGTTGTCCAGGAAGTAGCGGTCGTGGGTGACGACCATCACCGTGCCCTCGTAGTCGCGCAGCGTGCGCTCCAGCCACGACACGCTTTCCGCGTCGAGATGGTTGGTCGGCTCGTCGAGCAGCAGCAGGTCCGGCTTCTCCAGCAGCAGCCGGCACAGCGCCACCCGCCGCCGCTCGCCGCCCGAAAGCGACGTCACCGGGCTGTCCGGCGCCGGGCAGCGCAGGGCGTCGAGCGCGATCTCGATGCGCCGGTCGAGGTCCCAGCCCTCCTCGGCGTCGATCTTCTCCTGCAGCTCCGCCTGCTCGGCGAGCAGCGTGTTCATGCGCTCGTCGTCCATCGGCTCGGCGAACTCCTCGGAGATCGCGTTGAACCGCGCCAGCGCCGCCTGCAGCGGCCCGAACGCCTGCGCCACGTTCTCCGCCACCGTCTTGTCGGCATCCAGGTGCGGCTCCTGGCTCAGGTAGCCGACCCGCGCCCCCTCCGCCGCCCAGGCCTCGCCGCCATACTCGGTCTCGATCCCCGCGATGATCTTAAGCAGCGTCGACTTGCCCGCGCCATTGACGCCGAGCACGCCGATCTTGACGCCCGGCAGGAAGGACAGCGTGATCCCCTTGAACACCTCGCGACCGCCCGGGTAGGCCTTGGTCACGTCCTTCATCACGTAGACATACTGGTAGCTGGCCATCGTCGGCTCTCCCGGGCTTGCCACGCCGTAACTAGAGGCGCGCGCCACCCGTCGCAAGCACGCCGCCCGGCACCGCGCGGGAACGCCTGCGCCCGACAGGACTCGAACCTGTAACCAGACCGTTATGAGCGGTCAGCTCTGACCAGTTGAGCTACGGGCGCATGGCGGGAGAACAATGCAAGAAACCTATCCGGAGGCAAGCGCCCATGCCCCGGACAAAAGAAAGCCGCGCCGGAAGCACTGCTCCCGGCGCCGCTTTCCAGACCCGAAGCCTTAGCGGCGCTTGCGGCCGACAAGCCTCTTGGCAACCCCAAACACCCCACGCCCGGCAACCCGCCCGGCCGGGCCGAGCGCGAACCCGAGCAGCGCCGTGTTGCGCAGTTCCAGCAGCGAACGGTCACGCAGCTCCCGTGCCTCGCGCTCCACCGGGTCCGGCAGGGTTCCACGCGCCAGCAGCCCGAATAGCCCGGCGAGCAGCAGGTCGACGCCGAGCACGATCACGCTCGACCAGAACGGCGTGATGCCGCCGAACCCGGTCAGTGCGAACCAGCCGGCCACATGTACCATGACCAGCAGCGCGACCGCGAACACCGCCGCCACCACGCCGTAGGCCGCACGTTTGCCGTAGCGCAGCACGGATCGCTTGACGATGAGCCCCTCCGCCTGCGCGGCGACCTGGGCGAGGCGAAGGGTGCGCATCCGCGATCAGCTCGCGATGCGGCCGACGAGATAGCCGATCGCCGCCGCGATCAGGACGGCCACCAGCGGACGGTCCTTCACCTGGCCGGACAGCGCATCGGCCTGGTCCGAGGCGTAGTCGCGCGCCGTGCCGGCATACTCCCGGGCGCTGCTGGCGTAGTCCTGCGCCTGCGACGCCGTGCTTTGCAGGCGCGAGGCGGCCGTCGACAGCGCCGGGTTGACCCGGTCGGACATGAGCGACTGGACCTGCTCGCGCAGCTGCTTGATCTGTTCGCGGGCGTCGTCGGAAATGTCGCTGGCGGCCATGGGAAGTGCTCCTGTCTGTATCGATCCGGTCCGGCATCGGCCGGCCCCGCGCCCAGAACGCGTCGCGACGCACCGGGTTGCGGCACGCGGCCGGCATGGCGCACGGTGCGCCGGCGGACGGCCGGCGACCCGCCGCGGGGGGCAACATTGCGAGGGTCGCGGCGCCGACGCTATCCTGGCCCCCACCGCGCGCCTGGAGGGCGACATCGTGACGCTGTTCCGGACCAGGCTCGCGGCGGGCTGCTGCCTCGTCGCGCTCGCCTCCGCTGCCCAGGCACGCCCGGCGGTCGCGCGCGACCTCGCCTTCGCCCTGCCCGACGATCCGGTCCTGCGCGCCGCGCTGCGCCAGGCCGTGCTGCAGCCCTTCGCCACGGAGTCCGGCCTCGCCGTCGACACGCCGGCGTGGAGCGGTGCCGTGGCCGAGCTGCGCGACAGCGCAGCCGCCTGGGACATGGTGCTGGCCGACGGCGCCGCGCTGTCGGAGGCCTGCGCCGCCGGGCTGCTGGAGCACCTCGACGCGGCGAAGATGCTGGGCCGCGACCGCTTCGTGGTGTCCGCGCCCTCCGACTGCGCCGTGCCGGCCCTCGCCTGGGGCACCGTGCTCGCCTGGAACACCGAGAAGTTCGCCGGCGTGCCGAGCTGGGGCGACTTCTGGGACGTGGCCAAGCACCCCGGCAAGCGCGGCCTGCTGCGTGGCCCCCGCCAGACCCTGGAGATCGCGCTGCTCGCCGACGGTGTCGCCCCGGGCGATGTCTACGCCACGCTGCGCAGCGACGGCGGCGTGGACCGCGCCTTCCGCAAGCTCGACCAGCTCCGCCCTTACGTCGTCTGGTACGACGCGGCCGCCGACGCGCCCGGCCTGATCGGCTCCGGGGCGGTGCTGCTCACCTCCGCCGACAGCCGCGTGGTCGTGCAGAGCAACCGCGCCGAGCACAGCAGCTTCGGCCTCCAGTGGACCCACAGCCTGCTCGAGGTCGAGGGCTGGGCGGTGGTCAAGGGCGGCGTCAACATCGCCGATGCGGAGCACCTGCTCGCCTACGCCGCCGACCCGGCCCGCCAGGCCGCCCTCGTGGCGCTCGTCCCCTGGCTGCCGGTCACCCGCCCCACCACGAGCAAGGGCGACACGCCGGACGCAGCCCCCGAGACGCCGGACCTGGGCACCGCGCTCACCGTGGACGCGCAGTTCTGGCGCGAGAACCAGGCGAAGCTGGAGCAGCGCTTCGCCGCCTGGCTCGCGAAGACCTGAGGGAAGCAAGGCCAGAGGCTCCGCCTCTGGACTCCGCTAAAGGCTCGCCTTTGGAAACCCGGTTTTGGGCCTGCGCCCTAGTCGTGCGGGTCCGGGGGCGCGGCCCCCGGCGGGTCCAGGGCAGCGCCCTGGCCTTCCTCCTCCGCCACGCCCGCCATCGCCAGCCACTCCGCCTCGCTCGCCGTGCGCACCCCGAGCTCGGCCGCCTTCTTCGCCTTCGACCCCGCGTCCGCGCCGAGCACCACCAGGTCCGTCTTCCTCGACACGCTGTCGGTGACGCGCGCCCCCATCGCCTCCGCCCGCGCCTTCGCCTCCGGCCGCGTCATCCGCGACAGGCTGCCCGTGAACACCACGAGCTTGCCCGCGAGCGCCCCCCCCTCCGGCGCCACCTCGTCCACGATCGAGAGCTGCGCCGCCAGCGCGTCCATGCTGGCGACGTTGCGCGGCTCGGCCACGAACTCCGCCAGCTCCTGCGCGATCGCCGGCCCGACGCGCAGGATCGACCCCAACGCCAGCCGCGCGTCCGAGCCGATCTCGGTCGCCGCCAGCATCTGCGCCCGCCACTCCGCGAACGACCCGTAGTGCCGCGCCAGCAGCCGCGCGTTCTGCTCGCCGATCCGCCGTATCCCCAGCGCATAGATGAACCGCGCCAGCCCGATCGTCCGCCGCGCCTCGATCCCTGCCACCAGCCTGCGCGCCGAGACCTCCCCCCAGCCCTCGCGCACGGCGATCGCCGCCTCGTGCGCGCGCAGCCGGAAGATGTCCGCGGGCTCGGCGATCAGCCCAGCCTCGTGGAACTCGCGGATCGTCTTCTCGCCCAGGCCCTCGATGTCGAACGCCAGCCGCGAGACCAGGTGCACCAGCCGCTCGATCCGCTGCGCCGGGCACACCAGCCCGCCCGAGCACCGCCTGACCACCTCGTCCGCCGCCCGCGTCGCAGCACTCCCGCACGCCGGGCACACCTCCGGTGGCGCCCACGCCACGCTCCCCTCCGGCCGGTGCTCGACCAGCACCGAGACCACCTGCGGGATCACGTCGCCGGCCCGCTGCACCACCACGGTGTCGCCGACCCGCGCGTCCAGCCGGGCGATCTCGTCCTCGTTGTGCAGCGTGGCGCGCGTGACCAGCACGCCGCCCACGTTGATCGCCGCCAGCCACGCCACCGGCGTCAGCGCCCCGGTCCGCCCGACCTGGATGTGGATCGCCTCCAGCACCGTGGTCGCCCGCTCCGCCGGGAACTTCCACGCCGTCGCCCAGCGCGGCGCCCGCCCCACGAACCCCAGCCTGCGCTGCAGCGCCAGCGAGTCGATCTTGTACACGACCCCGTCGATGTCGTAGGGCAGCTCGCCCCGCGCCAGCCCGATGCGCTCCTGGAACGCCGCCGCGCCGCCCTCGTCCTCCAGCCGCTCCGACAGCGGGTTCACCGCGAACCCCCACGCCCGCAGCCGCTCCAGCCACCCCCAGTGCGTCTCCGCCGCTGGCTCGCTCGCCTGCCCCATGGCATAGGCGAACAGCCCCAGCCTGCGCCCCGCCGTGACCTTCGCGTCGAGCTGCCGCAGCGACCCCGCCGCCGCGTTGCGCGGGTTGGCGAAGGTCCGCCCGCCTGCCTCCGCCTGCGCGGCGTTCAGCGCCAGGAAGTCCGCCTTGGTCATGAACACCTCGCCGCGGATCTCGATCAGCGACGGGGCAGGGCCGGCCAGATGCTCCGGCACCGCCTTCATCGTCCGCAGGTTGGCGGTGACGTCCTCGCCGGTGGCGCCGTCGCCCCGCGTCGCCCCGCTGGCGAACCGCCCGTCGCGGTAGGTCAGCGAGATCGACAGCCCGTCGATCTTCGGCTCCCCCACCAGCGGCAGCGGCCCCTCCTTGAGCCCCAGGAACCGCCGCGCCCGCGCCCCGAACTCCGCGAAGCCTGCGGCGTCGAACACGTTGTCCAGGCTCAGCATCGGCACGAGGTGCGACAGCTTGGCGAAGCCCTGGTCCGGCAGCGCCCCTACCCGCGCCGACGGGCTGTCCGCCCGGATCAGCGCCGGGAAGCGCGCCTCGACCGCGGCGTTGCGGCCGCGCAGCGCGTCGTACTCCGCGTCGGTGATCTCCGGCGCGTCGCGGTCGTGGTACGCGCGGTCGTGGCGCGCAACCTCGGCCGCGAGCCTGGCCAGCTCTAGCCCGGCCTCGTCGGCGTTCAGCTCCTCCGGCGCGACATCCGCGGGCGCGCGGCTCATCGCGAAGCAAGGCCAGGGCTCTGCCCTGGACCCGCCAGGGGCAGCGCCCCTGGACCGGCTTCACTTAAGGGACGCGTTCCAAGGGCGCAGCCTTTGGCGGAGTCCAGAGGCAGAGCCTCTGGCCTTGCTCGCTTCCTCACGCCGCCCCCAGCAGGCTGTCCGCCGCCGCCCGCGCCGCCTCGGTGATGACCTCGCCCGCCAGCATCCGCGCGATCTCCTCCCGCCGCTGCCCGCCGTCCAGCGGCAGCACCCGCGTCTCCGTCCGCCCCTTCGCCTCGCGCTTGGCGACCATCAGGTGCGCGACCCCGCGCGCCGCGACCTGCGGCGAGTGCGTCACCACCAGCACCTGCACGCCTTCGGCCACCCGCGACAGCCGGTCGCCCACCGCCGCCGCCGTGGCGCCGCCGATGCCCGCGTCCACCTCGTCGAACACCAGCGTCGGCACCGGCGACCCGCTGGCCAGCACCACCTTGAGCGCCAGCATCAGACGCGACAGCTCGCCGCCCGACGCCACCCGCCCGAGCGGCCCCGGCGCCTGCCCGGGGTTGGTCGCGATCAGGAACCGCACCGTCTCCATCCCCAGCGGCC
>JBPBQX010000128.1:0-9708 GCA_050955025.1 Janthinobacterium lividum
CGCGCCCCCGTGGTGCAGCCGCGCGCCCGCAGGCCGGAGCCGGTCGCGGTGCGCGCGGCCGCCAGCGAGCAGGTGATCGTCGAGCGCGACGCGACACCCGTGCTGCAGCTCAGCCGGCTGGAGTGCCCCGACGACTACGGCAAGATGCAGCAGATCGACGCGCTGACGCTCGACTTCGACTACGGCGACGTCCGCATCGGCGGCGGCGACGAGCGCCAGTTCGTGCGCGTGGCCGACGCCGCCGGCCCGGCCTTCGTGCGGCGCGACACCGCGGCCGAAACCGCGGCCTTCGAGCTCCTGCGCCAGGACGGCTTCGTGCAGATGCGCGTGGCCGACGGCGGCAACGCCAAGGGCCGGCGCGTGCTGGTGTTCCGCGGCCAGGACCCCGGCGAGTTCTGGCACCGCTTCGTGGCGCTGCGCGTGCCGGCGCTGCAGGCTCTGGGCTGGGTCAGCCTGATCGACCGCGACTTCGGCCCCAGGCTCGCGACGACGGTCGGCGAGGTCGACGTCGCGGTGTCCGACGTGGCGGGCATCGACGGGCTGGCGGGCGGGTTCTCGCTGGACTTCGGCATCGAGATCGACGGCGAGCGCCAGCCGCTGCTGCCCATCCTGCGCCGCCTGCTCGACCGCGGCGGCCTGGACATGGCGCAGATCGTGGACGGCGACGTGATCACCAGCACGCTCGACGGGCGGGTCGTGAAGCTGCCGCTGGAGCGCATCCGGCCGCTGCTCGCGATCATGGCCGACCTGATCGACCAGCCCGGCACCGCCGAGGACACGCTGCTCGTGCTGCCCCAGGGCGAGGCCACGGTGGTGCTCGAGCTGGAGGACCTGCTGGCCACGCGCTGGGAGAACGCGGCGGCGATCGAGGCCTACGCCGAGCGCTTCCGCGGCGAGCCGGAGATCCTGCCGGTCGTGGTGCCGGCCGCCTTCACCGCGAGCCTGCGCCCCTACCAGCAGCACGGCGTGGACTGGCTGCAGCACCTGGCGCAGCACCGTCTCAGCGGGTTCCTGGCCGACGAGATGGGCCTGGGCAAGACCGCCCAGACCATCGCCCATCTGGTGGTCGAGCAGGCGGCGGGGCGGCTCGACCGCCCGGCGCTGATCGTGGTGCCGACCAGCCTGATCGCGAACTGGGTCGCCGAGCTGGGCAAGTTCGCGCCCAGGCTGCGCGTCGCGGTGCTGCACGGGCTCGACCGCCACGAGAAGCGCGGCCGGCTCGACGGCGTGCAGGTCGTGATCACGACCTACACGGTGCTGGCGCGCGACGTGGAGGCGATGCGCGAGCTGGCGTGGCACATTGTGGTGCTCGACGAGGCGCAGGCGATCAAGAGCCCCGACGCCAAGGCGACGCGCGCGGTCTGCCAGCTCCAGACGCGACAGCGCCTGTGCCTGTCCGGCACGCCGATCGAGAACAACCTCGAGGAGCTGTGGTCGCAGTTCGCATTCCTGATGCCCGGTCTGCTGGGCGATCGGCGCGGCTTCACCAGGCGGTTCCGCACCCCCATCGAGAAGCGCGGCGACGACCAGCGCCGCGTGCAGCTGATCCGCCGCATCCGCCCGTTCATCCTGCGCCGCACGAAATCCGAGGTCGCGACCGACCTGCCGCCCAAGCACACCATCCTGCGCCGTGTCACCCTGGCCCCGGAGCAGCGCGAGATCTACGAGACGATCCGCGGCACCCTCCAGGAGAAGGTCCGCACGCAGATCACCGAGAACAGCCTCGCGCGCAGCCGCATCGTCGTGCTCGACGCGCTCCTCAAGCTGCGCCAGGCGTGCTGCGACCCGCGCCTGGTGAAGCTGCCCTCCGCGCAGCTCGTGGAGGTGTCCTCCAAGCTCGACACGCTGATGGAGATGATCAGCGAGATGGTGCCCGAGGGCCGGCGCATCCTGCTGTTCTCGCAGTTCACCTCCATGCTGGACCTGATCAAGCCGCGCCTCCACGAGGCGGGCATCGCCTTCGTGGAGCTGCGCGGCAGCACGCAGGACCGCGGCGAGCCGGTGCGCGCGTTCCAGGCGGGCGAGGTCCCGCTGTTCCTGATCAGCCTCAAGGCCGGCGGGCGCGGGCTCAACCTCACGGCCGCCGACACGGTGATCCACTACGACCCCTGGTGGAACCCCGCGGTCGAGGACCAGGCCTCCGACCGTGCCCACCGGCTCGGGCAGACCAAGTCGGTGTTCGTCTACAAGCTGATCGCGGCGGACACGGTCGAGGAGCGCATCCTCGAGCTGCAGCAGCGCAAGGCGGAGCTGGCGGGGATCGCGTTCGACGAGACCAGCGACCTGGGCGGGCTCGGCGTTGACGACGTGGACTTCCTGTTCTCGGGGCCGATGGAGCAGGCAGCGTAGGAAGCAAGGTCGAGGCTCTGCCTCGAACTCCGCCAAGGGCTGGGCCCTTGGATCGCCTCTACTTAAGTCAAGGGATCAAAGGGCCTCCCGGCCCTTTGCGGGTTTGGGCAGAGCCCATGCTTTCTTCACCCGACGCGCCGGATCACCAGCGTCATGCCGTCCAGCGTGATCGGCACGCTTGTGTGGACATAGGCGCCCACGCGGGCCCCCGCGTCGAAGTGGTCGTGGATCGTGGCCGCGATCGTGGTCCTGTGCACGCCGGAGTTGCCCCACTTGGTGGCGCGCCCGACGGTGAGGCCGACCTGCGAGACCGGCGGCGTGCCTTCCGCCGTGTCCACGTCGACGTGGACCTCGTAGTGGCCGGTCTCGGGCACCGTGTAGACGTGGGTGGCGGTGTCGAAGGCGTGGCCGGGGTTGGCAAGCGCCTCTGAGAACGGCAGCAGCACGCCCCGCCCCGCCGTCGTCACGAAGCCGCTGCCCGTGACCTGGGTGAGCGCGGAGGGAACGAAGACCTGCCCGCCGGCGCCGGTCAGCGTGCCGCTGATCTCGAGGTTGTTGACGACATGCCGGCCGGGGGCCTCCGACTTCGGCATGTCGTAGCTGACGACGTTGCCGGTGCCGTGGTCGACCACGGCGGGCATGCTGTCGTTGTGCGGCCCGTCGCCGATCAGGGCGGTGCAGCCGCCCGAGTTGCAGAAGTAGGTCTTGTCGTCGAACTCGATCCAGCCGGCGCGGCAGGCGACGTCGTGGATGTGCACCTGGTTGCCGCCGCCCGCCTGGCCGGTGACGTGGACCGCGATCGAGGTCCGGCCGGGCACCGGGTCGCCCTGCACCACGAAGCAGTCGAGCAGCCTGGTCTCCTCGCTGTCCTCGATGATGACGACCGGCTTCGGCGTGACGCCCGGGCGCCAGTCGGTCTCCAGGTGGCAGCCGGAGATGAAGGTGCGGAACGCCCGGTAGACGTGGACCGCGGTGTCCAGGCAGACGACCTCGCCGGCGTTGATGATGTTCACCTCGTCGCCCGAGCCGCCCTTGATGCCCAGCGGCACGTAGTCCTTCGTCCCGGCGTTGGGCGAGCGCCACAGGTGGCCGACGTTGGTCGCCTGCGGGCGGTTGATGGTGATGCCCTCCCAGTACGACGTCGGAGCCACGGCGATGTGGAAGTTCTCCAGGTCCGGCGACTCGATGCGCACGGCACGCGTGTAGCCGCCCAGCTCGATCCCGTAGGTGTCCGGCACGCCGCCCGGGTTCGCGGTGGCGACGAAGTCGTCGATCAGGCACACGGTCGCGCCGTACAGCCGCAGCGCGGTCCGGAAGCTCGCCGCCGCCGAGCTGCCGTCCTGGTTGCTGAGCACCTTGACGCGGCGGAGCATCACGCCGGGCTTGGCCTGCTGCGTCGAGTCCGAGGCGCTCTTCCCCGTGGGCGAGGAGGCGCCATCGCGCGCGAAGCCGCGGTTGCCCTCGTGGTCGGTGACGATGGCGGCGTCGACCGGGTACTTGACGTCGATCCCGAAGCGCGTGGGCGTGGGCGCCGCGCTGCGGACCGAGAAGTCCTCGCCGAAGAGCACGCCGAGCAGGTTGTCCGCGGCCGGCCGGTGGGCGATCACCGCGTCGGTGCTGGTGCCGATGAAGCCGCACACGTCCGCGCCGTCGCCATGGATGAACACGCTGTAGTCGCCGGTCAGGATCGGCGAGGCCACCAGGTAGAACTGGTCGCCGATGTCGAGGCGGCCGCGCTTGTCGTTCAGCGCGGCCAGCGCCTGGGCGATGTAGGGCGAGCAGTCAACGGACGCGGTGTCGGTCACGCTCGCGGGGATGAAGGCGCGCAGGTCGAGGCGGTGGCCGAACTCCTCGCGGATGCGGCGCGACACCGCCTGCGGCATCTGGGCGGCGGCGAGGCTGGCGGACGGCCCGGCGGGCGGCGGCGACGTGACGCCTCGGCCGGGCACGGCGGCCTCGGCCCCGGCGGCGCCGAGCAGCAGGCCGCCGGTGGCAACGCCGGCGTGCAGGAGGCCGCGACGGGTGGGCTGGCTGCCGCTCATGCGGATCTCCTGGTGGTGCCGGCGCGGCACGGCCCGCACCATCCCGCAGCGGGCACGGGCAAGGCAAGCAAGGTCGGGCTCTGCCCGAACCCGCCAAAGGCCTGAGGCCTTTGGAAACCCGCCACTTCAGGCCTTCCCCGACGACGCCCCGTCCCGACCCACTATCGGGAGAGAACCTTAAGTGCGGGTTTCCAAAGGCGAGCCTTTGGCGGAGCTCGAGGCAGCGCCTCGACCTTGCCTGGCTCTACCGCCCCTGCAGCACCGGAGCCCGTGCGGTGGTCAGGGCGCTCACGCCCGCGAGCACCGCGACGTTGAGCGCCATGGCGACGATGCCGACGTTGAGGTCCTGGATCACCCCGGGCAGCCCGGGGAACATCCCGGCCAGCGTCAGGTGGTAGGCCGTCATCACCGCCACGGCTGCGACGCCGGCCACGATGCCGGCGATGGCGCCTTCCGCAGTGGCGGGGTTGCGCGGCGCCAGGCTGAGGATCAGGGCGGGGAAGAGCTGCGTGACGAAAGCGTACCCCATGAGCAGCAGGGCGACGATGGTGTCGCCGCCGTTCAGCGTGAACCAGACGCAGACCAGGGCCAGGACCGGCACCATCAGCCTGGCGACGCGCGAGATCTCCGCCTCGGTGGCGCCCTGCCGGGCGGGACGGTACAGGTTGTTGGCGACCAGGGTGGCGCCGGCCATCAGGATCATCGAGCCGGGCACCAGCGCGGTCAGCACGCCGGTCGCGCCGATCACGCCGACGAACCAGGTCGGAAAGGCCTGGATCGAGACGCGGAACAGCGACAGGTCGACGGCGCCGCCGGTGAGGCCCGGGACCTGGAGGATGGCCGCGAAGCCCACGAAGAACACGAACAGGTTGATGAGCTGGTAGATCGGCAGGATCACCGCGTTGCGGCGGAACACGCCCTCCTCGCGCGCGGTGTAGAGCGAGGCGAAGGTGTGCGGCCACATGTAGAAGCCGAACGCCGTGAGCAGCACCGTGGAGCCGAACCAGGCCGGGCTCTGGCCGCGCTCGGGCAAGGCGAGGAAGCCGGGGTGGGCCGTGTCGATGGCGGTGAACATCGCGCCGTAGCCGCCGTAGAAGTGCACGGGCAGGTAGATGCCGAGGAACACCACGACGACCAGGATCATCGCGTCCTTGAGCACCGAGGTCCACGCGGAGCCGCGCACGCCGGACACCATGACGTAGATCGTGAGCACCGCGACGCCGATCCACACCGCCACCGTGGACGGGATGGTGCCGTAGGAGGCGGTGGCGACGATGATGCCCAGCCCTTTGAGCTGCAGCACCATGTAGGGCACCAGCGCGATGAGCCCGACCACGGCGACCACCACGCCCAGCGCCGGGCTCCGGTACTTGCGGGCGAAGAAGTCGGGCTGCGAGTACAGCCGGTTCTCGGTGGCGAAGCGCCAGATCGGCGGCAGCATCCAGTACGAGATGACGTAGGCCAGCGTCGAGTAGCACAGGATGTAGTACGCCGGCCCGCCCTTGCCGTAGGCCCAGCCGCTGCCGCCGAGGAAGGTGAAGGTCGTGTAGATCTCGCCCGCCATCAGCAGGAACACGAGCGCGGTGCCGAAGCCGCGGCCGCCGACCGCCCACTGCTCCAGGCTCATCTCCTGCCCCGAGCGCGCGCGCAGGCCGAGTGCCAGCGCCACCACCACGGACGCCGCGATGATGAGCAGCGCGGCGTTCACGGGCGAGGCCCCCCGTCGGGGGCATGTGCGGCCGCGCGGTTCGCCGGGTCGCACAGGTAGATCACCCCCATGACCACCGAGGTGAGCACCACGCACAGCACCAGCCAGGCGAGCAGCAGCGGCATCCCCATGACCAGCGGCGTGGTGCGGTTCAGGACGAACGCGCCGCCCAGCACGCCCGCGAAGGGCAGCAGGGCGAGCCATTTCACATGCTGCATCGGCGGCGTCCTGCTGTTGCACCCGGGTCCGCGACCCCGGAGGACCAGCATCGGGAACCGGATGGGTGGTTGCAAGCCCGGTGCCAGGGAAGCAAGGCCGGGCTCCGCCCGGACCCGCCAAGGACCTGGGGTCCTTGGATCCCCATCCCTTAAGTGGAGGCGATCCAAGGGCCCGGCCCTTGGCGGAGCTCGAGGCAGAGCCTCGACCTTGCCTAGTCCTCCGGCGGCCCCCCGTGCGGCGGCGCAGGGTGCCACTGCAGGTGCTGCCCGCCGTCGAGCGCCAGCATCTGCCCGGTCACCGACGGCAGGGACAGCAGCGCGAGGGCGGCGCGCGCCACCTCCTCGGGGCTGGTGCCGTGGCCGAGGGGGACGGACGCGCACTGTCGGGCGAACTGCTCGGCCGTCTGGCGGTCGCTGGGCAGGGTCGGGCCGGGACCGATGGCGTTGACCCGGATGCGCGGCGCAAGCGCTAGGGCAAGCGACTGCGTCAGCGCCCAGAGCCCGGCCTTGGACACGGTGTAGGACACGAAGTGCGGGGTCAGCGACCAGACGCGCTGGTCGGCGAGGTTGAGCACCATGCCCTCCGCCGCGGCCGGCAGGGCGCGCGCGAAGGCCTGGCTCAGCACGAACGGCGCCCGCAGGTTGGGCTCGAGATGGGCGTCCCAGCCGCCGCGCGTGGCGTCGTCCCACTCGTCGCGCACGAAATGGCTGGCGTTGTTGACGAGCAGGCCGAGCGGGCCGAGGCCCTCCGTGGCACGGTCGACCATCGGCGCGACCTGGGCCTCGTCGGCGAGGTCTGCCTGCAGGAGAAGCACCCGGCGCCCCAGTGCTTCGACCTCGCGCGCAGTGGCGTCGGCCTCGCCGCTGCTGCCGCGGAAATGCAGGGCGATGTCGAAGCCCGCCCCTGCAAGGGCAAGGACGATGGCGCGGCCAAGGCGCCGCGCCCCGCCAGTGACCAGGGCGGCACGCGGCACAGAGGCGGAAATCATGCTGTCACGGCCAGGACGTGGCAGGCAGCCGGGACAATGGACGCCATGCCCGGCTGCGCCACCACGGACACGCCGTCAGTGCGCCGCAGGCGAGCCGGCGGGCGTCTGGTTCTGCACGGCGCTGGTGACGCTGGTCTGCGCGCCGGTCGTGTTGCCGGGGCCGGTCCCGGTGTCGGTGGCGCCCGAGGTGGTGCTGCCGCCGGACCCGGAGGGCGCGCTCATGGACGAGCCGGACGCCGCCTTGTCGTGCACCGCGCTCGGCACGCTGGTCTGCAGGCCGGTGGAGTCGCTGCCGGAGGTGCCGGTGCCCATGCTGCCCGCGGACTGGGCGAGGACGGGGGTGGCGGCCAGGACGAGCGCCAGGGTCAGGAACGGACGGATCATGGGCGTTTCCTCGGTTTCTTGTGGATGCTTGACGGACGAGCGGCACGAGAGTTGCCGTTGCGCAATGGCGGGGCAGGGGCCGCCGTCAGGCGAAGGCCTCTCGCAGCGCCCGCCCGGCCTCGGCGAGCGCCTGCCGGCCCTTCGGCATCATCGGATAGAAGCTCACGAAGCCGTGGATCGTGCCAGGGTAGCAGTGGTGGCGCGCGGGAACGCCGACGTCGTTCAGCAGGGCGGCGTACTGGAGGCCCTCGTCGTGCAGCGGGTCGAACTCCGCGGTGACCACCAGCGCGGGCGCCAGGCCCCGCAGGTCGCCCAGGGCGGGGGCAAAGGCGGGGTCGTCGTGGTGGCGCTCGTGGTCGAGGTACTGGTCGCGGTACCACTCCATCAGCTTCGCGGTGAGGAAGTAGCCGCGGGCGTAGGTGGTGCGCGAGGGCACGTCCTCGATGCCGTGGGTCGCGGGATAGAACAGGAGCTGGAAGCGCAGTGGCGGCAGACCTAGGGCGTGCGCGGACTGGCAGGTGACCGCCGCGAGGTTGCCGCCGGCGCTGTCGCCGCCCACCGCAACCAGCGGCTGCCCGCCGCCGTCGCGCCCGCCCAGCGTATCGACGTGCTCCAGAACCCAGCGCAGCGCGGCCAGGCAGTCGTTGGGCGCCGCCGGGAACGGGTTCTCCGGCGCCAAGCGGTAGGACGGCGCCACCACCACGCAGCCGGCCGCCCGCGCCAGCCGGCAGCACACGCCGTCATGCGAATCCAGGCCGCAGTGCACGAAGCCCCCGCCGTGCAGGTAGAGCAGCGTGCCCCGCACCGCGCCGCGCGGCCTGTAGACCCGCGCCGCCAGCGGGCCGGCCGGGCCGGGGATCGTGGTCTCGCGCACCGACGCCAGCGGCAGGCGCGACAGCCAGATCGGCGACATCGGCGTGTTGGTCATGGCCCGCAGCGGCGCCAGGTCCGTGGGCATCTGCCCGCCGTTGGTCTTCTTCTCCAGGATGCGCAGCATGACGCGGCTGGGCAGGTCCGGGCGCGCGGACGGCGCCGGGTCGCGCGGCGCGCCGGGCGGGGCGGCGCCGCGGCGCGAGGACAGGCGCGGCCGGGACTGGCTCATGCCCGGCGCCGCCCGCGCTTCATCTTCGCCGGGTCGTAGCCGCCACCACCCGGCCCGAGCGGCTCGGGCGTGCGGTCCTTCTTCGTGCGGAGCTGCGCCGGGGCAGGGGGCGCGGGCAGGCCCAGCTCCAGCGCCTCGAGACGCTTGATCTCGTCGCGCAGCCGGGCCGCGGTCTCGAACTCCAGGTCGGCGGCGGCGGCGCGCATGCGCTTCTCCAGCTCGGCCAGCGAGGACTTGAGATCCTTGCCCACCATGTCGGTGATGCCGACGTCCTTGACCGGCGCCACGGTGACGTAGTCCTGCTCGAACACCGAGTTCAGCGCCTCGCCGATGTGCTTGCGCACCGACTGCGGCGTGATGCCGTTCGCCTCGTTCCACAGCGCCTGCTTCTCCCGCCGCCGCGCCGTCTCCTCGATGGCCGCGCGCAGCGAGCGCGTCATCACGTCGGCATACAGCACCACGCGCCCGTCCACGTTGCGCGCCGCACGCCCGATCGTCTGGATCAGCGAGGTCTGCGAACGCAAAAACCCCTCCTTGTCCGCGTCGAGGATGGCAACGAGCATGCACTCCGGGATGTCGAGCCCCTCGCGCAGCAGGTTGATGCCGATCAGCACGTCGAACACGCCGAGGCGCAGGTCGCGGATGATCTCGATGCGCTCCAGCGTGTCCACGTCGGAGTGCAGGTAGCGCACCTTGACCCCGTTCTCGGTGAGGTAGTCGGTGAGGTCCTCGCTCATGCGCTTGGTCAGCGTGGTGACGAGCACGCGCCCGCCCCGGTTCGTGGTCAGCCGTATCTCGGCGAGCAGGTCGTCGACCTGGTGCTCCACGGGCCGGATCTCGGTGACCGGGTCGATCAGCCCGGTCGGCCGGATCACCTGCTCGGCGAAGGAGCCGCCGGTGCGCTCCATCTCCCACG
>JBPBQX010000129.1:0-9181 GCA_050955025.1 Janthinobacterium lividum
CACATCGACCTCTCCGTCGGCTCCGTCGCCGGCTTCGTCGGCGCGCTCGCCGCCGTGATGATCGTGCAGTTCCACGTCCCCTACCCCCTCGCCGCCGTCGTCTGCCTCGCCGCCGGCGCCGCCATCGGCGCCGCGCAGGGCTACTGGGTCGCCTACTTCCGCATCCCCTCCTTCATCGTGACGCTGGCCGGGATGCTGGTGTTCAAGGGCCTGATGCTCACCGTGCTCGGCGGCCAGTCCGTCGGCCCCTTCCCGGTGTCCTTCCAGCGCCTGTCCTCCGGCTTCGTCCCCGAGTTCCTGCCCGACGCCTCCGGCCTGCACGTCTCGTCCATGGCGCTCGGCGCCGCCGTGGTCGCGGCCCTGGTGTTCCTCAACGCCCGCACCCGCGCCCGCCAGCTCAGCCACGGCATCGCCGCCGAGCCCGCCTCGCTGTTCCTCGCCAAGAACGCGGCGATGGCGGCGGTGATCCTCGCCTTCACCTGGCTGATCGTCTCGCACCGCGGCCTGCCCAACGTGCTCATCATCATGCTGGCGCTGATCGCGCTCTACGCCTTCGTCACCAACCGCACGATCACCGGCCGCCAGGTCTACGCCGTCGGCGGCAACGAGAAGGCCGCCAAGCTGTCCGGCGTGAAGACCGAGCGCCTCGTCTTCCTCACCTTCGTCAACATGGGCATGCTCGCCGCACTCGCCGGCCTGGTGTTCGCCGCCCGCCTGAACACCGCCACCCCCAAGGCCGGCCTCGGCTTCGAGCTGGACGTGATCGCCGCCTGCTTCATCGGCGGCGCCTCGGCGTACGGCGGCGTGGGCACGGTGGTCGGCGCGGTGATCGGCGCCTTCATCATGGGCGTGATGAACAACGGCATGTCGATCCTGGGCATCGGCATCGACTACCAGCAGGTCATCAAGGGCCTCGTCCTGCTCGGCGCCGTCTGCGTCGACGTCTACAACCAGCGGCGCTGAACCAAGAAAGGTCGAGGCTCCGCCTCGAGCTCCGCCAAAGGCTGCGCCCTTGGAACGCACAACTTAAGTAACGCCAGTCCAGGGCGGCTCGCCCTGGCGGGTCTGGGCAGAGCCCAGCCTTCCTTCCCCCCCCCCAGAACACGGAGCCCAAGATGGCGCACGAGAAACGGCCGTTCGGCCGCACCGGCTGGGACGTCTCGCCGATCGGCTTCGGCGCCTGGGCGATCGGCGGCTCCTGGGGCAGCGTCTCGGACGAGGACGCGCACGCCGCCCTCGGCGCCGCGCTGGACGCGGGCACGGACTTCCTCGACACCGCCGACGTCTACGGCGACGGCCGCTCCGAGCGCCTGATCCGCGACGTGCTGGCCGCCCGCCCGGGCCCGCGCCCGGTGGTGGCGACCAAGGCCGGCCGCCGCCTCGACCCCCACACCGCCGAGGGCTACACCGCGGACAACCTGGCCCGCTTCACCGACCGCAGCCGCGAGAACCTCGGCGTCGACTGCCTCGACCTGGTGCAGCTCCATTGCCCCCCGCCCGCGGTCTACGAGCCGGGACACGGCGCGTTCGCCGCGATGGACGGCCTGGTCGCCTCGGGCGTGACGCGGTTCTGGGGCGTGTCGGTGGAAACCGTGGACGAGGCCCTGCGCGCGATCCGCCACGAGAGCGTGGCTTCCGTCCAGATCATCCACAACCTGTTCCGCCAGCGCCCGGCCGAACGCTTCTTCCGCGAGGCCCACGCGCGTGGCGTCGCCGTGATCGTGCGCGTCCCGCTCGCCTCGGGCATGCTCACCGGCAAGCTGACGCGCGACAGCACCTTCGCCGCCGACGACCACCGCAACTTCAACCGGAACGGGGAGGCGTTCGACGTGGGCGAAACCTTCTCCGGCGTGCCCTACGAGGTGGCGCTGGACGCGGTCGAGGAGCTGCGCCCGCTGGTCCCCGGCGGCGCCACGATGGCGCAGTTCGCCCTGCGCTGGATCCTGATGGACGAGGCGGTGAGCGTCGCCATCCCCGGCGCCCGCAACGCCGCCCAGGCCCGCGCCAACGCCGCCGCCGCCGACCTGCCCCCGCTCGACGACGCGACGATGCAGGCGGCGCGCGACACCTACGACCGGCTTGTCGCGCCCCACGTCCACACGCGCTGGTAGGCGCCCGCACGCACGCAAACGTCTTCCCGGCCTCCGGGCTTTGATGGTAGTCCCGGTCCGTCCCGCGGGCGGGGCGGCTTGCCGGTTGCGGCGGGGCGCCCACCTCGGGGTGGCCGGTGACGCGCCCGGAGCTGCGCGCGTGCGAACCATCCAGCGGGGCGAGCGGCATGCAGCAGACTTCGGCGCAGTGGAACAGGCGGCTCGCGCCCTATGCCCGCCCGGTCGTGTCCTCCTCCATGGCGCAGCTCGCCACCACGCTCGGCCTGTTCGCGGCGCTGATCGTGGCGGCCCACGCGCTGCACACCGTCTCGTGGGTGCTCGGCCTGCCGTTCTCGGCGCTCGCCGGCCTGCTCATGGTGCGCGTGTTCATCATCCAGCACGACTGCGGCCACCGCTCCTTCCTGCCCAGCCGCGCGGCCTGCGACTGGATCGGCCGCGCCCTGTCCTTCCTCACGCTGACGCCGTTCGACTACTGGCGTCGCGACCACGACAAGCATCACGCCACCTCGGGCAACCTCGACAAGCGCGGCTTCGGCGACGTCGACACCCTCACCGTCGCCGAGTACCAGGCGCTCGGCCGGCGCCAGCGCCTCCTCTACCGCGCCTACCGCAACCCGATCGTGATGTTCTGCATCGGGCCGGCCTGGGTGTTCCTGCTGCGCTACCGCCTGCCGCTGTGGCTCGGCGACAAGGCGCGCGGCAGTTCCATGGCCTCGATCCTGCTGCTCGACCTGGCGCTCGTCGTCTTCTTCGGCGCCCTGATGGCCCTGCTCGGCTGGTGGGCCGTGACCTCCGTGTGGCTGCCCGCCTACCTGGTCGCGGCCACCGTCGGCGTCTGGCTGTTCTTCGTCCAGCACCAGCACGAGGACACCTACTGGCGCAACGCGTCGGAGTGGTCGTTCGTGGAGGCCGCCCTGCTCGGCTGCTCGTTCTACCGCCTGCCGGGCTGGCTACACTGGCTGACCGGCAACATCGGCTACCACCACGTCCACCACCTCTCCTCGCGCATCCCGAACTACCGCCTGCCCTCGGCCTACCGCGAGATCCCCGAGCTGCAGTCCGCCCCCTCCATCGGCATCTGGGAAAGCATCAAGGGCGTGCGCCTCTCGCTGTGGTGCGACAGCCGGCAGCGCCTGGTCTCGTTCCGCACCGCCCACACCCGCGTCCCCGCCTGAACCGACGGCGCAGGAAGGCAAGGCCAGAGGCTCTGCCTCTGGACTCCGCCAAGGGAAGCCCCTTGGATGGCTTCCCTTAAGTCAAGGCATCAAAGGGTCCTCGGACCCTTTGCGGGTTTGGGCAGAGCCCATGCTTGCTGTCTTCTCCGCGCGGTTGACGCCCGCCGCCGATCCGGGATCAAGATCGGCGGCACCCACCCCAGGAGCAGGACGCCCGCATGCCAGACGCCACCCCCAGGATGACCCCCGACGAGGCGCTCGCGATCCTGCGCGAGGGCAACAGGCGGTTCCGCGACGGCAGCCCGATCCCGCCGCAGCAGACCGGCGCTGAGCGCCGTGCCGCGCTGGCGCAGGCCCAGCAGCCGTTCTGCGTGCTGGTCGGCTGCTCGGACAGCCGCGTGCCGCCGGAGCTGCTGTTCGGCCGTGGCCTGGGCGAGCTGTTCATCGTGCGCAACGCCGGCAACGTCGTCGACCTCGCCGCGATGGGCAGCATCGAGTACGGCGTGGCCGTGCTGGGCGCGCCGCTGATCGTGGTGCTGGGCCACGAGCGCTGCGGCGCGGTGCAGGCCGCCGTCAACGTCGTGCAGAACGACGCCACCTACCCCGGCAGCATCGGCCAGATGATCGAGCCGATCATCCCCGCGGTGCTGCGCGCCCGGCGCGACGGCGACGAGGACCTGCTGGACCGCTCGGTGCGGCAGAACGTGCTGCGCATCGTGGAGCGGCTGCGCACCACCGAGCAGATGCTGATCGAGCCGCAGCAGCAGGGACGCCTGAAAATCGTGGGCGCCCGCTACGACCTCGACGACGGCGACGTCGAGTTCCTCGACTAGCCCCGCCCGCACGCACGCCGCCCCGGACCGAGGCGGCGCCGTGCCCGGGGCGGGCGGCCGCTCAGCGCCGGTCGCAGTTGCCCGTGAGCGTGTTGAAGAACCGCCCGGTGCCGCAGGCGGGTGTGGCCGGCGCGGCCTGCGCCGCCGGGCCCGCTGCGGCGTAGCCCGTGCCGGCCTGGCCGGGCGGCACGGCGTAGCCCGCGACGGGGCGGGGCGCAGGCGGCGGGTAGCCATAGCCGGGAGGGGCCGGGTACGGGTAGGGCGCCGGCGGCGGATACCCGTAGGCCAGCGGCGCAGCGTAGGGCGGCGGATAGGCATAGGGCGGCGGGTAGCCGTAGGGCGGCGGATACGCGTAGGGCGGGGGCGCCACGACGTAGGGGTAGGGATGCGCGAGGGCGGAGCCGACCACCGCGCCGGTCGTGAGCCCGAGCGCCGTGCCGAACAGGAAGCCGCCGCCCCACGCCTGGGCGGGCCTGGGCGAAGCCGCGCAGAGCGCCGCCGCCACGATCCCGGTGCACACCAGATGCCGCATCGCCATTCCCTCCCCTGTTCGATGGCGCGCCGATCGTCGCGGCACCGGCCGGCCCGCGTCAATTCACGAACAGTGACAGCCGCGGCCCGGACCGGCTGATCGCGCTTGACCCTGTCGCCCGCGCAACCCGGCCCGGCCTGCGCCGTCCTGCGCCGCAGGACAACGCCCCTCGGACGGCCCGTTCCGTCCTGCGCGGCAGGACAGAACGGGGGTGATTTGTCCTGCGCGGCAGGACGGAACGGGGCGATCTGTCCTGCCGCGCAGGACGGAACGCCCCGACCCGCCATGCCGGCAGGCAGCCGCGCTCAGTGCGCGGCGGGAACGGGCGCGGCGGGAGCGGGCGCGTCGAGCAGCAGCGACGGTGCCACCTGGCTGCGCGCCACCACCTGGGCCGGCAGCGTGAAGAACTCCATGTCGCGGATCTCGCCCGGCGCGTCCGGCGGCACGACGAGCCGCACGTGCACGCTCAGCGGCCCGGGATAGTCGAGCACCGCCACCCGCGCCGCCTTCTGGAACGGGTAGCATCCGTCCACGTCGATGAGCTTGCGCGCCATGATGCCCACCACCCACTGCTCCAGCTCCGGCAGCGTGAGGCACATGATGGCGACCGGCTTGAGCACGAGGGCGTCCTGGTCCAGCGCCTTGAGCCGCTCCACCTCGTGCTGCGCCTGTGCCGCGATCCTGTCGGCGCGCGCCTTGGGCGTGTCCGCTCGTGCGGGCGTCGAGGCCGCGAACAGCGCCAGCAGCGCCAAGACAAGCCGAACCGACATCGTGGACCCTGCGCGCGAATGTCCGCACAGGATACAAGGTCGCGCGGGCTTTGCCACGCCACGCCTGCGTTTCGCCGCGGCGGCGCCCCCGCGCCCCGCGCGCCCGGTCAGGCCAGCATCGCGACCCCGGGCGCGCCGTCCGACGGGGCGGCCGACCTGGACGCGGGATGCTGCGCGGACCCGAACAGCAGGTAGGTGTTGAGCTGCTGCTGCGTCGGCGTGGTGGCAACCACCTGCCCGGACGCGTCATGGAACGTCAGCACCGTGATGCCCAGCGTCAGGTTGAGCTGCGACGTCGGGTTCGGCTTCGCCGCCTGCACCTTCGAGACGGCTTCGCCTGCGGCCACGACCGCAGGCGGGATCGCCAGGGCATCGGGACGGCTGGCGACAGACATCGAGGCCGTGATCATCGCCTGGCTCCTTCCGGTTCGGCGGATCGACCGGATCCGTGAACGGATCGCGGGCATCGCGGGTGCGGCTGCATCGCCAGTGTTAGGCGACAGGCGTTAACGGAGCGTGAAGACGGGCGCGCCGCTACCGCCTGGCGGGCGCTGCTGACGAAGGCGTGTTCGCGCCCGCCGGCGGCGTGGCGGGGGACGCGTCCTGCGGCCGCTGCGGCGCGGCGGTGGCGCCCGGCGCCGATGCGACCCCGCCCGCGGCCGGGGCTCCCGGACGCGCGCCGCCCGCGCCGCTGGCCATGTCCCCGCTCGTCATCCCGCCTGCCGCCGGCGGCCCGCCCTGGCGCGCGCGCGCGGGCACGGCCGCCAGCAGCCCCGCCAGCAGCGCCGCCGCCGCCCGCAGGGTCGCGCGCCGCATCGCCTAGAGCCGCCGCTTCAGGCCGGCGGTCAGCTCCGCCGTCGTCGCGGTGCCGCCGAGGTCGCGCGTGCGCACCCCGTCCTCGACCACCGCCTGGCGTATGGCGCGCCGCAGCGAGTCGCCGCGCTCGCCCATGCCGACGTGGTCGAGCATCTGCGCCGCCGCCAGCATCAGCGCCAGCGGGTTGGCGACCCCCTTGCCCGCGATGTCCGGCGCCGAGCCGTGCACCGCCTCGAAGATCGCCGCGTTCCTGCCGATGTTGGCCCCGGGCGCCAGCCCCAGCCCGCCGATCAGCCCGGCGATCAGGTCGCTCAGGATGTCGCCGAACAGGTTGGTCGTGACGATCACGTCGAACTGCCACGGATTGGTCACCAGCTGCATCGCGCAGGCGTCGACGATGCGCTCGTCCATCTCGACGCGGCCCTCGTACTCCTTGGCGATGTCGCGCCCCGCCTCCAGGAAGATCCCGGTCAGCAGCTTGAGGATGTTCGCCTTGTGCACCACCGTGACCTTCTTGCGGCCGTGGGCGATCGCGTACTCGAAGGCATAGCGGATGATGCGCTGGCAGCCCGAACGAGTATTGAATCCCGCCGCCATGGCAACAGCCTTCGGGTCGTCGCCGATCGGCATGTAGTGCTCGAAGGCCGCATAGTAGCCGTCAAGGTTCTCGCGGATCAGCACGATGTCGATGTCGTCGAACCGCCCACCCGGGATCAGCGTCAGCGCGGGCCGCACGTTGGCGAACAGCTCGAATTCCTTGCGCAGCTGCACGTTGACGCTGCGGAACCCGCCGCCCGACGGCGTGGTCAGCGGCCCCTTCAGCGCGAGCTTGGTGCGCCGGATGCTGTCCACGGTGACGTCAGGCATGGGGTCGCCGATCGTGGCGATGGCGCTCATGCCGGCGGGCTGCTCGTCCCACTCGAACGGGCTGCCGAGCGCGTCCAGGATCTCGACCACCGAGGCCACGATCTCCGGACCGATGCCGTCGCCGGGGATCAGGGTTGCGGGCATCTTGCCCGAGGCGGACTGGCTCATGGTCGGGCTCCCGTGGTGGTCGCGCGAAGGCTACGCCGATCCGCCGGGCAGGCAAGGCAGGCGCGCGGGCGACGACGCGGCCCGCCCGGGGGACGCCCCGGACAGGCCGCGCCCGCCGGGTGCCTCAGTTGGCGAAGCAGTGCTTCTGCTTGCCCATCGCGACGAGCTGGTTGGCGCGCTGGGTGGCCGCGAAGCCGCGCTTGTCCGCCGCCGCCGCGCGCACCGCGTCCATCTCCGACATCTCGGAGACGCCCGCGGTCTGCGACGTGCTGGAGCCCTTGTGGGCTGCGGCCGAGGCGGCGCCGGCGGAGTTCACGATGGCGTTCTGCGACGCGACCTGGCTGGTGATCTGGTCGCAGCTCAGGGCGGCGTCGGCCGGCATGGCCGTGGCCGCGGGCGTCGCGGCGGCAGCGGTGGCGGCGGCCGGCGCCGCGGCCGGCGTGGCGGCGGCGCCGGTGCCCGCATCCGGCGTGGCGGCGCACGCTCCCAGCAGGAGGCAGGTGGCAACGGCGAGGGACACACGGGTCAAATCACACAACTCCATCTCGATTGGTCGGGGCACGCAGAGGCGCGCCCCGGGCAGGGTCGCCAGGGCGCGGCACGATGGGCGGGATCCGGCGGCGGCGCCAGTTCCTACTTCTCCTTCTCGAAGCGCTCCTGCGCCGTCTTGAACTGCGCCGTGTACTCGCCGAAGCCGGCGTAGACCCGCGCCTGGATCTGCGTGGCCTCGTGGCTGATGCCGGCCATGCGGGTCTTCGCGGCCGCGCTGATCGCCTCCATGTCGGTGTTGGCCTGCTTCATCACGCAGGCGTCCCAGGCCTTCGCCTTGCCCTCGTACTCGTTCACCACGTCGGCACTGTGGTTATACTTGGCGCGGTCGCTCAGATCGAGCACCGGGCGCACCGGCTCGGCCCCGCATTCCGCGGGCGACCAGGCGCCTGCGGCGTCGGACGGCGCGTCCGGCGCCGCGGGCGGGGACTGGGCCATCGCCGGCCGGCACCCGATCGAGAGGAGCAGGGCGAGCCACGTCGTGTGCCGCATCGGCGATCTCCTTGAACCACGGGCGGACGCTAGAGCAACGACGCCGCGGAGGAAATCACCCAGCGCCGCCGCGCCGCCGCGCCGGCGCGGGCTGCAGGCCGCGGGGGCAGATGCGAGGCCTCCTGCACAGGCGGCGCGCAGGGCCCGCCCGGGGCGCCCGCGCGCAATGGTTGCGCGTCGATTGCGCTTGTGTTGCAAGTGCTTCCAGATGCGCCGTGCCGCTGCTTGATGGCACAACCCTTGCTTGGACTGGCGCAACAGCATCATCCGGTGCGCCGGCGATCGTCCACGGCCAGAAGGCCAGCGGACCCTCGCCACGCGCCTGAACCAGGAGATCCCGACTTGGACCAGATCCTGCACTACGTCATCCTCAGCGGCGGGCTGCTCGCCATCATGCCGCTGCTGTTCGTGCTCACGCTGGCGGTCGGCCTCGAGCGCCTGTGGCTGCTCGGGCGCACCGTGCGCAGCGGCCGGCGCGTCCACGCCGCCATGCGCAACGTCGGCTACAAGGACGTCGAGGGCCTGCGCGCCATTGCCCGCACCGAGGGCAAGACCCTGCAGGGCCACCTCGTCGCCACCGCGATCGCGTCCGGCGGCGACAGCGCCGACGAGATGGACGGCCACCTCGAGGAGGAGATCATGGAGGCGATGCCGCGGCTGACCCGCCTGATGTGGATCCTCGACACCTCGGTGACGATCGCGCCGCTGCTGGGCCTGTTCGGCACCATCGTCGGCATGATCCAGGCGTTCAACGTGCTGTCCAGCCACGGCGGCCCCGCCGAGGTCACCGGCGGCATCGCCGACGCGCTCGTCTCCACCGGCGCCGGCCTGATGATCGCGATCGTCGCCGTCTACTTCATGAACTACC
>JBPBQX010000130.1:0-9067 GCA_050955025.1 Janthinobacterium lividum
CTGGCAGAAGCGCACCGGCGGGGCAGGCGACCTGCGCACGGCGCTGGCGGTGCAGTACGCGGCGTCGCTCGCGGTCACGGCGCCGGTGGCCCTCGTGCTGGAGGGCGGGGCGCAGGTGTTCGACGGGTCCTGGCAGGCGTGGGCAGGGCTGCTGTGGGCGTCGCTCGGGCTGTCGGTGGGGGCGGTGTCGCTGCTCCTAGTGCTGATCCGGCGAGGCGCGGTCGCAGGAGTGGCCACGCTGCTCTACCTGGTGCCGCCAGTCGCCGCGGCGATGGCGTTCGCGGCGTTCGGCGAGGTGCTCGCGCCGGTGCAGGTGGCGGGCATGGCGGTTGCGGTCGCAGGGGTGGCGTTGTCGCAGGGAGTGCGGGCGTGAGCGGAGGCAGGAAGCAAGGTTGAGGCTCTGCCTCAAACTCCGCCAAAGGCTCGCCTTTGGAAACCGGCACTGAAGGCAAGTGGATCAGAGGGTGGCGGGCTGCGGGTTCGGGGAGTTTCGGCGCCGTTCCGGCCGGGGCCGGTTGCGGGGTGTTCGAGCGGCCGGGCTGCGCGGCGCAGAGCGGACCGGGGCGTGCAAGGAGGCGCGTCATTCGCGGCAGAACGCGCACCTGGTTCCGAGGAGCTGGTCGTCGGGTTCGGCGGGAGGGGGCGGGCGGGACGGTCGTTTTCCGCAGCGCGGCATGCAGATTGTCCTGCGCGGCAGGACGGATGCGGCCCATTCCGTCACGAGGGGCGTGACAGATCGGGCCTGATTTGTCCTGCGCGGCAGGACAAGTCAGGGGTTTTCGGGGGTCCTGTCCTGCGCCGCAGGACAGGCACGTCCCGCGGGACAGGGTCGGTCGTGCCAGGAGTCGTGGCGGGACGCGTGTGGACGGCACGTGTGTCGCCGTATGGGGCAGGGAGGGGAGGTGCGCCGTCCGGTTCGGGCCAGCGGGAGCGGCTGTCGGGACGCCACGGTCCCGCTCGCGCGGGCTTTGCGGGCGGACTCGAGCGTAGCCGGGGACGCGGCGACCGCATGACCTGGCAGCCCGGTCGGGGGCCGCGGCGCGGACGGCGGCAAGGGCGCCTTTCGTGGGCCGGTCCAGGGGCGGCTCGCCCCTGGCGGGTCCGGGCAGAGCCCGGGCTTGCCTTGCCTTGGCTCGGCTGGCCTGCCTATTCGCCCGAGAGCTCGCGGCGGCGGCGGTCGAGCTCCTCGCTGTAGCGGCGCAGGGCGTGCTGTTCGGTGAGGATGCCGATGACGCGCGAGGAGTCGGTGGACTCGACCACGGCGAGGGCGTCGGCCTCGGCGGTCTCGAACATGGCGACGGCCTCCTTCACCGACATGGCGGGGAGCAGCACGGTCTCGGTGTGGTGGACGATCTCGCTGACGCGGGTGGCGGTCTCGGGGGCGGCGTGGGCGTCGGAGATGGTGATCATCCCGGCGTACCCGTCGCGCTCGTCGACGGCGATGAGGGCGGCGGAGGAGCCCAGCGGGAAGTCGCGGCGGAAGCTCGCCAGGGTGGTGTCCGAGCGGACGCGGCGCAGCTCGCGGCGCATCATGCGACCGACGGAGAGGGAGCGCACCCAGCCGACGTCGACGGCGGAGCGGATGGCCTCGCCGCGCAGGTGGAAGCGCCAGGTGGCGAAGGAGTAGCCGAAGGTGCGGCGCACCGTGACCGCGGAGATCACCGAGGCGGCGACCACGGCGACGGTGATGGGCAGGCTTCCGGTCGACTCAAGGGCGAGGAAGGCCATGGTGAGGGGGCCGCCGACCACGGCGACGGCGAGCGCGCTCATGCCGACCAGGGCGTAGACGATGGCGGGCAGGGCCTGGGTCGCGGTGGCCATCGCGACCAGGGCGGCGAAGCACTTGCCGAGCAGCGCGCCGAGGAAGAGCGAGGCGAAGAACAGGCCGCCGCGGAAGCCGGAGCCGATGGAGATCGCCGAGGCGGCGGCCTTGAGCACCAGCAGGAGCACGATGTGCTGGAGGCTGTAGGGGGCGTCGATGCCGACGCGCAGGGCGGCATGGCCGGAGGAGAGCACCGCGGGCGAGACCAGGGCCAGCAGGCCGACGGCGAGGCCGCCGATCGCGGGGCGCAGCCAGGAGGGCACGCGCGAGGCGCGGAAGGCGGCCTCGGTCATGGTCACGGCGCGCATGATGCCGATGCCGAACAGCGCGGCGACCACGCCGAGGGCGAGGATGGGCAGGAAGTCCACGGTCTCGATCGTGGTGGGCAGGCGCAGCGCCCAGGCCTGGTCGGTGGGGCTCAGGACGTGGAGCACGAAGACGGCGGTGATGGCGGAGACCACGACGGGGGCCAGCGTGGCCAGCGAGTAGGTGCCGATCACGAGCTCGAAGGCGTAGAAGGCGCCGGTGAGCGGGGCGTTGAAGGCCGCCGCGATGGCGCCGGCGGCGCCGCAGCCGACGAGCAGGCGCAGGTCGTTGCGCCGGACGCGGAAGGAGCGGCCGAGCTTAGAGCCGACGGCGGCGCCGATCTGGGTGTAGCCGGCCTCCAGGCCGATCGACGCGCCGACGCTGTTGGACAGCAGGGTCTGGGCGACCACGACGAGGCTGTCGGACAGGGACATGGCGCCGCCGAACAGGGCGTTGGCCTCGATCGGGTCGACCGGGCGGCGGGGCCACCAGCGGGCGACGGCCAGGCCGAGCAGGCCCACGGCGAGGCCGCCCAGGGTGGGGACGAGGATGCAGCGCAGGCGGTCGACGCTGACCTGGCCGGAGAGGCGCTCGCCGTTGGTGGCGAAGAGGAGGTGGTGGGCGTCCTGGGTCAGCTCGTTCATGGCGACCACGGCCAGGCCGGCGGCGATGCCGATGACGGCGGCGAGCACCACGAGGCCGAGCTCGTCGGCGCGGACCAGGGCGCGCAGGTTCTGCGGCGCGTGCAGCACCCAGTCGCGCAGCGCGTGCGGGTCGTGCGCGCGGCCGGAGACGGCACCCGGCGGCTTGGGCGCGCGGGGGGGCTGGCCCGGGCGGGTGGCCTGGGGCGCGGCACGGCGTATGGTCGAGAGGAAGGACATCGGCGGTGGCCGCTGCACGGGGTTCGTGGCAGACGGATTCGCGCGCGATCCCGCCGTGAGTGCTTCTACCTGCGATTCCGCAGGATTGCGCGGGCAATCGTCGCAAGGCAGGCAAGCAAGGCCGGGCTCTGCCCGGACCCGCCAGGGCGAGCCGCCCTGGACTGGCTCTCCCAATGGCCCAAGGGGGCCATCGGAACCTTTGGCCAGCCTCGCCCTGGACCGGCCTTCCTTAAGGGGTGCGTTCCAAGGGCGCAGCCTTTGGCGGAGTTTGAGGCGGAGCCTCAACCTTGCTTTCCTGTCCGCTCGCCCGAGGAGCTTCCGCATGGATTTGTCCCACGCCCGACGCGAGGTTGCCCTGGTCACGGGGGCGAGCGGGGGCATCGGGCCGTGGATCGCGCTCGGGCTGGCGCGGGCGGGGCGGCACGTCGTGCTGGCGGGGCGGGACGCGGGGCGGGTGGAGGCGGCGCGGGCGTGGGTCGAGGAGCGGGCGCCGGGGTCGGCGCCGGAGGGGGAGGTCGCGGACCTGTCGAGCCTCGCGGCGGCGCGGGAGCTGGGGGAGCGGGTGGCGGCGCGGCACGGGGCGCTCGCGGTGCTGGTGAACAATGCGGGGGTGTTCCGCGACCGGCGCGAGGTGACGGCGGAGGGGCGCGAGGTGGTGCTGGCGGTGAACCACCTGGCGCCGTTCGTGCTGACGCGGGCGCTGATGCCGGCGCTGCGGGCGGCCGGGGGTGGCGGGCGGGTGGTCAACGTGGGGTCCTCGTCGTCGGACCGGGCGTCCATTGATCCGGACGACCTGGAGCTGCGGCGGGGGTGGGGGCTGGTGCGGGCGTACGGGCGCTCGAAGCTCGCGATGATGATGGCGGGGTTCGAGTGGGCGGAGCGCGAGCCCGGGGTCGTGTCGGTGGTGGTGCACCCCGGGGGCGTGCGGACGGGGATCGTGCGGGCGGGGGGCGTCGTGCAGCTCGGGTGGGCGGCGCTGTCGCCGTTCCTGCTGACGCCGGAGCAGGGGGCAGAGGTGCCGGTGCGCGCGGCCGTGGCCGAGGGGGTCGCGGGCGGACAGTACCTCAAGGCGCGGGGGGCGGTGGCGCCGAACCGGCGGGCGCTGGACGCGGGGCTGCGGGCGCGGGTGTGGGCGGCGACGGAGCGGCTGGCGGGGTAGCAGGCAAGCATGGGCTCTGCCCAAACCCGCCAGGGGCGAGCCGCCCCTGGACCGGCCTTCCTAGGGGATGCGTTCCAAGGGCGCAGCCTTTGGCGGAGTTTGAGGCGGAGCCTCGACCTTGCTTCCTGGCAACGCGGGGCGGGGCGGCGTGTTGTGTGTGCGGGACCACCAAGGAGGGCGGCGTGATGCGCGACAGTCTGGTGCAGGGCGGCGGGGCGTGGCGGGCGCAGATGCCGGACCCGATGCCGCCCACGGGGCCGCCGATCGTGCCGCCGGACCCGGACCTGCCGGTGCCGGTCGAGGAGCCGCCGGAGGGCGTGCCGATCCCGGGCGACCTGCCGCCCGAGCCGATGATGGCGCGCTAGGGTGACGGTGACGGTGCCGCGCACGATGGGTCAGGACGTGCCGCGCACGATGCGCCAGGTGGTCGTGGCGGCGCCAGGCGGGCCGGAGGTCATGCGCGTCGAGGACGGGCCGGTGCCGGTGGCGGGGCCGGGCGAGGTCCTGGTGCGGGTGGAGGCGGCGGGGGTGAACCGGCCGGACGTGGCGCAGCGCCAGGGGGCGTACCCGCCGCCGCCCGGGGCGTGCCCGCGGCTGGGGCTGGAGGTCGCGGGCGAGGTCGTGGCGCTGGGCGAGGGCGTGGCGGGGTGGCGCGTGGGGGAGCGCGTGTGCGCGCTGGTCAACGGCGGGGGGTATGCGGAGTTCTGCGTCGCGCCGGCGGGGCAGTGCCTCTCGTGGCCGGCGGGGTACGACGCGGTGCGGGCGGCGGCGCTGCCGGAGAACCTGTTCACGGTGTGGGCGAACCTGTTCGGGATCGGGGGGCTGCGGGCGGGGCAGGTCGCGCTCGTGCACGGGGGGAGCAGCGGGATCGGGGTCACGGCGATCCAGCTCGGCGTGGAGATGGGCGCGACGGTGCTGGTCACGGCGGGGTCGGCCGCGAAGTGCGCGGCGTGCGAGCGGCTGGGGGCGTCGCTGGCGGTGAACTACCGGGACGCGGACTTCGTGGAAGTGGTGCGGGCGTTCACCGGGGGGCGGGGCGTGGACGTCGTGCTCGACATGGTGGGCGGGGACTACACGCCGGGGAACCTGCGCTGCCTGGCGGACGGGGGGCGGCTGGTGCTGATCGCGTTCCTGCGGGGGTCGGTGGTCAAGGAGATGGACCTGTCGGCGATCATGCGGCGGCGGCTGGTGGTGACGGGGTCGACGATGCGGCCGCGCACGGCGGGGGAGAAGGCGGCGATCGCGGACGCGCTGCGCGAGCGGGTGTGGCCGGCGCTGTCGGCGGGGCGGTGCGCGCCGGTGGTCGAGCGGGTGTTCGACCTGGCGGAGGTTTCGGAGGCGCACGCGCTGATGGAGGGGAGCACGCACGTCGGCAAGATCATGCTGCGCGTGGCGTGATCCTGCATGCCGTGCGGGCCGGCGAGGGGCCCGCGGTGGTGCTGCTGCACGGTCTGTTCGGGTCGGGGCGGACGCTGGGCGTGGTGGCGCGGCGGCTGGTGGCGGAGGGGTTCTCCGCGGTGTCGCTCGACCTGCGCAACCACGGGGGGAGCGGGCATGCGGCGGGCATGGCGTATCCCGTGATGGCGGGGGACGTGGCGGAGACGCTGGACGCGCTGGGGGTGGGCGTGGCGGCGGTGCTCGGGCACTCGATGGGGGGCAAGGTGGCGATGGCGCTGGCGGGGGCGTCGCCGGGACGGGTGGCGCGGCTGGTGGTCGCGGACATCGCGCCGGTGGCGTATCCGCCGCACTTCCGGGCGTACGCGGAGGCGATGCTGCGGGTGCCCGGGGGGGCGTCGCGGGGGGAGGCGGACGCGATGCTTGTGGGGGTTGTGCCGGATGCGGGGGTGCGGGCGTTCCTGATGCAGAACCGGGTGCCGGGGGGGTGGCGGTTCGGGCTCGCGGAGATCGCGGCGGGGTTGCCGGAGGTCGAGGGGTGGGAGGCCGCGGGGCGGTATGGCGGGCCGGTGCTCGTGGTCGAGGGGGGGCGGTCGGACTATGTCGGCGAGGCGGGGCGGGCGGCGTTCGGGCGGGCGTTCGGGGACGTGCGGTTCGCGGCGCTGGCGGGGGCGGGGCACTGGCTGCACGCGGAGGATCCCGTGGGGTTCGGGGACGCCGTGGTGGGGTTCCTGAGGAAGTAAGCGTCTTCTTTTTCTGAAGAAAAAGAAGCAAAAAGACTTTATGACTTAAGTAAAGGTCTTTAGTAGCAAAGTTTCTTGGCTCTTTTTTTCAAAAAAGAGCTGCTTTCTTGCTTCTATTTCGTGGCCGACAGGGGCAGGGCGATGCCGCCCGCGCCGTCCTGGTCGGCGGCGACGTTGACGCCGACGATGCGCCAGGTGCCGTCCGGGGCGCGGGCGAGGAGGGGCGCGCCGCTGGTGCCGCGGGTGGCGCTGCAGCCGTGGCGCAGGAGGGGGCGGCCTCCGCCGTCGGTGGTGGTCGCGAGGATGCGGCAGTGCAGGTCGGCCTGGAGGCGTTCCTCGCGGTCCTGGCCGTAGCCGCCGAGGGTGATGTCGGTGCCGGCGGGCGCGGACGCGTCGGCCAGGGGGAGGAGGCGGTCGGGGGTGCCGAGGGGGGCGTCGAGCGTGAGGACGGCCCAGTCGGCGCCGGCGGTGCGCGTCTCGTCGAGCGGGTCGTAGCCGGGGGTGACGTGGAACGCGGTGACGCGAGCGTGGCCGTCGTAGCGGCCCACGGTGTAGCCGCTCAGGACGTGGACGGAGGAGGGCTGCACGAAGTGGCGGCTGGTCTCGGAGAACAGGCAGTGGGCGGCGGTGACGACGCTCGCGGGGGCCAGGAGGAAGCCGGTGCAGCGGGTGCCGAGCTCGGTCTGCACGCGGACCACGCCGCGCCAGGGAGGGCGGGCGACGTCGACGGGGACGCGGGGGTCGAGGGTGGCGACGCCGGGGCGCAGGACGGCGCGGCCCTGCGTGAAGGCGGGGGGGGCGGCGGCGGCGAGCAGGAGGAGCAAGCAAGGCCAGAGGCGCTGCCTCTGGACTCCGCCAAAGGCTGCGCCCTTGGAACGCGCCCCTAAGTAGAGCCAGTCCAGGGCGGCTCGCCCTGGCGGGTCCAGGGCAGCGCCCTGGCCTTGCTTCGGCACGACGAGGTCTAGGCGGACTGCTTCATGATCTCGTCCGCGACGTTGCGCGGGACGGGGTCGTAGTGGTGGAACTGCATGGTGAAGGACGCGCGGCCCTTCGTCATGGAGCGGAGCTGGGAGATGTAGCCGAACATCTCCTTGAGCGGCACCTGCGCGCGGACGGTGACGGTGGAGCCGGCACTCTCCTGCGCCTGGATGGTGCCGCGGCGGCGGTTGAGGTCGCCCACGACGTCGCCGACGTGGTCCTGCGGCGTCGTGACCTCGACGTCCATGATCGGCTCGAGGATGGTCGGGCCGGCCTTCTTCATGCCCTCGCGGAAGCAGGCCTTGGACGCGATCTCGAAGGCGAGCGCCGAGGAGTCGACGTCGTGGTATTTCCCATCGATCAGCGTGTACTTGAAGTCCACGGTCGGGAAGCCGGCGAGCACGCCGGTGTCGGCCTGGACGCGGATGCCCTTCTCGACGGCCGGCACGTACTCCTTGGGGATCGCGCCGCCGACGACGGAGTTCTGGAACACGACGCCGGCGTTGCGCTCCAGGGGCTCGAAGGTGACCTTGACCTCGGCGTACTGGCCGGAGCCGCCCGACTGCTTCTTGTGGGTGTAGGTCTCGGTGTGGGACTTCGAGATGGTCTCGCGGTAGGCGACCTGCGGGGCGCCGATGTTGCAGTCCACGCCGTACTCGCGGCGCAGGCGGTCGACGATGATCTCGAGGTGCAGTTCGCCCATGCCGGAGAGGATGGTCTGGCCGGATTCCTGGTCGGTCTTGAGGCGCAGGCTGGGGTCCTCGCCGGCGAGCTTCTGCAGGCCGATCGTCATCTTCTCGACCGCCTCCTTGGTCTTGGGCTCGACGGAGATGTCGATCACGGGGATCGGGAAGGCCATGCGCTCCAGCACCACGGGGTCCTCGGCGCCGGCCAGCGTGTCGCCGGTGCCGGTGTCCTTCAGGCCCACGAAGGCGGCGATGTCGCCGGCGTGCACCTCCTTGATCTCGGCGCGCTTGTCGGCGTGCATCTGGAACATGCGGCCGATGCGCTCGCGGTGGTCCTTGGTCGTGTTCATCACGGTGTCGCCGGACTTCAGCGTGCCCGCGTAGACGCGCACGAAGGTCAGGGTGCCGTACTTGTCGTTGATGATCTTGAACGCCAGGCCGGCGAAGGGCGCGTCGGGGTTGGCCGGGATCACGCGGCGCTTGGCCGAGTTCTCGGGGGTGTCCTCCTCGTCCTCGTCGGCGGCGACCTTGATGCCGGGGACGTCGATCGGGCTCGGCAGGTAGTCGAGCACGCCGTCGAGCAGGGGCTGCACGCCCTTGTTCTTGAACGCGGTGCCGCACATCACCGGGCGGAAGGCGCCCGAGATCGTGCCGGCCTTGATGGCGCGCTTCAGCGTGGCCACGCCCACGTCGCCGTGCTCGAAGTACTCCTCCATGCCCTCGTCGTCGACGGCGAGCGCCGTGTCGAGCAGGAGCTGGCGGGCCTCCTTCGCGCGCTCCATCAGGTCCTCGGGGATGGGCTCGTCGTGGAACTTCGCGCCCAGCTCGCCGCCTTCCCAGATGATCGCCTTCATCTCGACGAGGTCGACGACGCCGATGAAGTTCTCCTCGATGCCGATCGGCAGCTGCAGGGGCAGCGCCACGATGTCGAGCTTCTCCTTCAGCGTGTCGAAGGCGCGGTAGAAGTCGGCGCCGGTGCGGTCGAGCTTGTTGATGAAGATCAGGCGCGGGACGTTGTAGCGGTCGGCCAGGCGCCAGTTGGTCTCGGACTGCGGCTGCACGCCGGCCACGCCCTCGATGATGAACACCGCGCCGTC
>JBPBQX010000131.1:0-9025 GCA_050955025.1 Janthinobacterium lividum
GACCACATCGGGCCGCCGAGCCGGGCCTACCTGAAGCTGTGGGAGGCGTGCGCGGTGTGGCGGGACTGGCCGCGGGCGGGCCAGACGTGCCTGGACCTCGGGGCGTCGCCGGGGGGGTGGACGTGGGCGATCGCGTCGCTGGGGGCAGGCGTGGTGGCGGTGGACCGGGCGCCGCTCGCGGACAAGGTCGCGGCGATGCCGGGGGTGGCGATGCTTCGGGAGAGCGCGTTCGCGCTGGAGCCGGAGGCGGTGGCGCCGGTGGACTGGCTGTTCTCCGACATCATCGCGTACCCGGAGAGGCTGCTGGCGCTGGTGTCGCGGTGGATCGCGTCGGGGCGGGTGGCGCGCGTCGTGTGCACCGTGAAGTTCCAGGGGGAGACGGACCACGCGGCGGCCGAGGGGTTCGCGGCGATCCCGGGTGGGCGGCTCGTGCACCTGTTCCACAACAAGCACGAGCTGACGTTTCTCTGGCGGCGGGAAGGATAGGCGGAGGCAAGGAAGGCCGGGCTCTGCCCGGACCCGCCAGGGCGAGCCGCCCTGGACTGGCCTCACTTAAGTATCGGATTCCAAAGGCGAGCCTTTGGCGGAGTTTGAGGCAGAGCCTCAACCTTGCTTTCTGCTAGGCGGGCTCGGGGACGGTCGGGGGCTCGTGGTCGAGGTTGGTGCTGGCGAGGATGTCGGTGATCACGGCGGTCACGGTCAGGGAGTCGAAGCCGGCGGCGATGGCCTCGTCCACCAGGGCCTGGAGGCGCGGCATGACCCAGTCGTGCACGGGGGTTTCTGACATGGCTGGCTCCTGGAGAGGTGGCCGGGGGCGTTTCCGCCGGACCCTGCCGGACGGCAGAGCACCTGGAACCCGCCTGCCGGCGGGCGGGTTCCGTCGCCGTCAGCCGAACAGCTTCAGGGCGTTCTGCACGGTGTGCCAGACGCCCCAGAGCAGGGGCAGGCCGGCGATCGCCCAGTAGAGGGCCACGCGGAGGGCGCTCATGACCGGGCTCCCAGGACGAGGCCGGGGGCGATGTCGCGGTCGTCCTCGCGCAGGGGACGGATCAGCAGGTTGCAGACCAGGCCGCAGAGCAGGAGGGCCGCCATGACGTACATGGTCACGGTGTAGGCCTCGGCCCTGGGGACGCCGCTGTCGATCTGCCAGGCCCGCAGGTAGTTCACCAGGACGGGGCCGAGCACGCCGGCGACGGACCAGGCGGTGAGCAGGCGGCCGTGGATGGCGCCGACGTACTGCAGGCCGAAGATGTCGCGCAGGTAGGCGGGCACGGTCGCGAAGCCGCCGCCGTACATGCTCAGGATCACGCCGTAGCAGAGCACGAAGAGGGCGATGTTGCCGCTGCGCCCGACCGAGGGGACCAGGGCGTAGAGCACGAAGCCGAGGGTGAAGAAGATCGCGTAGGTGGCCTTGCGGCCGAGGCGGTCGGAGGCGGACGCCCACAGGAAGCGGCCGCCCATGTTGAACAGGCTGAGCAGGCCGACGAAGCCGGCGGCGGCGGTCGGCGTGATGCGGCCGGGGAACATCTCCTGGCTCATCGCGGAGGCCTGCTCCAGCACGCCGATGCCGGCGGTGACGTTGAGGCAGAGCACCGCCCAGATCAGCCAGAACTGGCGCGTCTTCACCGCCTCGTACTGGGTCATGGCGGGGATGTTGGCGGCGCGCAGGGCGGTGGCGCGGGGCACGTAGCCGGGAGGCGCCCAGCCGGCGGCCGGGACGCGGACGATGGCGGCGCCGACCAGCATGAACGCGGCGTAGCCGAGGCCGAGGGTGGCGAAGGTCTGCGCCACGCCGAGGTGGCCGGGGGTGCCGTAGGCGTCCATCAGCATGACGGACAGCGGGGAGGCGATCATGGCGCCGCCGCCGAAGCCCATGATGGCCAGGCCGGTGGCCATGCCGGGGCGGTCGGGAAACCAGCTCATCAGGGTCTTGACCGGGGAGATGTAGCCCAGGCCGAGGCCGCAGCCGCCTAGCACGCCGTAGCCGAGGTAGAGCAGCCAGAGCCGGTGCTGCGCGATGCCCAGCGAGGCGACGAGCAGGCCGCCGCCGAAGCACAGCGCCGCAGTGACCATGGCGCGGCGCGGACCCACGCGGTCGAGCCAGCCGCCGAACAGCGCGGACGCGATGCCGAGGAAGGCGATGGCGATGGAGAAGATCCAGCCCAGGCCCTTGAGCGTCCAGTCGTCGGGGGCCGAGGTGGCGCCGCCGAGGAGGCGGGTCAGCGGCAGGTTGAACACGCTGAACGCGTAGACGGAGCCGATGGAGAGGTGGACGCACAGGGCTGCGGGGGGGACGAGCCAGCGGTTGAAGCCGGGCCCGGCGACGGTGCGCTCTCGCGCGAGGATGGACGGCACTTGGATGGTTGCTCCCGTGGGTACCCGGCCTTGGTGGCCGTGGCATTGCGGGGAGCCTAGGCAGGGCCGCGGCGGGAAGGCCAGGGTTTCTGCCCTGGTTCATGCATTCAAGTGCGGGGGTATGTGGGCGGCGGCAGGAAGCAAGGCCGGGCTCTGCCCGGACCCGCCAGGGCGAGCCGCCCTGGACTGGCCTGACTTAAGGTGTGCGTTCCAAGGGCGCAGCCTTTGGCGGAGTCCAGAGGCAGAGCCTCTGGCCTTGCTTCCTTCAGACGTTGAAGCGGAACAGGAGGACGTCGCCGTCGCGCACGGTGTAGTCGCGGCCCTCGACGCGCATCTTCCCCGCCTCCTTGGCGCCGGCCTCGCCCTTGCAGGCGACGAATTCGTCGTAGGCGATGGTCTCGCAGGCGATGAAGCCGCGCTCGAAGTCGTTGTGGATCACGGCTGCGGCCTGTGGCGCCTTGGTGCCGCGGGTGATGGTCCAGGCGCGGCTCTCCTTGGGGCCGCAGGTGAAGTAGGTCACCAGGCCGAGCAGCGCGTAGCCGGCGCGGATCACGCGGTCGAGGCCGCTGTCGCTCAGGCCCAGGCCGTCGAGGAACTCGGTGCGGTCGGCGGCGGGGAGCTGGCTGACCTCGGCCTCGATGGCGGCGGAGACCACGACCACGCCGGCGCCCTCTGCGGCCGCGCGCTCGGCGACGCGGGCGGACAGGGCGTTGCCGGCGGCGGCGGCGGACTCCTCGACGTTGCAGACGTAGAGGACGGGCTTGGAGGTCATCAGGTTGAGGCGGCGGGCGGCCTCGGCGTCGGCGGGCGCGATCGCGGTGCGGGCGGGGCGGCCTTCCTGGAGGGCGGCGACGATCGGCTCGATCAGGGCCACGGCGGCGAGGCTGTCGCGGTCGCCGCCGCGGGCCTTCTTCACGAAGGCGGGCAGGCGCTTCTCCAGGCTCTCCAGGTCGGCGAGCATCAGCTCGGTGTCGACGATCTCGGCGTCGCGGAGCGGGTCGATCGCGCCCTCGACGTGGGTGACGTCGGGGTCCTCGAAGCAGCGCAGGACGTGGATGATCGCGTCGGTTTCGCGGATGTTGGCCAGGAACTGGTTGCCGAGGCCCTCGCCCTTGGAGGCGCCGCGCACCAGGCCGGCGATGTCGACGAACTCCAGGCTGGTGGGCACGGTCTTCTGCGACTTGCCTATGGCCGAGAGCGTGTCGAGGCGGGGGTCGGGGACGGCGACGCGGCCGGTGTTGGGCTCGATCGTGCAGAACGGGTAGTTGGCGGCCTGCGCGGCGGCGGTCGCGGTCAGGGCGTTGAAGAGCGTGGACTTGCCGACGTTGGGCAGGCCGACGATGCCGCAGTTGAAGCCCATCTTCGCGCACTCCAGAAGGAAGCAAGGTTGGGCTCTGCCCAAACCCGCCAGGGGCGAGCCGCCCCTGGACCGGCTCTACTTAAGGGACGCGTTCCAAGGGCGCAGCCTTTGGCGGAGTCCAGAGGCAGGGCCTCTGGCCTTACTTGCCTTGCGTGGCCAGCGCCACCCGCGACATGAACTCCTCGGGGTGTCCTTCCACGAGCAGCGCGGCCTGGGCGGCGACCTCGTCGAGCAGGGCGTCGAGCCAGGGGCCCTCCACCTTGGCGAAGTCGCCGAGGACGTGGCCGGTGACGCGCTCCTTGGCGCCGGGGTGGCCGATGCCGAGGCGGACGCGCCAGTAGTCGGGCGAGCCGAGGCGGCGGTCCATCGAGCGCAGGCCGTTGTGGCCGGCCGCGCCGCCGCCGCGCTTGATGCGGACCTTGCCGGGGAGCAGGTCCAGCTCGTCGTGGAACGCGGTGATGCCCTCGACCGGGACCTTGAAGAAGGCGGCGGCGGGCTGCACCGACTCGCCGCTGTCGTTCATGTAGGTCTCGGGCTTGAGCGCGAGGATGCGCTCCGGGCCGATGCTGCCCTCGGCGACCAGGCCCTTGAACCGCTTGCGCCACGGCGAGAAGCCGTGGCGGCGGGCGATGCGGTCCAGCGCCATGAAGCCGATGTTGTGGCGCTGGCGGGCCTGGTCGGGCTCGGGGTTGCCGAGCCCGACCCAGAGCAGCACGGCTCCGCCTTACTTCTTGGCGGCGGGCTTGGCGGGTGCCTTGCCGGCGGCGGCAGGAGCGGCAGGAGCCTTGGTGCCCTTGCCCTTGCCGGCGGGAGCGGCGGCGGCGGCTGCCGGCGCGTTGGGGTCGACCGGCGCGTCCGGCAGCTTGGACGGCGAGGCGACGGTGGCGACCACGAAGTCGCGGTCGGCGATGGTCGGGCGCACGCCCTCCGTGCCGAGCAGGTTGTGCCAGCGGACGTTGTCGTTGATGTCGAGCGTGCCGAGGTCGACCTCGAAGCGCTCCGGCACGCGATCGGGGTCGGCGAACACCTCGACGGTGTGGCGCACGACGTTGAGCACGCCGCCGCGCTTCAGGCCGGGCGAGGTCGCCTCGTTGAGGAACGCGACCTGCACGGACACGCGGATCTCCTCGCCCGGCGCGAGGCGCTGGAAGTCGACGTGCTCGGGGCGGTCGGTGACGGGGTGGAGCTGGACCTCGCGCAGCAGGGCGCGCGTGGTCTCGCCGCCGACGGTGACCTCGTAGAGGCGCGAGCGCCAGCCGCCGCGGACCATCTCGCGCATCACCGCGCGGGGGTCGAGCGCGATCAGCGTCGCCGGCTGCTTTGCTCCGTAGATGACGGCGGGAACCTTCCCCGCCCTGCGAGTCGCGCGTGCCGCCCCCTTACCTGCCCGCTCGCGCGCCTCGGCCTCGATCGTCGTGAAACTGGCCATGGTGTGCTCCCAATGCGCAACGCCGGCCTCCAGGGGTGCCGGCGCACAAGCGGCGCGACATAGCGGATCGGGCGAGCGGACGCAACAAAGCGGGAGCCTGGCCGACACGCAACAAGCGAGCAAGGCCGGGCTCTGCCCGGACCCGCCAGAGGCCAGGGCCTCTGGACACCACGACTCAGGGTCCCGAGCTCCCGAGGCACCGCCTGGTTTCCCCACGGAGGCCGGTCCAGGGGCGCTGCCCCTGGCGGGTCCAGGGCAGAGCCCTGGCCTTCCTCCTCCCGGGCGCCTAGTGCGCCGTGAGGTTCGCCTGGGCCTGGATCTGCGCGGTCAGCGCGTTGGCCTGCGCGGTCAGCGCCGCCGCCTGGCCGGGGCTGAGGCTCTGCCCGGCCGCGGCTGCGCCCAGCATCGACCTCATCTGCGCGACGAGCGGGTCGCGCCTTGCCAGGTAGGTCTGCATGAAGGCGACGTAGCCGGCGTACTGGCCGTCCTCGGCGGCGCTGCCGGTGCGCAGGGCCGCGGTGGACACGCGCAGCCCCGCGGTGGAGGCCGCGCCGAACGGCGCGGTGAGCTGCTTGTAGGCGGCGGCCAGACGGACGTAGGTGTCGATGTCGTGGATCGGCGCCGGCAGGGCGGCGGCGTCGAGGTTCTCGACGAGGACGCGCCCGTCATGCGCGTAGTCGTCCTTCAGCCCGAGCAGGGCGAACATGGTGGCGCGGGTGTCGACGTGGTCCGCCCAGGTGGTCTGGTCGATGCCGACCGGCTTCACGCCGGGCCCGACCATGCCGCTCCAGGTCTGGCGCACGACGTCGGTGGTGCCGCCGTGGTTCCAGGCGTACGACGGGCCGGTGCAGACCGCGGCGCCGCTGCAGCCCGGCAGCGAGGCCGTCACGGCGCCGGCGCCGGCGTAGATGTCGCCGTAGTCGAAGCCGACCATGGTGGGCGTGCGCTGCGGGTCGGCGGTGACCATGTGCAGCATCCGCAGCGCGGCCTGGTCGGCGAGGCCGGTCAGCATCGGGATGGTCGCGTTGGCCAGGTAGGGGTCCTGCACCGTCAGCGCGAGCAGGTCGCGCTCGAGCTGGCGGGTGACGGGCGCCCCCTGCGCGGGCTTGCCGGGGAGCCAGAACGCCGGCGCCTGGTCGGTGTGGACGCTGTACGGCGTCGTGTTGCCGCGCTGGGTTGCCAGAAGCTGGTCGATGTTGACGTCGAGCTCGCCCTTGGCGACGCGCGGCGTGGTGTAGGTGTTGGCCGGGTAGGTGCAGGCGATCGTCACGCCGTCGCAGTTCGCGGGGACCGGGGCGCTGCCGGCGAACTTGTCGCCCTCCTCGACCAGGATGACGAACAGGGTGTTGGTCTCGTCGATGCCGTCGCGCTTGAGCCGGCGGAAGAACGTCTTGAAGGCGGCGTCGTACTGCTTGAGCTGGTTGACGTAGCCCTGCTCGCCGGGGCCGTAGGCGTAGGCTGCGCCCTGCGGATTGACGCCGTCCGCGGTCGCGTAGTGGTGGTCGTGGGCGTCGGCGAAGTAGCCGTAGACGACGGGGATGCCGGCCTCGAGCATGGTCGCGGCGTAGGACAGCGTGACGGAGGGGAACAGGCCGTCGAAGCCGGGAAAGCCCGGCTGGATCGAGGAGGAGGGCTCGGTGCCCGAGGCCGCGACCGAGAGGTAGCCGATCTCGTTGCCGTCGAGGTCGGCAAGCGTGCCGTCGGAGGGCTGGCCGAGCACCTGCTTGAGCGCGGGGACCACGTACTTGTGGCCGAAGATGCCGGAGTAGCTGTCGTAGCCGCCGGGCTCGGACGGCAGCAGGTCGGGCGAGACCTTCGACACCGCGGAGGCGGCCGCGCACACCGCGCTGCCGGGCGCGCAGTGGACGGCGATGCCCTCGAAGTCGGCGATCGCCTGGTTGCGCGTGGTGGCCGACGCGCTGGTGCCTTCGGCGTACTCGGGGGAGGAGCGGCCGAACACCGTGGCGACGTCGGTGTTGGTGTTCTCCAGGTCCATGTCGGCGAGGCCGGCGGCGCCGAAGTCGCAGCCCGCGCGGGTGTAGGCCGCCCAGGGCGCCGGCGCGTTCAGGCCGGTCTCGGCGAGCAGCACCGGCGTCGTGTCGCCGCCCGGGTTCGGCGTGCCGTCAGCGGCGTTGTCGCCGGCCAGCGGGTCGGTCCAGTAGACGAAGGTCGAGTTGGAGTGCGCGGGCGAGAGCGTCGTCGTGTTGTAGTAGTTGAAGGTGTTGGAGACCGCGCCCGCGGCGAGGCGGTCCGGGTAGACGCCCGTGATCGAGGTCAGGATGCCGTTCGCAGTGTGCGAGATCAGCTGCGTGTGGTCGTTGGTCAGCAGCATGCCCTTGCGGGTCAGGAACTTCAGCAGCGTCGGCATCTGCTCGAGGTCGGACGGCACGTTCGGGACGTCGCGCAGGTAATGGACGTTGTCGAACTGCAGGTAGACGACGTGCCTGATCGCGCTGCTGCCGAGGTTGCACCTCGCGTGCGCGCCCTGGGCGGCGAAGGCCGCGGCGAGCGCCGCGGCTGGAATGGTCCATTTCATCCTGAGTTCCCCTGGGCGGTCCGCATCGGGACGGCGCACGGCTGCGGAGCCTGCGCGGGCCGTCCTCCACGCAGCTATGGCAAGGCGGGTGGTGCGGCTCCGCGACGGCGCGATGATCGTTACGTGACAGCTCGCGGACGCGGCGGCGCGAAGGTGTCACGCGGGCGGGGTGGAACGGCGGCGCGCGGCCCGCTAGCCAAGGAACCCGCCTCCCCGCCGGAGCACACCCATGACACATCTCGCAGCGTTCGCTGTCCTCGCCGTCCTGATCCCGTTCCCGGCGGCCGCCGCCTGCCGCGACGACGCCGCGGCCGCGATGGCGCGCGCGGAGGCGCTGCCGCCCTCGCCGGGCCGGGCCGCGCTGCAGGAGCAGATCCAGCGCGCCGACATCGCGGGCCACGAAGGCGACGACGGGGAGTGCGCGGACGCGCTGTCGATGGCCACCGGGGTACTGGACAGCATCGACGCGGCAAAGGCGGCAGGGCACCCGGCGCCGTAGGAGAAGCAAGCGTCTTCTTTTTCTGAAGAAAAAGAAGCAAAAAGACTTTGCCTATTGGGTTCGGGGCACATCATCGCTTCTGCTTCCTGGTGTGCAAAGTTCTTTGGTTCTTTCTTTCAAGAAAGAACTGCTTCCTTTCTGCCTTGACGCGCCCACGATTTTCCGCCGGACGCAAGGTCGTGCTGGCGCTCGGCCAGGTGCGGGGCCAGTCTGGGGTCGACGGGGAGTGGCCACGCGGCGATGCGAGGCCACATGGGGCTCAGCCGCCGCGGCTGTCCGCCGACACAGATGGAGAATTCCGCCATGACCGACGACCTGCCTCCGGAGACGCCGATCCCGGTCAGCCTGCGGGTGAATGGACGCGACCACGTGCTGGCGCTGGACCCGCGCACGACGCTGCTCGATGCGCTGCGCGAGCACCTCGGGCTGACGGGGACCAAGGTGGGATGCAACCACGGCACCTGCGGGGCGTGCACGGTGCACCTGGACGGGCGGCGGCAGCTGTCGTGCCTGGTGCTGGCGGCAGCGGCGCAGGGGCGCGAGGTGCGCACCATCGAGGGGCTCGCGGGCGAGGACGGGGCGCTGCACCCGATGCAGGCGGCGTTCGTGGCGCACGACGCGATGCAGTGCGGCTACTGCACGCCGGGGCAGATCATGTCGGCGGTGTCGTGCGTCGAGGAGGGGCACGCGCGCTCCGACGCGGAGGTGCGCGAGTACATGAGCGGCAACCTGTGCCGGTGCGGGGCGTACCCGAACATCGTGGCGGCGGTGCGCGACGTGGCGGCCGGCGCGGACGACAGCAGGAAGGCGGCCTGACATGCAGCCCTTCACCTATGCGCGGCCGGG
>JBPBQX010000132.1:0-8115 GCA_050955025.1 Janthinobacterium lividum
GCGCGATCGACTGCGGGCCGACGGTGCTGACCATGGACTGGGTGTTCGAGGCGCTGTTCGCGGCGGGCGGGGCGCGGCTGCGCGAGCGGGTCGGGCTGGAGCCGGCGTCGGTGCTGGCGCGCCATGCCTGGCCGGACGGCGCGCGGCTCGACCTGCACGCGGACCGGGCGCGCTCGGCGGACGCGATCGGGCGGATGGCTGGGGCCGCGGAGGCGCGCGGGTTCGTGGAGTTCAGCGAGCGCGCGGCGGCGATCTGGCGCACGCTGCGGCCGAGCTTCGTGTGCGCCACGCGGCCCAATGTCGCGGAGCTGGTCCGGCGGGCGGGGGTGCGCGACCTCGTGGGGATCAGCCCGTTCACCACGCTGGCGCGCGCGCTGCGGCAGCATTTCCGCGATCCGAGGCTGCAGCAGATGTTCGGGCGGTATGCGACCTATTGCGGCTCCTCGCCGTTCCAGGCGCCGGCGACGCTGATGCTGGTGGCGCACGTGGAGAGCGAGGGGGTGTGGCTGGTGCGCGGCGGGATGCAGCGGCTGGCGGAGGCGCTGGCGGCGCTGGCGGCGGAGTTGGGCGTGGCGGTGCGCTGCGGGGCCGTGGTGCGCGAGGTCGTGGTGCGCGACGGGCGGGCGCGGGGCGTGGTGCTGGCGGACGGCGAGGTGGTGGAGGCGGGCGCAGTGGTGTGCAACGCCGACACCAATGCGCTGGCGAGCGGGCAGTTCGGGGCGCTCGGCGGGGTCGTGGCGCCCACGCCGCCGTCGCGGCGGTCGCTGTCGGCGCTGACCTGGGCGATGGAGGCGCGCGCGTCGGGGTTTCCCCTGCTGCGGCACACGGTGTTCTTCTCGGCCGACGAGCGGGCGGAGTTCGAGTCGCTGCGCCACGGGCTGCCCGGCGCGCCCACCGTCTATGTCTGCGCCCAGGATCGCGGGGCCGGGGACGGCGACGCTGCCGGGGCGGGGCCGGAGCGCCTGCTGTGCCTGGTCAACGCCCCTGCGCGCGGGGACTCCGCGCCGCCCACCGAGAAGGAGATCGCCCGATGCCGGGACGCGACGTTCAGCCACCTGCGGCGCTGCGGGCTGGCGCTGGAGCCCTCGACGATCCCGGGCGTGGCGGAAGGGACGCAGACGGGGCCGGCGCAGTTCGAGCGGCTGTTCCCGGCGACGGGGGGCGCGCTTTACGGGCCGAGCTCGCACGGGTGGGCGGCGTCGTTCCGCAGGCCGGGGGCGCGGACGCGGGTCGCGGGGCTCTACCTGGCGGGGGGGAGCACGCATCCGGGGCCGGGGGTGCCGATGGCGGCGCTGTCGGGACAGCTGGCGGCGTCGGCGGTGATGGAGGACCTCGCTTCGACGGCGCGGTCGGGGCGAACGGCTACGTCTGGTGGTACGTCGACGGGCTGAGCGAGGACGGGCGGCACGGCATCACGCTGATCGCGTTCCTCGGCAGCGTGTTCTCGCCTTACTACGCCTGGGCGCGGCGGGGCGGGGCGCAGGCGGACCCGCTGCGGCACTGCACGCTCAACGTGGCGCTGTACGGGCGGCCGGGGGGGTGGGCGATGACGGAGCGTGGTGCGGCACAGGTGCGGCGCGACGCCGCGCACCTGGAGATCGGGCCGAGCGCGCTGCGCTGGGATGGCGAGTCGCTGGTGTTCACGCTCGACGAGCGCACAGTGCCGTGGGGGCGGCCGATCCGCGGCGAGGTGCGGGTCAGGCCGGAGGCGCTGACGGGGTTCTCGGCGGAGATCGACGGCGAGGGGCGGCATCGCTGGCGGCCGATGGCGCCGCGAGCGCGGGTGGAGGTGGCGCTGGAGCGGCCGGGGCTCAGCTGGGTGGGCACGGGGTATCTGGACAGCAACGACGGGGATGCGCCGCTGGAGGCGGGGTTCCGGCGGTGGGACTGGTCGCGCACACCGCTGGCCGGGGGGGAGACGGCGATCCTCTACGACACGGAGCCGCGGGTCGGGGGGCCGCGCGGCCTGGCGTTGCGGATCGGGGCGGCGGGGGGGGTGGAGCGGTTCGAGGCGCCGGAGGTGGCGGCGCTGCCGCGCTCGCGGTGGGGGCTGCCGCGGTTCACGCGGGCGGAGGGGGATGGCGCGCGCGTGGTGCGCCCGCTGGTGGACGCGCCGTTCTACGCGCGCTCGGTGCTGGACACGCGGCTGCTGGGGCAGCGGGGGGAGGCGGTGCACGAGAGCGTGGACCTGGACCGGTTCCGCGCGCCGTGGACGCAAGCGATGCTGCCGTTCCGGATGCCGCGGCGGGGGTAGGCGGAGGCGCTGCCGCCGGGCTCCGCTCAGGGCCCGGCCTGAGAACCCGTTTGCTTATCGGAATGGTTTCCAAAGGCCTCCGGCCTTTGGCGGGTCCGGGCAGAGCCCGGCCTTGCTGGCTTTCCCCAACGCGCCCGCAGGTCCGCGAGGTGCGCCGCGAGCGAGCCCAGCAGGCACAGCGCCAGGACCGGCCACGCCGCGCCCCGCAGGCCGAAGCGCAGGGCGAGCAGCAGGCAGGCGCCGGCGGCGAGGTTGGGCAGCAGCGCGGCGGGTCGCGGGCCGCGGCCTGTGGCGCGGTGCAGGGCGAGCAGGGCGGCGGCCTCGGCCAGCACGAGGAGCAGGATCAGGTCGACGACGCGGCCGCTGGCGAAGAGCGCGGTCATGCGGCGGCAGGCGGGAGGTGCACGTCGGCCATCTCGCCGAGGAGGGCGGCGATGCGGTCGGGGTCCTCCTCGTGGGCGAGGTGGCCGAGGCCGGGCAGCAGCACGAGGCGCGCGCCCGGCAGCATGTCCGCGACCTGGCGGGCAGCAGAGGGGGGGATCATGCCGTCGCGTTCGCCGGCGACCAGCGTAAGGGGGGCGCGGAGGCGGGCGATGTCGAAGGCGTTGAGGTCCCAGCGCGCCATCATGCGCAGGGCGGCGGCGACGTGGCGCGGCTGGGCGAACAGGCGGGCGTAGAGGCGGGCGTCGCGGGGGTCGAGGCGCGAGCCGGTGCCGGACAGCATGCGGTCGACGAGCGGCTGCGTGGCCTGGCGCGCGACGATCCAGGGCAGCACGGGCAGCGAGGACAGCAGCCGGGCGGCGGCGGGGAACAGCACGGACTCGCGGCCGGGCAGCGGCAGGAGCGCGCCGTTGAGGCTCATCAGGGCGGCGGGCCGCACCAGGCCGTCGATCGCCATCTGCGCGCCCACCGCGGCGCCGGCGGAGTGGCCGGCGACCAGGACAGGCGGCAGGCGCAGCGCGCCGAGCAGGGCGGCGACGAGGCGGGCCATGCCCGGGAGCGACATGCCCTCGGCCGGAGGCGCCGCCGTGAAGCCGTGGCCGGGCAGGTCGGGCGCCACCACGGTGAAGCGGCGCGCCAGCAGCGGGGCGAGCGCGCGCCAAGAGTGGGTGGCGGCGCCGGTGCCGTGCAGCAGCAGGAGCACCGGGCCCTCGCCCAGGACCTGCACGTGCCAGCGCAGGCCGCCGGCGTCGACGAAGCGGCTGTGCGCGCGGTTGGGCCAGTCGCGGCCGGCGACGTCCCAGCGGGGGGCGCCGCTCAACGGGGCACGCGAGGCAGGAAGCAAGCATGGGCCCTGCCCAAACCCGCCAGGGGCGAGCCGCCCCTGGACCGGCCTGACTTAAGTTGTGCGTTCCAAGGGCGCAGCCTTTGGCGGAGTCCAGAGGCGGCGCCTCTGGCCTTGCTTCCTTCCTTCACGCGGCCTGGCGGATTGCGCGGGACAGGGCGGCGGCGTCGGCGCGGGGCAGGAACAGCGAGCGCGCGCCCATGGCGTCGGCGAGGGCGGCGGCCTGCGGCTGCGGACGGGGCGAGATGTCGATCAGCAGAGACGGGAGTGCGGCGGTGCGCAGGCGGCGGGCGGCGTCGAGGGCGTCGGCGGTGGCGCGGGCGCGGTCGGGGGTGCCGTCGCGGCCGATGTTGGCGCGGCCGTCGGTCAGCACCACCAGCAGCGGGGCGGCGCCGCGCCGGCGCAGCGAGTCGGCCAGCGCGAGGGCGGCGTCGAGGCCGGCGGCGATCGGGGTGGGGCCGCCGCCCGGGAGCGCGGCGAGGCAGCGGCGGGCACGGGCGAGGGCGCCGGTGGGGGGCAGGAGCAGCTCGGCCGTGGTGCCGCGGAAGGCGAGGAGGGCGACCTGGTCGCGGCGCACGTAGCACTCGGCGAGGAGCAGCTCCACGGCGCCCTTGGCCTCGGCGAGGCGGTTCAGGGCGGCGGAGCCGGACGCGTCCACGACGAACACGGTGGTAGCGCGCGGCGTGGACTGGCGGCGCTGCACGCGCAGGTCGGCGGCGCGGATCTCCAGGCGGCGGGCGTGGCCGGGGGGCGAGTCGCGCCGGCGCAGCGCCTGCAGGGGAGCGGCGGCGCGCAGGGTGGCGACGAGGTCGAGGCGCGCGCCGCCGTCGGGGCGGCCGGGGCGGCTCCCGTGGGGCCGCCCGTGCAGGCTGTCGCGGGGGCGCCCGGCGGCACGGCCGCTTGCGGCGGCGCGGGTCGGGGCGCCGGCGGTGGCGAGGCGGGCGAGCAGGCTGGGCGGCAGGGACGCGAGGGTGGCGGCGAGCACCGTCGCGGGGGTGTCGCGGGAGGGGCCGGCTTCCGGGGGCGGAGGGAGGTCGGGAGGCGGGCCGTCTGCGGATTCGGGAGAGGGGTCCCCTGCCCCGCCCTCGTCCTGCGCGGAGGCCGGCGTGTCAGCGGCAGAGTCGAGCGCATCAGGGGCGGGCGCGTCGTCGGCGTCGGCGGCAGGGGGGGCCGGCAGGCAGGTGGCGCGCGGGGCGAGCACCAGGCGGGCGGCGAGGATCACGTCGTCCTCGTCCGGCTCGGCGCGGCCGGCGAGCGACGCGGCGGCGCGCGCGGCGCGCAGGGCCAGCAGGGTCGCGCGGGCGGAGCCGATGCCGAGCGCGGTCGCGGTCTCGCACAGGGCTTCGGCCAGGGCCGGCGCGACCGGCCGCGGCGCGGCGGGTGCGAAGGGGCGTGCGGGGGCGATGGTCGCGCCCGGCTTCTCGCGCGGCAGGGCGTCGAGGTCGAGGCGGAACGACACGCGGTCGGCCAGCACGGCGGGGAGCGTCGCGTCGTCCTCGTCGCCCTCGTCGAACAGCACGAGGCCGATCCTGGCGGGGTGACGTTGGGAGAAGCCGTCGCGCTCCACCGCAACCTCGCCGGAGTCCAGGGCGGCGGCGAGCAGGGCTGCGGTGCCGGCGCCGAGACGCTCCGCGCCGGCCAGCAGCACGACGCCGCCGTCGGCCTCGGCGAGCAGGCCGCGCCCCGCCACCGACCGGCCGGCGGCCAACGTGGCGGCGAGGTCGAGGCCGCCGAGCAGCCGGGCGTCGCCGATCGTGGCGGGGCAGCGTCGCCACGGCGCGCCGGGCGGCAGGGCGTCGCGCAGGAGGGACAGGACGCGGTCGCGCGCGGGGCCGGGGCGGCCGCGCAGGTGCACGACGCTGCCGGCCGGGGCGTGGGCGAACAGCCGGACGATGGTCCGCGCTTCCTGCCACGCGTCGGCCAAGGTCATGCGGGGCCGAACAGCTCGGCGACGGCGCGCTCGACCCTGGGCGTGGCGCCGGCCTCGTCGAGCGGGGCGCGGCGCAAGCGATGGCGCAGCGCAGGCCCGGCGACGCGGCGCAGGTGGGGGGTGGCGACCTCGGGATCGCCCTCGAACGCCGCCAGGGCGCGGGCGGCGCGCAGCAGGGTCAGCTCGCCGCGCAGGCCGTCTGTGCCGAGCGACAGGCACAGGCGGGCTGCGAGCTCGAGCGCGGTGTCCGGGGTGCGCGTCGCGGCGAGGCGGGCGCGGCCGGCGGCGATGCGTGCGCCGAGCGCCTGCTCCGCGTCGGACCAGGCGTCGAGGAAGGCGGCGGGGTCGGTGTCGTAGCGGTCGCGTCGGCGCAGGACCTCGACGCGCTCGGCGAGCACGGTGGGGGTCGCGACCTCGACGGCGAGGCCGAAGCGGTCGAGCAGCTGCGGGCGCAGGTCGCCCTCCTCGGGGTTGCCGCTGCCGACGAGCACGAAGCGCGCGGGGTGGCGCACGCTCAGGCCCTCGCGCTCCACGACGTTCTCGCCCGAGGCGGCGACGTCGAGCAGCAGGTCGACCAGGTGGTCCTCGAGCAGGTTCACCTCGTCGATGTAGAGGAAGCCGCGGTTGGCGCGCGCCAGCAGGCCGGGCTCGAAGCGTTTCTCGCCAGTGGAGAGCGCGCGCTCCAGGTCCAGCGCGCCCACGATGCGGTCCTCGGTGGCGCCGAGCGGCAGGTCCACGGTGGGCACCGGCGCCTCCACGGAGCGCGGGCGGCGGGCGAGGCCGGCCGCGGCACAGTGCGGGCAGCCGGAGCGGTCGGCGGCAGGGTCGCAGCGGTAGGGGCAACCGGCGACGACGCGCATCGGCGGCAGCAGGGCCGCGAGCGCGCGCACGGCGGTGGACTTGCCGGTGCCGCGGTCGCCCAGCACGAGCACGCCGCCGATCGCGGGGTCCACGGCGGCGAGCAGCAGGGCCTGCGTCATCTCCGTCTGGCCGACAATGGCGCTGAAGGGGAAGGCGCGGCGGAGACGCGGCGGCGCAATGGTGGCGGGGGCGAGGCCGTCGGGGCTCATGCGGCGGCGCGGGGAAGGAAGGCCAGGGCTCTGCCCTGGACCCGCCGGGGGCAGCGCCCCCGGACCCGCATCTGATGGGTGCGTGTGGTCGGCGGGGTCACGCGGCGCGTCGCAGGTTGCGCTCGAACCAGATCCTGCCGAGCGAGTCGGCCAGGGCGGCGATGTCCGCGTCGCTGTGCTGCGGCGAAGGCGTGATGCGCAGGCGCTCCGTGCCGCGCGCCACGGTGGGGTAGTTGATCGGCTGGACGTAGATGGCGTGGCGGGCGAGCAGGATGTCGGTGATGGCGCGGCACTGCACGGGATCGCCGACGATCACCGGGACGATGTGGCTCGGGTTGTCCAGGTGCGGTACGCCGTGGGCGTCGAGCGCCGCGCGGACACGGGCGACGCGGTCGGTGTGGCGGGCGCGCACGGCGTCGCCGTCGGCCAGCACGCGGACCGCGGCCAGCGCGCCGGCGGCGATGGCGGGCGGCAAGGCGGTGGTGAAGATGAAGCCCGAGGCGAAGGAGCGCACGAAGTCGCACAGCGCGGCGGAGGCGGCGATGTAGCCGCCGATCACGCCGAACCCTTTTGCAAGTGTGCCCTCGATGATGTCGAGGCGGTGCGCCACGCCGTCGCGCGCGGCGATGCCGGCGCCTTTGGGCCCGTAGAGGCCGACGGCGTGGACCTCGTCGAGGTAGGTGAGCGCGTTGTGGCGCCGGGCCGCGTCGCAGATGGCGGCGATGGGGGCGATGTCGCCGTCCATGGAGTAGACGGACTCGAAGGCGACGATCTTCGGCGTGCCTGGCGGCAGGGCGGCGAGGCGGCGCTCCAGGTCGGCGACGTCGTTGTGGGCGAACACCTCGCAGCGGGCGCGGCTGTGGCGGATGCCCTCGATCATGGAGGCGTGGTTGTTGGCGTCGGACAGCACGACGCAGCCTGGCAGGCGCGCGGCCAGCGTGCCGAGCGTGGCCCAGTTCGACATGTAGCCGGAGTTGAACAGCAGAGCGGACTGCTTGCCGTGCAGGGCGGCGAGCGCGTGCTCCAGGGCGACGTGGCAGTTCTGGGTGCCGGAGATGTTGCGGGTGCCGCCGGCGCCGGCGCCGTGGTGGTCGAGCGCCTCGTGCATGGCGGCGAGCACGGCGGGGTGCTGGCCCATGCCGAGGTAGTCGTTGGAGCACCACACCGTGACCTCGCGGGCGGAGTCGCCCTCGTGCAGCGTGGCGCGGGGGAGCTGGCCGGCGCGGCGCTCCAGCTCGGCGAAGCGGCGGTAGTTGCCCTGGCGCTTCAGGCCGTCGAGGCCGGCCTGGAAGAACTGCTCGTAGTGCATCTGTGTCCGGTCCTCTCGGGGTCAGGCGGCTTCGACGACGCGGCTGGCACGGCTGGGTACGGCGCCGTCCGCCTCGTCGGGACGCGGCGCGGCGGGGGGGGCGCAGGCGAGGAAGGCGGCACGCAGGGCAGGCTCGTCGAGGTCGCGGCCGATCGCGACGACGCGGGCGACCTCGCCGGCCGGGGCGGCGAAGGCGGCGAGCGAGGGGTGGCCGCCGGCGACGTCGAAGCGCAGCCAGCCGCTGCCCGGCGCCGTGCCGGACGGGAC
>JBPBQX010000133.1:0-7779 GCA_050955025.1 Janthinobacterium lividum
TGCCCAGCGTGTAGTCGGTGATCTGCGGGAACGAGGCGCTGCGGCCGTAGCTGGCGTAGAGCACCGTGTGGTACGGCAGGTCGAAGGAGCCGCCGAGGTAGGGCTCGACCGCCTTGTCGTAGTTCTGGAGCATATAGGGATTGCGGGTGACGGAGAGCGGCACCGAGTTGGTGGTCAGCACGCCTTCCCAGGCGATGCCCGGCTCGAGGTGCAGCCTGTTGTGGATCAGGTCGATGCGGTCCTGGGCATAGCCCTGGTACACGGTCCGGTTGGCGCCGCCGGCGGGATAGGTCAGCGAGTTGTAGCCGGGGGTCTGGGCGAAATCGAGGCCCGGGCCGCCGATGTAGGAGCCGACGCCGGGCTGCTCCTCCTTCGCGAACAAGCCGCCGATGGTGATGTTGTTGTAGGGCAGGAAGATGTTGGCCTTCGGCGTGATGCCGAACGTGTTGGTGGCGCTGTAGACGACCTCGGCCGACTCGCCGTTCCGGTAGCTGTCTACGTTGGTCGGGTCCGAGCCGGCCGGGGCGTTGACCAGCGGGTCGTAGGTGAACACGCCGGGCTTGTAGTAGGGGCTGCCGAAGTTCGCCTTGCCCTGCGGTCCGACCGGACCGTCGAAGTAGAACGGCACCTGGAAGTTCGGCTGGTAGGGGTAGCTGCTGTTGATGATGTTCGGGTTGACGGAGCTCGACGACTTCGAGTCCGTGCCCACGAAGAACGCCTTGCCGCTCAGGATCAGGTGCTCGTTGACGTAGGTCTCGTCGCCGAGGATCGCGGTCAGGAAGGTGTTGTCCTGCCGGAACTGCGTCTCGTCATGGCCGAGGTTGTAGAAGAAGCCGCCGGCCGCGATCTGGTTCAGCGCCACCGGCGAGGGCGGCAGGTAGCCCTGCCCGGTGTTGTAGAGCACGTCGAGCGTCACGTGCGACGTGCCGTCGTTGTAGGGCTTGTCGAACGACGCGGAGAAGTCGCGGTAGCGCGCCTGCGTGTTCTGGATGAAGCCGTTGTTCTCGCTGCGGTCGTAGCGCAGCAGCGCCATCAGCCCGTCGGTGCCGGGGATCGCGCCGGTGTTCACCGTGATCCCGTACTCGTCGAAGCCGAACGAGCCGACGCCGCCGGTGACCTCGAGGAACGGCTTCGGCGTGGGCTTGAGCGTCTGGTATGCGATCGTGCCGCCGTTGGTGCCGAAGCCCTGCACGTCGACCGGCGCCGTGCCGGGATAGACGTTGACCGAGCTGATCTGGCCGACCGTGACCGCGTTGCCGATGTTGTTGCTCAGGAACCCGCCCTGGCCGCCGCTCAGCAGGTCGTTGATCGGCACCCCGTTCAGCGTGGTGCTCAGCTCGGAGTAGCGCACGCCGCGCACCGTCAGCTCCGGCGTGTTCTGCCCGACGCCGGTCTGGTACGAGTTCACCGACGGCGTCTGCTTGAGCAGGCTCTGCACCGAGCCGAGCTGGCCGGTCGACTGGATCTCCGCCTGGCCCACCTCGGACACGGCCGAGGCGACGTTCTTCTCCTTGAGCAGGAGCTCGCGGTAGGTCTTCTGCACCGTGTCGATGTTGACCGTGGTGCCGGCCTGCAGCGCGTCCGTGGCGGCGTTCCCGCTCGAGGTCGCGCCGCCCGGGGTCGCGCCGAAGTTGGCGCCGGGGTTCACGCCGGCGGGCGTCGTGCCCCCGCTCACCGCGCCGGCCGCCGTCGACGAGCGCGCCGCGTCGGGGCCGACGGGGGCCGCGCCCTGCCTGGCCGCCGTGGTGCCCTGCGCCTTGTTGCGCGCCCGTCCGCGCGCCTTCGGCGGCTGGTTGCCCGGCACCAGCTGCGCGCTGGAGCCGGTGGCGGCGGTCGGCGGCATGGTGGCCGCGGTCTGTGCGAACGCCGCGATCGTCGGACTGGCACCCCAGGCGACGGTGCAGGCCGTGAACATCAGGAGCGATTGACGGCGGGATTTCGGCATGGGCTGGCTTGATCCTGAAACGAATGCGCAGCGCGGCTGCATCGTGAACTCTGTGGCGGGCTCGCGATATCGTGCGGTGCCTCACCAAGGCGTGCAGCAAACCCTGTGCCATCACGTGACAATCCGTAAAGCTTTGATCGACCCCGTGGCACGGAACTGCCGCTAATCACGCCATGCGTTACCGCGAAGCCACAGCATAGGTTCGCCGCTGTCACGCAACCGACATCGCCGCGAAACATGCCTCCCATTCTGGTCTTGCAACGACCAGGCGCAGGGCCGCGTTTCCCGCTGGAAAGCGGGGCACCGCGGCATATCTGCTGCACAACAGGGCGCGCCTGCAACATGTGCCGCTTTCGCAGGCAGCACGCCGCACGCGGCGCCGCCCACGCCACATCGCGCACGGCCGGCCCGATCCGCGGGCCGGCCGGAAGGAGGATCGGATGCGAACAGGGATCGGCCTGGGACTGGCCGCGGCGGCCGCGGCGCTGGCCTGCGGGTGCGCGGCACCGCCGCCCGGAGCCAACAACCGCGAGACGCACCGCGGCGCCACGGTGATCGCGCCCGGCAGCTCGCCCGGGCTCAACGGGCCCTACGCCGGCGCGCTGAGCTACCCCGTGAACGGCCCCGCGCACCTGCAGGGCCTCTCGCCGCTCGGCGGATCGGCGCCATGACGCGCGCCGCAGGCCTGCCGACGCGCACCGCCACGAAGAAGGACCATTCCATGCGCGAGAACATCGCTGCCCTGGGCACGGCGGCCGTCGCGATCGCGGTGGCCGCGTCGCTGGCCGGCTGCTCGACCCAGAGCCGCCCCGGCGGGCTCGGCATCGGCGCCGGCAACCGCAACGCCTACGCCTGCCAGCCGGCCAGCCAGGCGCTGCCCACCAGCGCGCGTGCCTTCAACTTCTACCCAGGCCCCGGCCCGAGCTTCGATGCCTTCTTCGATGCGAAGGCGCACCAAGTCGTGCTGACGTTCTACCACGCCGAGCCGCGCCGCCTCTCCGAGGTGCAGGGCGGGGCTGGCGTGCTCTACGCCGACGACGCCTTCGCCTGGAACGACCAGGGCACCGCGGGCATCCTCACCGACAAGAAGTACTCGCTCGTCTACGGCTGCGCCAAGCTGGCGTGACAACGCCGCTCGGCTGAAAGCAAGGAAGGCCTTCTTTTTCTGAAGAAAAAGAAGCAAAAAGACTTTGCCCCGAAGAAGTCCGGCGTGACGACGGGCCTTTTCGGGGCAAGGTTCTTTGGTTCTTTCTTTCAGGAAAGAACTGCTTCCTTGCCTGCCTAGTCCCCGGCGCTCGGCGAGATCTCGATCGGCACGCTGATGGTGATCGGCGCGGCCGGCATGTGGTTGCCGAACGGGCGGAAGCCGCCGCGCTGCACCGCCGCCAGCGCCGCCTTGTCGATCAGCCCGTTGCCGCTGCTCCTCGCGACGCGCGCCGAGATCAGGTGGCCGTCGGGCGCGATCACCGCCTCGATGATCGCCGTGCCGCTGACGCCGAGCGCCGCGATCTGTGGTCCGACCTCGACGTGGCTCTCGATCAGGTTGTGCAGGCCCGCGCGGTACGGCCCGATGCCGGAGCTGGCGTCGACCGGGGCGGCCGCGGGCGGCGCGTTGGCCACCGGCGGCGCGGTCGAGGTCACCGCGGACGGCGGCGCGGTCTGCGTCGTCGGCACGGTGCGCGCCACGGGCGGCGGCGGCGTGGGCCGCGGCGGGCGCGGCTTGGCGACCGGCTTGGGCGGCGGCGGCTTGGGGATCTCGATGCGGCTCGGCGGCAGGGCAGGGGGCGGCGCCAGCGCCAGCGGCGGCGGAGGCGGCGTGTCCACGTCGGGCTGCGGCGGCGGCGGGGTCGGCGGCGTCGGCGCCTGCGCGAGCTGCTCGGGCGGCAGCTGCACCATCTGCACCTGCATCGGCGGCGGCTGCGGCGTGTCGACGTGGTGGCTGGCCAGCAGCGCCAGCCCGCCGATCATGGTGCCGACGAGCAGCAGGGAGACCGCCGTCGCGCGGCCCATCCCGAACTCGTCGGGCTGCCAGCCCTGGTAGCCCTGGTTTGCTGCCACTGCTCTCATCCGTTCCTCACGGTCCGTCGTTTCACCCAAACGGCAGCGCGGCGCAAGCGGCACCGTTCGCGGCCTCCGGGCCCGGTCCCCGCACGCGCGCCTTCTGCGCCCGCCGGCCCCCCGGTCTACACCTCCACCCCGCCTGCAATCCCCGTGCCGGGCGCGCCGCGGTCAGGGCGGCGGCAGCGGCAGCAGCCCCTGGCACGCCTTGGCCAGGGCGGGCGTCCTGGCGCCCGTCCCGCCCGGCGCGCAGGCGCGCGCCGCGTCCGCGCCGCAGCTCCGCGCCGCGCTGTCGTAGTCCGCGGCGAGCACGTCGCGCGCCACGGACTGGTTGTGCACGCCGCGCGCGCGTGTGTTGAACTCCACGGTCTCTCGCGTGGCGGCCAGCTCGCGCAGGTCGTCGACGCAGGCCTGCCCGACCGCCTGCGGCACGAGCAGCAGCACCGTGCGCGACGCGGACAGCGCGGCCTGCAGCGGCCCCGCCTCGTCCAGGTCGTCCGCACGCACGCACGGCGCGACCGCCAGGACCGCGGCAAAGGCAAGGACGGCGGGTCGGAACATCAGCGGCTCTCCTGGCACGGGCGCGGGCATACGGCGGACTGGGCCGAAGGAAAGCAAGCATGGGCTCTCCCTCCGCTGGCCCTTCCAACAGCCCGAGCGGGCTGTCGGAACCTTTGGCCAGCTACGCCCAAACCCGCAAAGGGCCCGAGGCCCTTTGATCCCTCTCCTTAGGGAAGCCATCCAAGGGGCTTCCCTTGGCGGAGTTTAAGGCGGAGCCTCAACCTTGCTTCGCTGCCCGCCGCCCCATCAGGTGGAAGAACAGCGGCACGAACAGCGTGCCCAGCACGGTGGCGCCGATCATGCCGCCGACGACGCAGGTGCCGAGCGACTGCCGGCTCCCCGCGCCCGGCCCGGTGGCGAGCGCGAGCGGCACGCAGCCGATCACGAAGGCGAGCGAGGTCATCACGATGGGCCGCAGCCGCAGCCGCGCCGCGGACAGGGCGGCGGCGCGCGCGTCGAGGCCGCGCCGCTGCTCCAGGGTCGCGAACTGCACGATCAGCACCGCGTTCTTCGCGGCCAGGCCGACGAGGGCGACGAGCCCGATCTGCACGTAGACGTCGAGCGCGCGCCCGCGCAGCCAGACCGCGACGAACGCCCCGCCGAGCGCCAGCGGCACGGACAGCAGCACGGCGAACGGCAGGCGCCAACTCTCGAACTGCGCCGCCAGGATCAGCCCGACCATCAGCAGCCCGAGCAGCAGCATGCGCCCGCCCGAGCGCCCGGCGAGCTTCTGCTGGTAGGCGGCGCCCGCCCAGGCGATGTCGAAGCCGCGCGGCAGCGCGTCGCGCGCGACGGCCTCCGCCGCCGCGATCGCCTGGCCGGAGCTGTAGCCGGGCGCGGCCGAGCCGGTGACCTGGGCGGAGGCGTAGACGTTGAACCGCTCGAGCTGGTCCGCGCCCACGGTGCGGCGCATGTGCACGAGCGCCGCAAGCGGCACCATCTCGCCCACGCCCGGCGCAGGATCAGCGACGGAGGCGGCCGGGGCGGGCAGGGAGGCGCGCACGAACACCTGGCGCAGGTCGGCGGGGTCGGCGCGGAAGGCGGCGTCGGACTGCAGGTTCACGTGGTAGTTGCGGCCGTCGAGCGTGAAGTCGTTGACGTAGAGGCTGCCGAACGTGCTCTGCAGCGCGGCGTAGACCGCGTCCACCGGCACGCCCAGCGCCGCCGCCCGGTCGCGGTCCACGTCCACGCGGAAGCGCGGCGTGTTGGCCTGCAGCGTGGTCACCATCCCGGCCAGCTCCGGGCGCGCCGCGGCCGCGTGCAGGAAGGCCCGCGTCGCCGCCTCCAGCGCCGCGAGCCCGAGCCCGCCGCGGTCGAGGATGTGCAGCTCGAAGCCGCCGACGTTGCCCAGGCCCTCGATCGCCGGCGGGTTGAAGCTCGCGATCATGGCGTCCTTCTCCCGCGACAGCGCCGCGGTGAACCGTGCGGCGATGGCGGCGGCGGTGTGCCCCGCGCCGCGCAGGCTCCAGTCGCTGAGGTGCACGAAGGCGACGCCGGAGTTGGTCTGGCTGCCGTTGGAGAGCTGGTTGAAGCCGGAGAACGCCAGGCTGCGCTCCACGTCGGGGTCGCGCGACATCATCGCGTCCACGCGCCCCATCAGCGCCTCGGTGCGGCTCAGCGTCGCCGCCGGCGGCAGCGACCACACCACGAACACCTCGCCACGGTCCTCCTCCGGCACAAGCGCCGCCGGCAGCCGCAGCCCGGCCGCGGCCCCCAGCCCCGCGCACAGCAGCGCCAGCGCCACCCCCGCCACGGGCCGCCGCAGCAGCCAGGCCACCGCCGCGCCGTATCCCGACGCGACCCGCCCCGCCGCCCGGTCCACGCGCCGCAGCACGCCGGGCCCACGCCGCACGCCCGCGCGCGCCACCGCCGCCGGCCGCAGCAGCAGCACGCACAGCGCCGGCGTGAGCGTCAGCGCCACGAACCCCGACAGCGTCACCGCGATCGCCACCGTCGCCGCAAACTGCCGGTAAAGCTGCCCCGTGAGCCCGCCCTGCAGCGTGACCGGCACGAACACCGCGCACAGCACGAGCACGATCGCGACCAGCGCGCCGCCGACCTCGCCCATGGCGCGCGCCGTGGCCTCGCGCGGCGACAGCCCATCCTCGTCGATCAGCCGCGACACGTTCTCGACCACCACGATCGCGTCGTCGACCACGATGCCGATCGCCAGCACCAGCCCGAACAGCGTCAGCAGGTTCACCGAGTATCCCAGCACGGCGAGCCCCGCGAAGGTGCCGATCACCGAGACGGGGACCGCGAGCAGCGGGATCAGCGTGGCCCGCCCGTTGCGCAGGAACGCCCACACCACGAGCGCCACGAGCACCATCGCCTCGCCCAGGCCCAGCAGCGTCTCGCGGATCGAGGCGCGCACGAACTGCGTGGTGTCGAGCGGCACGCTCCAACTCACCCCCGGCGGGAAGTCGCGCGCCAGCACCGCCATGCGCGCCCGCAGCGCCGCCATCACGCTCAGCGCGTTGGCACCGGGCTGCAGGAACACGCCGATCGGCATCGCCGGCCCGCCGCCCTGCACCGCGTCGAAGTCGTAGTGCTCCGAGCCGAGCTGCACCCGCGCCACGTCGCGCAGCCGCAGCGCCGTGCCGTCGCGCCCCGCCGCCAGCACGATCGCCCCGAACGCCGCTGCGTCCGGCAGCCGCCCCGGCGCCGTCATCCCCGTGGTCCACGCCCCGCCCCGGTCCGGCGGCGCGTTGACCGTCCCCGTGGCGAACTGCCCGTTCTGCGCGCGGATCGCGTCCGCCACGTCCGCCGCCCCCAGCCGGAACTGCGCGAGCTTGTCCGGGTGCAGCCACACCCGCATCGCGTAGTCCTTCTGCCCGAAGAACTCCGCCTGCCCCACGCCGGGCACGCGCTTGAGCTCGTCGATCACCTGGCGCTGCGCGTACGCCCCCAGGAACAGGTCGTCGTAGCGCCCCCCCGGCGAGCCGAGCGAGACGATGCCCAGCAGCGTGCTCGACGCCTTGGACACCTGCACGCCCGCGCGCTGCGTCTCGGCGGGCAGCGTGCTGGTCACGGTCTGCACGCGGTTGCTGACGTTGATCGTCGCCTGGTCCGGGTCGGTGCCGATGTCGAAGCTCGCGGTCAGCGACAGGCTGCCGTCGCTGACGTTGGACTGCAGGAACAGCAGGTGGTCCACGCCGTTGACCGCGCGCTCCAGCGGCAGCGCCACCGTCTGCGCCACGCTCGCCGCGTCCGCG
>JBPBQX010000134.1:0-7634 GCA_050955025.1 Janthinobacterium lividum
GACTTCCGCGTCTCCACCATCCCTTCGCTGCACGGCGAAACGGTGGTCCTGCGCGTGCTCGACCGCTCCGCCGTCGCCTTCGACTACGCCAAGCTCGGCCTGCCCGCCCCGGTGATCGCCCGCCTCGGCAAGTCGCTGGAGCTGCCCAACGGCATCGTCCTCGTCACCGGCCCCACCGGCTCGGGCAAGACGACGACCCTCTACACCGGCCTGCTCTCGCTCAACTCGGTGAGCCGCAAGGTCGTCACCGTCGAGGACCCGATCGAGTTCCAGCTCGCCGGCATCAACCAGATCCAGGTCAAGCCCGCGATCGGCCTGAACTTCGCGGCGCTGCTGCGCTCCATCCTGCGCCAGGATCCCGACGTCATCATGGTCGGCGAGATCCGCGACGTGGAGACCGCGCAGATCGCCGTCCAGGCCGCGCTCACCGGCCATCTCGTCCTCTCCACCGTCCACACCAACTCCGCCGCCTCCACGATCACCCGCCTGCGCGACATGGGCCTGGAGGACTACCTGATGGCCGCCGTGCTGCGCGGCATCCTCGCCCAGCGCCTGGTCCGCCGCCTGTGCACCGCCTGCCGGCGCGCCGCCGAGGCCCCGCCCGAGCTGGTCGCCCGCTTCGGCCTCGACCGCCGCGCCGCCGAGCGCGCCGCCGCCGCCGGCGAGCAGGCCCCCGCGCGCATCGCGCTCTGGCACCCCGTCGGCTGCCCCGCCTGCCGCAACACCGGCTACCGCGGGCGCCTGGCCATCGCCGAGTTCCTGGAGCCTGACGAGCAGGTGGAGCGCCTGATCTTCGCCCGCGTCGACCACGCCGAGATCGAGCGCGCCGCCGTGGCCTCCGGCATGGTCACCATGTTCCAGGCCGGCATCGACGCCGCGCTCGACGGCACCACCACCGTCGAGGACGTCGTCCGAAGCATCCGCGCCGACGGATGAGCGCCGAAAAGACAAGGCCAGGGCTCTGCCCTGGACCCGCCAGGGCGAGCCGCCCTGGACCGGCGTTACTGGAAGAGGTCCCCATGTGTGCCGGTCCAGGGGCGGCTCGCCCCTGGCGGGTCCGGGCAGAGCCCGGCCTTGCTTGCTTCCCGCGGGCCGCCTGATGCCCTCCTTCCGCTACACCGCGATCCTGCCCACCGGCGAGCTGTCTCGCGGCCTGATGGACGCCGCCGACGAGGCCGCCGTGGTGCGTGCCCTGCAGAAGGCCGGCAGCCTCCCCGTCCGCACCGACCCCGCCGCCGGCGGCTTCCTGTCCGACCTCATGGCCATGGAGTTCGGCGCCAGGCGCGGCCTGCGCAAGCAGGAGGTCGCCGACCTCACCCGCGAGCTGTCGATCATGCTCGCCGCCGGCCAGGACCTCGACCGGGCGCTCCGCTTCCTCGCCGACACCGCCCCCAACAAGCGCGTCCGCGCCACCACCGAGCGCGTGCGCCAGTCCGTGCGCGACGGCGCCTCGCTCGCCGCCGCCCTGTCCGAGCACCCGCAGAGCTTCCCCCGCCTCTACGTCGGCCTGGTCCGCGCCGCCGAGGCCGGCAGCACGCTCGCCGCCACCCTGGACCGCCTCGGCACCCTGCTGGAACGCGAGCGCGGCCTCGCGTCGACCATCACCTCCGCCCTGATCTACCCCGCGCTGCTGCTCGTGGCCGCCATCGGCTCCATCGGCCTGCTGCTCACCGAGGTGCTCCCCCAGTTCGTCCCCCTGTTCGAGCAGAACGGCGTCGCACTCCCCCGTCCCACGCAGATCCTCATCGCGACCGGCACCCTCGCCCAGTCCTACGGCCTCTACGCCCTGCTCGCCCTCGCCTTCGCCGGCCTCGCCACCCGCCAAGCCCTGCGCCGTCCTGCCACCCGCCTGGTCGCCGACCGCCTGATCCTGCGCCTGCCGATCGTGGGCGCCCTGGCCCGCGAGGTCATGGCCGCGCGCTTCACCCGCACGCTCGGCACGCTGGTGCTCAACGGCGTGCCCCTGATCGCCGCCCTGGGCATCGTGCGCGACACGATCGGCAACCTCGCGGGCGTGGGCGCCGTGGACGCCGCAGCCGTCAGCGCCAAGGGCGGCGCCGGCCTCGCCAAGCCCCTCGCGCAGAGCGGCCTGTTCCCCGTCCGCACGATCTACCTCCTCGGCCTCGGCGAGGAGACCGCCCAGCTCGGCGCCATGGCGCTCCGCGCCGCCGAGATCCACGAGGAGAAGACCCGCGTCGGCGTGCAGCGCCTCGTCGCCCTGCTGGTCCCCGCGATCACGGTCGTGATGGGCGCCGCCATCGCCGGCATCGTGGCCTCGCTGCTGCTGGCCATGCTGAGCCTCAACGACCTCGCGCAGTGAGCCGGGAAGCAAGGCCAGGGCTCTGCCCTGGACCCGCCAGGGGCAGCGCCCCTGGACCGGCCTCCGAAAGGATCCTTCAGATCGCCGGTCCAGGGCGGCTCGCCCTGGCGGGTCCAGGGCAGCGCCCTGGCCTTGCTTCCTCCGGCTTCACCCTGATCGAGATGGTCGTCGTCCTCGTCGTCCTCGCCCTGGCCCTCTCGATCGTCGCCTCGCGCGGCCCGATGCGCAGCCGCACCCTGGAGGCCCGCTTCGCCGCGTCGCAGATCGCCGAGCAGCTCCGCCTCGCCCGCACCCAGGCGATCGCCACCGACCGCGCCGTCACCTTCACGCTCGACGTCCCCGCCCGCACCTGGCGCGTCGGCGCCGCCGCTCCCCACCGCATCGCCGAGGGCACCGCGCTCTCCATGCTCTCCGTCGGCCAGGTCGCGACCGCCCCGAACCAGCCCGACGCCCCCGGCCTCGCCCCCGCACGCCGCACCGGCGCGATCAGCTTCGCCCCCGACGGCAGCTCCTCCGGCGGCCGCATCGAGCTGGCCGACGCGAGCCGCCACATGCGCGTGAGCGTGGACTGGCTGACCGGCCGCGTCGGCGTCACCGAGACGCAGTAGGCCCGCGCATGCCCCCCACGCGCCCCGCCGCCCAGTCCGGCTTCACCCTGTTCGAGGTGATGGTCGCCTTCGTGATCGCGGCCCTCGCGCTGGGCGTCCTGTTCGCGGGCGGCCTCGCCGGCCTGCGCACCGCGAAGATCGCCGACGGCTACGGCGACGCCCTGTCGCGCGCCCGCTCGCGCATCGCGGCCATCGTCGCCCCCCAGCCGCTCGACACGAGCGGCGACGACGGCGGCGGCTTCCGCTTCCACCTGCGCATCACCCAGGCCGGCACCGTGGCCCCCGCCCAGAACGACGCCCCCGGCCAGCCCGCCAGCCAGTCCGCGACCCGCGTCGGCCTGTACGACATCGCCGTGACCGTCTCCTGGCACGGCGACGGCGGCGACCGCCAGGTCGTGCTCGCCACCCAGCGCCTCGGCCTCGTCCCTCCGGCCGCCCCGTGAACCCCGCCCCGCGAGCCCTCACGCCGTGACCGTCCGCCCCGCCGAGCGCGGCTTCTCCCTGCTCGAGGTGCTGGTCGCGCTCGTCGTCCTCGGCCTGCTGATCGGCACCCTGACCCAGGGCGTGCGCTTCGGCGTCGGCGCTGTTGCCGCCCAGGCCCGCATCGTCGGCGTGCGCGGCGACGAGGACGCCGTGGAGCGCGCCCTCCGCCGCTTGGTCGAGCACATGGACCCCGGCACCTTCACCACGCCCCCGGACATGTCCGGAACCGCGACCCGCGTGGAGTTCGTCACCGAGCTCCCCGCCGCCGCCGCCCTGCTCCCCGGCCAGGGACCCGCCGCCCGGTCGCCGCTGCGGATCGACGCCGTGCTGGAAGCCGACGCCCGCCACCGCCTGGTGCTGCGTTGGCGCCCCCACGTCGGCGGCCAGCGCCTCGTCCCCCCGCCGCCTCCCTCCGAGGAGGTCCTGCTGTCCGGTGTGGACCACGTGACCTTCGGCTTCCTGTCCGCGCAGCAGGGCTGGCAGGCCGCCTGGCACGGCACCGAGCTGCCGCCGCTGCTGCGCATCCACGTCGGCTTCCCCAAGGGTGACCGACGCTCCTGGCCCGACCTGGTCGCGGCCCCGCAACGGCAACGCCCCGACCAGTAGGGAAGCAAAGTCGAGGCTCCGCCTCGAGCTCCGCCAAAGGCTGCGCCCTTGGAACGCATCCCTTAGGTCAAGGGATCAAAGGGTCCTCGGACCCTTTGCGGGTTTGGGCGGAGCCCATGCTTCCTGCGAGCCGCCGCCTCAGGACGCCACTACAAGCCCCGCCGCGTCGATCGTATCCGGCCGTTCCATGTAGCCCGACGCCACCGCGGCGAGCGCCGTCAGCAGCGCCTTCTGCACCGGTTCCAGCGGCGGACGCGGCTCGAAGTCGACCAGGCAGAGCGCGCCCACGGAATGGCCGCTGGCCGTCGCGATCGGCGCGCCCGCATAGAACCGGATGCCCGGGTCCCCGGTGACCAGCGCGTTGGCGGCGAACCGCGCGTCGCGCGTCGCGTCCACCACGGTGAACACGCCCTGGCCGGCGATCGTGTGCGCGCAGAACGACACGTCGCGCCCGGTCTCGCGAACGTCCAGGCCGGTGCGCCCGACGAAGCACTGCTTCTCCTCGCCGACCAGCGACACCATGCAGGCCGGCACGTCGAACAGCGCGGCGGTGAGGCTCGCCAGCCGGTCGAGGGAGCGGTCGTCCGGGCCGCCGCCGATCCGCTCGACCGCCACGAGCCGCCCCGCCTCGTCGTGGATCGGCGGCGGTGTCGGCGAATCCGGCACGTCGTCCCACGACACCGCCCGGTTGCGCCCGCGCCGTTTTGCCTCGTACAGCGCGGCATCGGCCGCGGCCACCAGGCGGGCCGGGGTCTCCTCCTCGTCGAACTGCGGCGCCAGCGTGGCGTGGCCCAGGCTCGCGGTGACCACCCCGCCTGGCGGGTTCGCCTCGTGCGCAACCCCGCACGCCTCGATCGCCGCGCGGACCCGCTCCGCCAGTTCCGCCGCGCCCGCCTGGTCCGTGACCGGCAGCAGCACCGCCAGCTCCTCGCCGCCGTAGCGCGCCACGAGGTCGGCGGGTCGCCGCGCAACGTCGGCCACCGTGGCCGCCACCACCTGCAGGCAGCGGTCGCCCGCCTGGTGGCCGTAGCGGTCGTTGAAGAGCTTGAACCGGTCCACGTCGATCATCAGCAGCGACAGCAGGGTGTTCTCTCGCATCGCGCGCCGCCACTCCGTGACGAGCGACGCCTCGAACCGCCGCCGGTTGGCGATCCCCGTGAGCGGATCGGTGACGGCCTGCGCGGCCACCTCCCGGTTCAGCGCCGCGAACTGGTCCTCGACCGCCTTGCGCTCGGTGATGTCGCGCAGGCTGCCGACGAAACGGGTGCCGAAGCCGTCGTCGTCGCCCACCAGAACCATGCACGACTCCACCCACAGGGTGCCGCCGTCCTTGCGCATGTAGCGCCCGGTCGACGTCACCACCGGCTCCCCCGCGAGCAGGCGCGGCGCCGCCGAGAGCGCGGCCTCGCGATCCTCCGGGTGGACGAGGTCGCCCCAGCCGAGCGACATGGCCTCCTCGCCGGTCCACCCGGTCAGCCGGTGGAACGCGGGCGACGCGTAGGTCACCCGGCCCGCGTCGGACAGGCAGACGACGGCGTCCGACGTGGCGTCGGCCAGCATGCGCAGGCGCCGCTGCAGGCGCTCGGCGCTGCGGATCTGCCGCGCGGCCACGAAGCCGAGCCCTGCCAGGCCCAGCGCCGCGCCCAGGGTGACCAGGAAATGCCGCAGCCCCTCGGCCCGCCAGCGCGCGAGCACCTCGTCGGTCGCGTGCGCCACCACCACGAACAGCGGGGTGCCCTCCACGCGCCGGAAGCTGCCCACGCGCTCGATGCCGTCGACCTCGGAGGTGTAGCGCACGCTGCCGACCCCGGGCCCCGCGCGGAACGCCCGCAGCAGCGGACTGCGCGTGATCTCCGTGCCGCTGGTGGCCGTCCCGCGGGACACGCGCAGCACCGAGAGCCCGTCGGCCGACAGCAGCGCGATCGCGCCGCTCCGCCCGACGGAACACGCCTCGTAGAGGCTCTGCTCGTGGCTGACCGGGATGTTGGCGACGACCACCCCGGCGAACGAGCCGTCGGCCGCGTCGATGCGTCGCGACACGGTGAACACCCAGGCGCCGTCCAGCCTGCGCCGGATCGGCGGCCCGACATGGCTCCCCCGGTCGGGGCTGGCCGCATGGAACCGGAAATACTCGCGCTCCGCGAACACCGTGCCGAGCTGGCCGCCGCCCGACGTGACCAGCCGGCGCCCCTCGGCGTCGAGGACCGACAGGCCGCCCAGCAGCGGAAGGTTCTGCACGCGCCGGTCGACGTAGCCGGCTAGGCCAGACCGGTCCGCAGACGCCGTCGCGTCGTGCTCGACCCGCTCGCGCACGCCGACGACCGCGGCATCCACCGTCTGCGCCACCTCGAACGCCTGCTGGGCCAGGGCGCGCGCCAGGGTCGCGGTTTCCGCCTGGTCGCGCCTGACCACGTCCCGTCGCCCCTGCCACGTGCGCCAGCCCTCGAGCCCGAGCAGCAGCACGCAGGCCGCGAGCACGCCGGCAAGCAGCCATGCGTGGAGCATCGGGCGCCCGCGACGCCGCCGGTCGAGCAACAAGGCCATGCAGCGCGCGCTCCCGTCCTGCCACGGAACCAGGACGCCAGTGGAGCACGTGCGGCTTAACGATCCTTTGACCGGAGCCGGCCTGCCCGACGGCGCATCGCGCAACGATCGCCGCCCGCCGCCGGCTCCCGCCTGCCCGGGAGCGGCCCGCCGGTTTGCAGGCGGGAGGAAAGCCGCTAGAGGGTTGCGCGGTTCGTGCGGGGGCCGGCGATCAATGTTTCGAGAGTTCCTCGACTGGTGGGTCCGCCAGCTCGCCACGCTTCTGCCCGGGCGCCTGCGCGAGGCGGAGGGCCGGCAGGCCGACGCGCTCGTGGTCGGCACCGACGCGGCCGGCGCCCACGCCGAGCTGTCCACCCGTCGCGGCGGCCGCATGGCCAGCCTCGGCCGCTTCGCCCTCGACGACGCCGGCGCCGCGCGGGCCCTCGCCGCCCTCGGCCGACGCGGCGTGCGCCTGGAGGGCGCGGTGCTCGCCCTGCCGCCGTCCATGCTGCTGGAGCGCGACGTGGCCCTGCCGCTTGCCGCCGAGCGCGACCCCGAGCAGGTGCTCCAGTTCGAGATGGACCGCCTCACCCCGTTCGAGGCGGTCGAGGTGTTCTGGACCTGGACCGTGCGCAGCCGCGACCGCGCCCGCGCCCGCCTGCACCTGAGGGTCTCGCTGGTACCGCAGACGGCCGTGCGCCCGCTGCTCGACACGCTCGCGCGCCTCGGCGTGCGCCCCGCCACGCTGGAATTCGCGCTGCCCGACGGCACGCGCCGCATCGCCCTGTCGCACCGGCGCGCCGACCGAGGCGCCCAGCTCCGCCTCGCCGGGGTCGCCGGCCTGTGCGCGCTCCTGGTCGCGGGCCTGGTCGTGACCCCCTTCGCCGGCCAGAGCCTCGCCGCCCGCGCCCAGAGCCGCCGCATCGCCGCCCTCGCCCCCGACGTCGCCGCCGCCGAGGCCCTGCGTGCGCGCATCACCCGCGAGGCCGCCGGCCGCGACGTGCTCAGCGCCGAGCGCGCCCGCGTCGGCGACGCCCTGGCCGCGCTCGCCGCCACCACCGCGGTGCTGCCCGACGACACCTACCTCACCGACC
>JBPBQX010000135.1:0-7528 GCA_050955025.1 Janthinobacterium lividum
CGTGCGGAACGGCACGGCGCCCATGAAATGCGTGCCCATCATCAGCATCCTGGCCACCCAGAAGAAGATGATGTCGAAGCCCGTGACCAGCACGTCGGTCGGGTAGTAGCGCGCCAGGTCCGCGGTCTGCGCCGGCCACCCCAGCGTGGAGAACGGCCACAGCGCCGACGAGAACCAGGTGTCCAGCACGTCCTCGTCGCGCACGAGCGCCACGCCGGCGCCGAACCGCGCCTCGGCCGCCGCCTGCGCCTCCGCCTCCGTGCGCTCGACGAACACCGTGCCGTCGGGCGCGTACCACGCGGGGATGCGGTGCCCCCACCACAGCTGGCGGCTGATGCACCACGGCTGGATGTCGCGCATCCACGCGAAGAACGTGTTCTCCCACTGCTGGGGCACGAAGCGCGCCGCCCCGCTCTCCACCGCCGCGATCGCCGGCCCGGCGAGCGTCGCCGCGTCCACGTACCACTGCGTCGTCAGCCGCGGCTCGACCACGGCGCCGCCGCGCTCGGCATGCGGCACCTGCAGCGTGTGCGGCTCGACGCGGTCCAGCACCCCCAGCCGCTCCAGCTCCGCCACGATGGCGCGCCGCGCGTCATCGCGGTGCAGCCCCGCCAGGCCGCGCGTGAACGCCGGGTCGGCGAGCCCCGGCACCGCCACCAGTTCGATGTCCTCCAGCGTGACCCGTGCCTGCTCGTCGAGCACGCTCGGCATCGGCAACCCGTGGCGCTGCCCGACCGCAAAGTCGTTGAAATCATGCGCCGGCGTGATCTTCACCGCGCCGGTGCCCTTCTCCGGGTCCGAGTGCGCGTCGGCCACGATCGGGATCCGCCGCCCCGTCAGCGGCAGCACCACCTCGCGCCCGACCATCGCGGCGTAGCGCGCGTCCTCCGGGTTCACCGCCACCGCCGTGTCGCCGAGCATGGTCTCCGGCCGCGTGGTCGCCACCACGATCGAGCGCCCTTCGGCGTCGTCGGCCAGCGGGTAGCGCAGGTACCACATCGAGCCCCGCGTCTCCCGGCTCTCCACCTCCAGGTCGGAGATCGCCGAGCGGAACGCCGGGTCCCAGTTCACCAGGCGACGGTCGCGGTAGATCAGCCCCTCGCGATGCAACGACACGAACACCTCGCGCACCGCCTCCGACAGGCCCTCGTCCATGGTGAAGCGCTCGCGCTTCCAGTCCAGCGACGCCCCCAGCCGGCGCAGCTGCCGCGAGATGCTGCCGCCGGACTCCGCCTTCCACTGCCACACCCGGTCGGTGAACGCCTCGCGCCCGATGTCGCGCCGCTCGGTGCCCTCCGCCGCGAGCAGCCGCTCGACCACCATCTGCGTGGCGATCCCCGCGTGGTCCGTGCCCGGCTGCCACAGCGCGTCGCGCCCCTGCATCCGCCGCCAGCGGATCAGGATGTCCTGCACCGTGAAGGTCAGCGCATGCCCGACATGCAGGCTGCCGGTGACGTTGGGCGGCGGCACCATGATCGTGTACGGCGCCGCGTTGGAGACCGGGTTGGCCGCAAATGCGGCACCGGATTCCCAGAGGGCATAGAGACGAGGTTCTGCAGTCGCGGGGTCGAAGTTCTTTTCCAGCATGGCCCGGTTCTAGCAGGCCGCGCGGAACGCCGAACAGCCCGCACACGGACAAGGAAGCATGGGCTCTGCCCAAACCCGCAAAGGGTCCGAGGACCCTTTGATCCCCTTGCTTAAGGAAGGCGTTCCACGGGTGCGGCCTCTGGCCTTGCCGGCCGTCAGGCGCTGGCCTTGATCACGCGCTCGATCTCCGCCTGGACAAGCCGCTCCACCAGCGCGGGCAGGTTGGCGTCCAGCCACTCCTTGAGCAGCGGCCGCATCTCGTCGCGCACCATGTCCTCGAGCGTCGGGCCGCCGCGATGGACCGCCGTGCTCCTGGCCGTGTTCAGCGTGCGAACCAGCGCGCCCACCGCCGAGGTCGCCGCCGCATGTGTCGCGGTATCGACCAGCACCGGCTCGTGAAGGGGGCTGCCGTCGTCGAGGGCGGCCGCGCCGACATGGACGGACTCTGACATCGGCATCGGCTCCGCTTGCGCCGGCATCTCCGGCTCGTGCACCATCATGGCCGGATCGAGCAGCAGGACGCCCGGCTCGGCGGCCGCAGGATGTCCCGACGCCGCCTCGGCCGCCTCGTCGTCGCTGAGGATGCGCCGGATGGAGGCCAGGATGTCGTCCATCGACGGCTCGGCCTCGCCGCCCGGAGCCTGGCCGGCGTGACCCTCCTCCGGATGGCCCTGCGTGGACTCGCCCACCTCAGCGCGCCGGCTGGCTGGTGGCGTAGTCGCCCGTTCCCCAGAGACGGTCGCGCACCGCGTTGTAGTAGGCGGTGTCGTCGTAGAGCGGGACGTTGAGCCCGAGGTCACGCGCGGTGAGCCGCCCGATCGCCGAGGCCACGCCGTAGGACGCCGTGACGACGCTCGACAGGTTCTGCACCAGCGTGGTCTGCGAGCTGAGCAGGAGCTGCTGCGCGTTGAGCACGTCCAGCGTGGTGCGGCTGCCCACGATCGCCTCGCGCTCCACGCCGTTGAGCGCGATGCGGTTGGCCTTGATCTGCGCCCGCGTGCTCTCGATCGTCGACCTCGCGGCGACATAGGTCTCGTACGCCTGTGTCGCCTGCTGCAGCGCCTGGCGCTTGGCATCGTCCACAGCCCGCTGCGAAGCCAGCGCCGTCTGGCGCGCCTGGCGCACCGCGGCGTATTCCGAGCCGCCCTGGTAGATCGGCAGCGACAGGTTCACCGTCACCTGGGCGCCGGTGTTGTTGGTGTTGGACACCGCCTGGTTGACCTGCTCGTAGGCGGTGCCCTGCGCGCTGAGCTGCGGCATCAGCGCGGAGAACGCGACATCCACGGCATCCTTGGCGGCCGCCTCGTTGAACTGCGCCTGCAGCACGGACGGGTTGTTGCTGAGCGCGAGATTGAAGGTCTCCTGCTCCGTCTTGGTGGGCAGCTTGATCGGCTGCGGCTCGGTCAGGTTGTCGGCCGGCAGGCTGCCGATGTAGCGCACGTACGCCGCGCGCGCCGACTGCAGCGTGCCCTCGGAAGTCTCGCGCGTGGCGCTGGCGCCGGACAGCGCGGACTCGGCCTGCGCCACGTCGGTGCGGGTGATCTCGCCGACGCGGAAGCGGTCGTTGGTGGCCTGGAGCTGGCGCTTGAGCACCTGCTCGTTGTTGATGTTGAGCTGCAGCAGGTTGTAGTCCTGGATCACCGTGACATACGAGTTGATCACGTTCGCGAACACGGTCTCCTCGGTGGACAGCAGGCTGGCGCGCTCCGCCAGAACGTTGTTCACCGCCTGGTGGGTGCCCGCCGTGGTGCGCCCGCCGCGGTAGATCGGCTGGATGACAGTGGCCTGCACCGCCGACACCGTGTGGTTGTTGGGCGTGGTCAGGATGCCCCCCGTCACCACCCCGGTCGGCGCGGTGTAGGTGCCGGCCGCGTAGCCGGTGCTTCCGGTGAAGCTGACCTGCGGGCGCCAACCCGCAAGCGCGGTCGGCACGTTCTCGTCCACCGAGCGCAGGTGGGCGCGCTCCTGCAGCAGGGTCGGGTTTGTGGTGTAGGCGTTGGCCAGCGCCTCCTGCAGCGTGTGCGGCACGGCAGGCGCCGTCTGCGCGGCGGCGGGCAGCACCCACAACGCCGCGGCGCACGCCGCCGGCAGGCCGCGCGACGCGAGCCGGCGCGCCCTGCGACTGCCATTCCCCTGCGGAACGCCTGTCGCCGCGATCCCAGCCATGCCGTCCGCCTCGTCGCAGCCGCGCGTCATCACGTCACTCCTCGAAGGCGCCCAGGGCGCGCAACCACCTGCAATGTGACACGAAATCGCTTCCCGCGCCACCGGAGCCGCCACGACGGCGCCGGAGTGATGCCGCGGCGACACGATGCGCCAGCACTCGTTAACACTCCCACACTCCCGGCGAGCCCGGCGGACCGGACGCACCCGGCGCACCACCCCGGGCCGCTAGAACCGGAACGCGGACGGGACGGACAGGCCGGGCAGCATCGGCGTGGCGCAGTCGAAGCGCGGCTGGGCGCGCAGCCCGCCGGCCGTACGCTCGGCGAGCACCGCGCGGGTCATGCCGTCCGGCGCGGTGAGGAAGCCCGCGATGCGCCCGTCCGGCGCCAGTTGCGCCGCGAACCCAGCCGGGATCGCCGCCGCCGAGCCCTCGACCACGATCAGGTCGAACGGCGCCGTGCCCGGAAGACCCGCGCGCATGTCGCCCTCGAAGAAGCGGATCGCCGGAACCTCGCCCGCGCAGGCCACCCGCGCGATCGCCAGCAGCGCCGGGTCGTCGTCCAGCACGCTGACCGTCGCGCCGCAGCGCGCCAGGATCGCCGCCAGATACCCGGTCCCCCCGCCCACCAGCAGCGCACGCTCCCCCGGGCGCGGCTGCGCGATCTGCAGCAGCCGCGCCGCCACCATCGGCTCCAGCATCACCCGCCCGCGCCCGAGCGCCACGTTGGTGTCTAGGTATGCGAGCTGGCGCAGCGCCTCGGGCAGGAAGTCCTCGCGCGGGAGCAGCCGCATCGCGCCGATGATGCGCGGGTCCGTGACCTTGTTGGGCCTGACCTGGCCGTCGACCATGGTGGCCCGCGCGGCGTCGAAGTCGAGGGCGATCGAGCGTGGCGGCAAGGCGAGGGAGAGTGCGGTCATGCGGCTCGCATCCTGCGGCAGGGATCGGACCTGGGCTTATACGGGGGCCGCGACGCCGCGCAAAGCCGCTTGACCCCGGCCGCGCGCACGCGGATACAGCCCGCTGCGCGATGCGGCACGCCCGCCCGCGCGGTGCCCGGTCCGGTGGCAGAGTGGTGATGCAGCGGACTGCAAATCCGCGAATGTGGGTTCGATTCCCGCCCGGACCTCCAGCGCCCCAACAGCGCGCCCCGGCACGACGCCGCTCCCTCCATCGACAGCCCGGCCCGCGCTTTGCATAGTGCAGCGCACAAGAGGGAGCGTGGGACATGGCGGTCATCATCCCGGTCGAGGTCTTCGACTGCATCGTGTTCGGCGCCACCGGCGACCTCACGCTGCGCAAGCTGCTGCCGGCGCTGTACTTCCGCTATCGCGACGGCCAGGTCCCCGAGGGCAGCCGCATCATCGGCGCCGCACGCTCCGGGCTCGATGACGAGGGCTACCGCGAGCGGGCCCGCGCCGCCCTGCAGCGCCACATCAAGCCCCACGACCTGGACGAGGCGGTGCTCGACCGCTTCATCGCCCTCGTGCACTACGCCCAGGTCAACGGCGCGAAGGACGAGGGCTGGCCCAACCTCACCGGCCTGCTGGAAGGCGCCGCCGACCGGGTGCGGGTGTTCTACCTCGCCACCTCGCCGGAGCTGTACGGTCCGACCTGCGACAACCTCGACACCCACGGCCTGATCACCCCGAAGTCGCGCGTGGTGCTGGAGAAGCCGATCGGCCACGATCTGGAGTCCGCGCGCGCGATCAACGACGCGGTGGGACGCGTGTTCCGCGAACCGCAGATCTTCCGCATCGACCACTACCTCGGCAAGGAGACGGTGCAGAACCTGCTCGCGCTCCGCTTCGCCAACACGATCTTCGAGCGGCTGTGGAACTCCGACGTCATCGACCACGTGCAGATCACGGTCGCCGAAACCGTCGGCGTGGAAAGCCGCGGCCCCTACTACGACCAGTCCGGCGCGCTGCGCGACATGGTGCAGAACCACCTGCTCCAGCTGCTGTGCATGGTGGCGATGGAGCCGCCGATCGAGCTCGAGGGCGACGCGGTGCGCGACGAGAAGCTCAAGGTCCTGCGCGCGCTCCGCCCGATCGCGCCGCACAACGTCAGCCACACCACCGTGCGCGGCCAGTACGCCGCCGGCGCCGTGGGCGGGCAGGGGGTCGAGAGCTACGCCCACGACCTCAAGGCCGGCGGCGGCCGCGAAGGCAGCGACACCGAAACCTTCGTGGCGCTCAAGATCGAGGTGAACTCCTACCGCTGGGCCGGGGTGCCGTTCTACCTGCGCACCGGCAAGCGGCTGCCGGAGAAGGTCTCCGAGATCGTCGTCCAGTTCCGCGATGTGCCGTTCAGCCTGTTCCCCCGCGAGGCCTCCGAGCTCGCGCCCAACCGGCTGATCATCCGCCTGCAGCCGGAAGAAGGCATGCGCCTGGGCATGATGACCAAGGACCCCGGCCCGGGCGGCCTGCGACTGCGCGCCGCCGAGCTCGCCATCGGCTTCGAGGAGGCTTTTTCCACGCGCTTCCCCGACGCCTACGAGCGCCTGCTGATGGACACGGTGCGCGGCAACCCGACGCTGTTCATGCGCCGCGACGAGGTCGAGGCTGCTTGGTCCTGGGTGGAGCCGATCCTGGAGGCCTGGCGCGACAGCCCGGAGCGGCCGCGCCCGTACGCCGCCGGCAGCTGGGGCCCGACCGCCGCCATCGCCCTGATCGAGCGCGACGGCCGCACCTGGCACGAGGAGCTGGGGTGAGGCTCGGCGTCCGGTCGAGCCCGCCGCCGGCCCGCCTGCGCCGCAAGCTCGCGATGATGGGCGCGGTCGCCGGTGTGGCGCTCTGCGTGGAAGGCTGGTTCGCCTGGACCCACCGCACGCCGCGCCGGCCGCCGGAGCTGGGCAGCGACATGGCGATGGTGCTGGCGGTGCGCGACCGCATCCTTGCCGCCGGCCTGGCACACGCGCCGCAGGAGTGCCTGGCGTTCTTCATCCACGAGCCCCCGCCGGGAGAACCGACGCCGCTCGACGTGTTCCAGAAGCACAACGACGCCTGTCCCGGCGATCCGGGCGCCGCTCCCCGGCTGTTCGGGGTGCGGGTCGACCGGGCGAGCGGCCGGATGTGGGACGACGCCGCGCAGGCCGGGGTGTTCGCGCCGCTCCCGGGCTGACTTCCGCGCCTCCGCGCAACACAGGGCTTCCGTGCGCGCCGAGGCACCGCCCCCATGTATGGGTTTCCAAAGGCGAGCCTTTGGCGGAGTCCAGAGGCAGAGCCTCTGGCCTTGCTTCCTTCTCCCCTGCCACGAGGCCCCCCATGCCCTACAGAGTTGCCGTCGTCGGAGCCGTGGGCGCCGTGGGCCGCGAGATCCTCCGCGCCCTGGCCGACCGCGAGTTCCCCGCCTCCCAGGTCACCGCCCTGGCCTCTGGCCGCGCCGTCGGCGCCCAGGTCAGTTTCGGCGAGCGCAACCTCAAGGTGGGCGCGGTCGAGCGCTTCGACTTCGCCGAGTGCGACCTCGCGATCATGGCGCCGGCCGCCGCGATCTCCGCCGTCCAGGCGCCCCGCGCCGCCGCCGCCGGCTGCCAGGTGATCGACGCCAGCGGCCAGTTCAGCCTGGAGCCCGACGTGGCGCTGGTGGTCCCCGAGGTGAACCCGCAGGCGCTGGCCCGCCACACCCGGCGCCGCATCGCCGCCAGCCCGCACTGCACGACGATCCAGCTCGCCGTGGTGCTCCGGCCCCTGCACGAGCGCTTCGGCGTCCGGCGCGTGGTGGTCACGACCTTCCAGGCCGTCTCCGACCTGGGCCGCGAGGGCATGGACGAGC
>JBPBQX010000136.1:0-7503 GCA_050955025.1 Janthinobacterium lividum
CGCGGAACGCCGCGTCGGCGAGGTAGGGCCGGGTGAGCGGCGTCTCCACGAAGGTCGGGCACAGCGTGTTGACGCGGATGCCGTGCGGCGCGAGGTCGATCGCCGACGCCTTGGCCAGGCCCTCCAGGGCGTGCTTGCTGGCGCAGTACGCGCTGCGCCGCGCGCCGCCGACGTGGCCCATCTGCGAGGACACGTGGACCAGCGAGCCGGGCATCGCCGCCGCGACCAGGCGGCGGGCCACGGCCTGCGCCACGAAGAAGGCGGCGCGCAGGTTCACGCCGAGGATGGCGTCGAAGTCCTCCTCCGTGACGTCGGCGAAGCTGCGGGGGCGGTTGGTGCCGGCGCTGTTCACCAGGACGGGGAACGGCGCGCGCGCGTCCAGGGCGGCGCACGTGGCGGCGGTGTCGCACACGTCGAGCGCCAGGGCCTCGGCCGTGCCGCCGGCGTCGCGGATGGCCGCAGCGGCGGCCTCGACCTCGTCGCGGCTGCGCGCGGCGAGGGTGACGTGGGCGCCGGCCTCGGCGAGTGCTGCGGCGGCAGCCAGGCCGATGCCGCGGCCGGCGCCGGTGACGAGCGCGCGACGGCCGTCGAGGCGGAAGGAGGGCGTGCGCGGCAGGATCAAGCCGGGGCGTCCGCGGGGCGCTGCGCGTCGATCGCCGCCATCTCGCGCTTGTGGCGGGCCAGCGCCATCAGGCGGCGGTCGCGCCAGGCGCGCCGGGCGGCGAGCGCATCGGCGGGCAGGGTTTCGCGCCGCTCGGCCTCCACGCGGGCGATCAGGGCGTCGTCCCAGGCGTGGTGCTCGGCGGTGCTGGCGGCGATGCCGCGGTACAGCCCGCCCAGGCGGCGGGCGTAGTCGGCGATGCCGCCGGGGGCGTTCAGGTCAATGGTCTCGAACGGGCCCATGAAGGCCCAGCGCAGGCCGAGGCCCTCGGACACGGTGCGGTCGATGTCGGCGGCGGAAGCCAGCCCGCTGTCCGCGAGGCGCCAGGCCTCCATCAGCAGCACGCCCTGCAGCCGGTTCAGCACGAAGCCGTCCGCCTCGCGCGTCAGGGTGACGGGCACCTGGCCGACCCCGGTCATCAGCGCGCGCACCGAGGCCAGGGCGTGCGGGTCGGTCCAGGGCGCGGGGACCAGCTCCACGACCGGCGCGAGGTAGGGCGGGTTGACGGGGTGGGCGACGAGGCAGCGGGCGCGGCAGGCGACGTGGTCGGTGAAGCGCGAGGCGGGGATGCCGGAGGACGAGCTGCCGACCAGCGTGTCGGGGCCGAGCACGGCGTCGAGCGCGCCCATCGCCGCGCGCTTAGCGTCGATGCGCTCGAACACGCTTTCCTGCACGTAGGCCGCGCCGGCGGTGGCGTCGGCCAGGGTCTCGGCGACGCGGACGCGGGCGAGCACGGCGGCGGGCGGGTCATCAAGCAGGCCGGCGTCGCGCAGGTCGGCGAGCCGGGCGGCGATCTCCTCGCGCGCTCGGTCCGCCGCGCCGGGGTCGCTGTCGTGGAGGCGGACCTCGTGGCCGGCGCGGGCGAACACGATGGCCCAGCCGCTCCCGACCAGGCCGGTGCCCACCACCGCGACGGGCGGCTTCATGCGCGGCGCCGTGCCGCGGCCTGCCCGCGCCGGCTCATTCCGCGGCGGCGCCGTAGGGCACGTTGCGGCCGCCGAAGCGGCGGACGCGCAGGTTGGCCTGCTCGCCGTGGCCGGTGAAGCCCTCCAGGGCGCACAGGCGCGAGCAGACCTCGCCGATCCGCGCGGAGGCCTCGTCGGTGAGGACGCGCTGGTAGGTGCAGGTCTTGAGGAACTTGCCGACCCAGAGCCCGCCGGTGTAGCGCGCCGCCTTCTTCGTCGGCAGCGTGTGGTTGGTGCCGATCACCTTGTCGCCGTATGCGACGTTGGTGCGCGGGCCGAGGAACAGCGCGCCGTAGTTGGTCATGTGCGCGAGGAAGTAGTCCGGGTCGCGCGTCATCACCTGCACGTGCTCGGAGGCGATCTGGTCCGCGACCTCGACCATCTCGTCGTCGGTCTCGACGACGCACACCGCGCCGTGCGTGGCCCAGGCCTGCCGCGCGATGTCGGCGGTGGGCAGGATCAACAGCAGGCGCTCGATCTCGCGCAGGGTGTCGCGCGCGAGCCTCCCGGACGTGGTGAGCAGGATCGCGGGCGAGTCCGGGCCGTGCTCGGCCTGGCCCAGCAGGTCGGTGGCGCACATCTCGCCGTCCACCGTGTCGTCGGCGATCACCAGGGTCTCGGTGGGGCCGGCGAACAGGTCGATGCCGACGCGGCCGAACAGCTGGCGCTTGGCCTCGGCGACGTAGGCGTTTCCGGGTCCGACCAGCATGTCGACGGCCTCGATCGTCTCGGTGCCGAGCGCCATGGCGCCGATCGCCTGGATGCCGCCGAGGCAGTAGATCTCGTCGGCACCCGCCAGGTGTTGGGCGGCGACGATGGCGGCGGCGGGGCGGCCGTGGAACGGCGGCGCGCAGGTGGCGACGCGCCGCACGCCGGCGACCTTGGCGGTGATCACCGACATGTGCGCCGAGGCGAGCAGCGGGTATTTGCCGCCGGGCACGTAGCAGCCGGCGGCGTTGACCGGGATGTTGCGGTGGCCGAGCACCACGCCGGGCAGCGTCTCGACCTCGATGTCGCGCAGGGCGTCGCGCTGGTGCTGCGCGAAGTTGCGGACCTGGGCCTGGGCGAAGGCGATGTCCTCGAGGTCGCGCGGCTTCAGCTCGGCGAGGCAGGCATCGATCTCGGCGGGCGACAGGCGGTAGGTGTCGCGGTCCCAGCGGTCGAAGCGCACGGACAGGTCGCGCACGGCGGCGTCGCCGCGGGCGGCGATGTCGGCGAGGATGGACTCCACCGTCTCGCGCACCTTGCGGTCGGCCTCGTTGGCGGCGGCCGTTTCCTGGCCGCGCTTGAGCCATGTCTGCATGGTCGCTTCCACCCGGGTTTCTTGGCTGTCCTGCATGCCCATGCGGTCAGACCCGCACCGGGCCGTCAAGGCGCTCGTGCGGGACGTGCGCGCGACGCCCGATGCCGCGACGCCGCGCGCGCCACGGCGGGGCGTTTGCGGGCCCGGCCGCAGTTCGCGCTTGAAGAATGGGCGAAACGCGCGGAGACAGCGGCGACCCTCCGGAGCGCGCGACACGATGCAGGTGCCGATCAAGCTGACGCTGGACCGCATCCCCGGCGGGATGATGGTGGTGCCGCTGGCGATCGGCTCGCTGCTCGCGACCTTCGCGCCGGGCACCGCCGGCTTCTTCGGCTCCTTCACCGGCGCGCTGTTCCAGGGCGCGCTGCCGATCCTGGCGGTGTTCTACGTGTGCATGGGCTCCACCATCGCCGTGAGCGCCCTGCCCCGCGTCGCGCGGCGCGGCGGCGTGCTGCTGGCCGCCAAGGTCGCGCTCGGCATCGCCGCCGGACTGGTGTTCGGGCACTTCCTCGGCGAGGGCCCGGTGGACTCCGGCTGGTTCGCCGGTCTGTCGACGCTGGCGATCGTGGCGGCGGTCAACGACACCAACGGCGGCCTCTACATGGCGCTGATGAACCAGTTCGGCGCGCCCGAGGAGGCCGGCGCCTACGCGGTGATGACGCTGGAGTCCGGCCCGTTCCTCACCATGGTCACGCTCGGCGTGGCCGGGCTGTCGGCGTTCCCGTGGCAGGTGCTGGTGGGCGCGATCCTGCCGCTGGCCGCCGGCATCGCCATCGGCAACCTCGACCGCAGCATGCGCACGTTCCTGGGCTCGGCGGCGCCCGCGCTGATCCCGTTCTTCGCCTTCGCGCTCGGCACCACGCTGGACCTGCACAAGGTGTGGAGCGCGGGGCTGCTCGGGCTGGCGCTGGGGATCGCGGTGACGGCAGTCTCGGGGATCGTGCTGATCGTGGCGGACAGGCTGGCCGGCGGCACCGGCACCGCGGGGATCGCGGCGGCCTCGACGGCCGGCAACGCCGCCGCGGTGCCGGCGCTGATCGCCGCCGCCAACCCGGCCTACAAGGCGGCCGCCGCGCCGGCGACCGTGCTGGTCGCGGCCTGCGTGATCGTGACCAGCCTGCTGGTGCCCGTGGTCACGGCGCAGTGGGCGCGTCGCCACGGCCGGCTGCGGCCCGCGTCGGGGACGGGCGATGCCTGACACGGTGATCCTCGCCGACGACCTGTCGGGCGCCGCGGACTGCGGCATCGCCTGCGCCACCGCGGGGCACGAGACGATCGTGGTGCTCGGGGAGCGGCCCGACGAGCCAGCCTGCCGCGTGCTGTCGATCGACGCGGACACGCGCGGGCGGGCACAGGGCGAGGCGGCGGCGGAGACCGCGCGCCTGGCGCGGCTGCACGCGCCGCCGGGACGGCTGGTGTTCCGCAAGCTCGACTCCACGCTGCGCGGCCACGTGGCGGCGGAACTGGCCGCGCTGCTCGCGGTGCGGCGCGAGGCAGGGCCGGCGGCGGTCCTGCTGGCCCCCGCGTTCCCCGCGACCGGGCGCACCACGCGCGACGGCGTGCAGCGCCTCGACGGCGTGGCGCTGCAGGACACCGCGGTCTGGCGGCGCGAGCGCATGGCGGGCACGGCGTTCCTGCCGGCGATGCTGGCGCAGGCCGGGCTGCGCACGGTGGTGGTCGGCCTGGGGCAGGTTCGCGCCGACGGGCTGGGGGCGCTGGTCGCGCGCCTGGCCGCGGACGCCGGGACGGACGTGCTGGCCTGCGACGCGGAGACGGACGACGACCTCGCCCGCATCGCCGCGACGGGGTTCGGGCTCGGGCCCTCGCTGGTCTGGGCCGGGTCGGCGGGGCTGGCGGCGGGGCTCGCGCGGCTGCTGCCCCGGGGCGTGGACGGGGCGTCGCGGCCGGCGGCCGGGGCGCTGCAGGGCCCGGTGCTGTTCGTGGTGGGCTCGCTGTCTGCGGTGTCGGCGCGCCAGGTCGCGGCGCTGTCGGCGCTGCCCGGGGTCGAGCCGCTGGTGGTGGCGTCCGGGGTGCTGCGGCAGGGCGAGGGGTCGGCGGCCTGGCGCGACGCGGAGGACACGCTGGAGCGCGCGCTCGGCTCCGGCCGCGACGTCGTGGTGTCGCTGGCCGCCGAGCCGGACGCGGACCCGCGCGAGGGGCTGGCGCTGTGCCACGCCCTGGCGCGCCTCGCCGCGCCGCACGCGGGGCGCATCGGCGCGCTGGTGTCGGCCGGCGGCGAGACGGCGCGCGCCGTGCTGCTGGCGTTCGGCGCCACCGGGCTGCGGCTGTGCGGCGAGATCGAGCCGGGCGTGCCGCTCTCCCTCACCGAAGGCGGGCGCACGATGCCGGTCGTCACCAAGGCCGGCGCGTTCGGGCGCGACGACACGCTGCTGCGCTGCCGCGCCGTGCTGCACGGCGTCCGGCACGCAGTGGCGCCAGGAAGGCAGGAAAGCATGGGCTCTGCCCAAACCCGCAAAGGGTCCGAGGATCCTTTGATCCCATTTACTTAAGGTAAGCCATCCAAGGGGCTTCCCTTGGCGGAGTTTGAGGCAGCGCCTCAACCTTGCTTCCGCCCGCCTTCCCCACCCTTCCGACCGGAGCCACGCCCATGAGCACATCCTCCCTTCCCGCCGCGTCCGGCCGTCCGCTGCCCGTGGTCGCCATCACCATGGGCGACGCGGCCGGCGTCGGGCCCGAGGTGATCATGAAGAGCCTGGCGCACGCCGACCTCTACGACCGGTGCCGGCCGCTGGTGGTCGGAGACGCGGGGCGGCTGGAGAAGGCGGGCCGGGTCGTGGGCACCACGCTCGCGGTGCGCTCCATCGAGCGGATCGAGGACGCGCGCTTCGAGAGCGGGACGGTGGACTGCCTCGACCTCCACCTGATCCCGGAGGAGCTGCCGTTTGGGAAGCTTTCGCCGGTCGCGGGCGACGCCGCGTTCCAGTTCCTGCGCGTGGCCACCGAGCTGGCGGTGGCGGGCAAGGTCGCGGTGATCTGCACCGCGCCGCTCAACAAGGAGGCGCTGCACGCCGGCGGGCACAACTACCCCGGGCACACCGAGATGCTGGCCGCGCTGACCGGCACCGAGGAGGTGTCGATGATGCTGACGGCGCCGAACCTGCGGGTGATCCACGTCACCACGCACATCGGGCTGATGGACGCGATCCGGCGGATCGAGCCCGGGCTGGTGGAGCGCACCATCGCGCGCGGCTACTCGGTGCTGGAGAAGGCGGGGCTGGAGCGCCGCAAGATCGGCGTGTGCGCGATCAACCCGCACGCTGGCGAGAACGGGCTGTTCGGCCAGGGCGAGGAGGCGGAGAAGATCGTGCCCGCGGTGCTGGCCTGCCGGGCGAGGGGCTGGGACGTGGAAGGGCCGCTTCCGGCCGACACGCTGTTCTTCCGGGCCGGGCGCGGCGACTTCGACATGGTCGTCGCGATGTACCACGACCAGGGGCACGGGCCGGTCAAGGTGCTCGGGCTGGAGGCCGGGGTGAACATCACCGTGGGCCTGCCGGTGATCCGCACCTCGGTCGACCACGGCACCGCGTTCGACATCGCCGGCACTGGGCAGGCGGACGAGCGCTCGCTGCTCGAGGCGTTGCGGCAGGGGATCGCCCTCGCGCCCGCGGCCGCCTGAGTCGCCGGCGCCCTGACCGCGCCGGCGGGGGTTGCGGGCCGCGGCGCGACCCGGCGCAGGGGTCGCCGCGGCTTGCCGCGTGGTTCCGCAGCACGGGCCGCCCTCCTCGTGCGCCGGCACACCCATACCGGAATGCGCATGGGTCGCGGCGCAAACGGCGATGGCCAGCCCAGGACCGCCGTGGCTAAGTCTGCGCGGGCCGCGTGTCCGCTCGCGGCCTCGCGCCGCACACGGGCGACGCGGGCCGGGGATACCGACAGGCCGGCCAACGGCGTGCGGACAGGGGAGGCGCACATGGCCATGGAGATGGCGTCGCGGGACGCGGCGGTGCAGGACGCGCCCGACGTCGCGGGGCATGACGGGGCTGTCGTGGCGGAGCCGCTGATCCTGCTCGACGCCACGGACAACGTCGCCGTGGCGCGGCGCGCGCTGGAGCCCGGGGCGTTCGCCGGTGCGGGGCGGCCGCGGCCGGTCGAGCGCGTGCCGTTCGGGCACAAGATGGCGCTGCGTGCGGTCGCGACCGGCGAGGCGGTGCGCAAGTACGGCCAGGTCATCGGCTTCGCCACGCGCGACATCGCGGCCGGCGAGCACGTCCACACCCAGAACACCGCGATGAGCGAGCTGGGCCTGGTGCACGAGTTCTGCGCCGACGCCCGGCCGACGCCGCTGCTGCCGGAGTCCGCGCGCGCCACCTTCCAGGGGTTCCTGCGCGCCGACGGCCGGGTGGGCACGCGCAACTACATCGCCGTGATCTCGTCGGTGAACTGCTCGGCGACGGTGGTGCGCGCGGTGGCCGACCACTTCAACCGCGGCGGCGGGCTGGACGCGCATCCCGGCATCGACGGGGTGATGGCGCTCAGCCACGGCGGCGGCTGCGCGATGAGCCAGGAGGGCGAGGGCTACCGCTTCCTCACGCGCACCCTGGCGGGCTATGCGG
>JBPBQX010000137.1:0-6855 GCA_050955025.1 Janthinobacterium lividum
GGCGACGGCGTCGGACACCCGTGCGGGCGCGAGCGTCAGGTCGAGGATGCCGTCGCGGTGGCGGTTCTCCACGGTGTCGAAGGCCGAGACCGCCCCGTCCGCGCCGCGCGCCACCACGACGCTGACCTCGCAGGCAAAGTCGACAAAGCCCTCCAGGATCAGCGGGCGCGGCGACAGATCCGCCCAGGCGGCGTCGAGGCCGGCGGGATCGCGCAGCAGGGCCTGGCCCTTGCCGTCGTAGCCGAGGCGGGTGGTCTTGAGGATCGCGGGCAGGCCCAGCTCGGCGACGGCGCGGTCCAGGCCCTCGCGGTCGTGCACGGCGCGCCAGGGGGCGGTGCCGATGCCGGCGTCGTTGAGGAAGGTCTTCTCGGCGACGCGGTCCTGGCTGAGGCGGAGCACGGCGGGGGAGGGGTGCACCGGGCGCAGCGAGGCCAGCAGGTCGAGGCCCTCGGCGCTGACGTTCTCGAACTCGAAGGTGACGACGTCCACGGCCTCGGCAAAGGCGCGCAGGGTGGCGGGGTCCTCGAAGTCGCCGAGCGTGACCTCGTCGCAGACCTGGCCGGCGGGGCTGTCCGTCTCCGGCGTCAGCACGTGGCAGCGGTAGCCGAGGCTCGCGGCGGCCATGGCGGACATGCGGCCGAGCTGGCCGCCACCGACGATGCCGATGGTGTAAAGCGGCGGCAGGGCACCGGCGCGCGGGACGGCCCGGCTGTCCGGGACGGCACGGCCGTCCGGGGCGGGCGCGCTCACGAGGGCGTGCCGGCGACGGCCTCGGTCTGGGCGGCGCGGTACGCGTCCAGGCGGCCGGCGAGGGCGGGGTCGGACAGCGCCAGGATCGAGGCGGCGAGCAGGGCCGCGTTGACCGCGCCGGGACGGCCGATCGCGAGCGTGCCGACGGGGATGCCGGCGGGCATCTGCACGATGGACAGCAGGCTGTCGACGCCGTTCAGCGCCGCGGACTCCACGGGCACGCCGAGCACGGGAAGCGGGGTCCAGGCGGCGCACATCCCCGGCAGGTGGGCGGCCCCGCCGGCGCCGGCGACGATGACGCGCAGGCCGCGGTCCCTGGCGCCGCGGGCGTATTCGGCGAGGCGGTCGGGCGTGCGGTGGGCGGACACGATGCGGGCCTCGTGGGCGATGCCCAGGCGCTCCAGCGTGTCGGCGGCGTGCTTCAAGGTCGCCCAGTCGGACTGGCTGCCCATCACGATGCCGACCAGGCAGTCGGCCGCGGCGGCGTCGCTCACGCGATGCTGTCCGGGATGAGGCGGCTTTCCAGGCGGCCGATCTCGTCCTTGAGCAGCAGCTTGCGCTTCTTGAGCCGCTGCAGGTGCAGCTGGTCCATCGGCTGGTCCACGAGGCGCGCGATCACGGTGTCGAGGTCGCGGTGTTCGCTGCGCAGCTCGTGCAGGTTGCGGAGCAGCGAGTCACGGTCGGTCAGCATGGCGTCTCCAACACAAGCCCCGCCCGCCTATCACGAAACGCGGCGCGCACCTACAGGCGGCGGGCGGTGCCGGGAGCGCCGTTCGATTCGTGTGGCAGTGCGGGCGCGGCCGGCGTTACCGTTCGGAGGCAGGCCGGGGACGGTGCCGCGACAGTCGCGCCACCCCGGGTCCGCGTCACCAGCGAAGGAGGCACCATGACCCTGAGCTCCAGACTCGAGAGCCTGAAGGATCGCCACGCCAGCCTGGAAACCCGCATCTCCGACGAGGACCACAGGCCCCGCCCCGACACCGCGACGCTTGCGCAGCTCAAGGTGGCCAAGCTGCGGCTGAAGGAGGAGATGGCCCGGCTGCAGGACCGGGCCTAGCCCCGTCCGCGAAGCCGGCTCCGGCCCGGGGCGGCCGCGTCAGGCGGCTTCCTCGGCCTCCGGCACCGGCGGCGGCGGCACGGCCAGGCCGTCCCGGGTGAGGCGGTCGTTAGCCGTCTGCACCATGCCGTTCAGGTCGGTCTGGCTGCACAGGCCCAGGATCACCGGGTCGCGCGGCTTGATGTTCGCGCTGTTCCAGTGCTGCCGGTCGCGCACCTTCTGGATGGTGTCCTTGGTGGTGCCGAGCAGCTTGACGACCTGGATCTCGGTCAGCTGCGGGTAGTTGCGCAGCACGAAGGCGATCGCGTCGGGGCGGTCGTTGCGCTTGGCCACCGGGGTATAGCGCGCCCCGCGCGAGCGCTTCGGCGCCAGGTTGGCGACCGGCATCAGGTTCAGGCGCAGCGAGTCGTCCTTCTCGCAGCGCGCGATCTCCTCGTTGGTAAGCTGCATGTTGGCGACAGGGTCGTAGCCCACGATGCCCTGCGCGACCTCGCCGTCGGCGATCGCCTGGACCTCGAGCGGGTGCATGCCGCAGAAATCGGCGACCTGCGTGAAGGTCAGCGCGGTCTTCTCGATCAGCCACACCGCGGTGGCCTTCGGCATCAGGGGCAGCGTCATGGGAATCTTCTCTCAAGCGCACGGCGTCTGTCCGGCGCAGGGCGTCACTGTCAAGGGGCGGATATGCGGCAGTGGCGCGGGGCGGGTCAAGGCGGATCGTCCGCCCGTCGCCCGCGAATGCAGCCCCACGCCCCGTCCGCCAGAAGGCTCCTCAAGCGAAAAGGGCCGGGGCAATGCCCCGGCCCTCCCATCAGCCGGCCCTGGTTCAGGCCGCCTGGGTCTGCGCCTCGGCGTCGTTCGCGATCGCGGGCGACGCGGCCGCGCCGATCGCGATGTGGCGGGGACGCAGCGCCTCCGGCACCACGCGCTTCAGGGCGACGTGCAGCAGGCCGTGCTGCAGGTCGGCGCCCTCGACGATGAGGTGGTCGGCGAGCACGAAGCGACGCTCGAACGCCCGGCCGGCGATGCCACGGTGCAGCATCTCGGACTTCGGCGCGTCGGCGGCAACGCGGCCGCTGATGACCAGCGTGTTGTCGCGCACGAGGAGCTCGAGGTCGGACTCGGAGAAGCCCGCAACCGCCATCGTGAGGCGGTAGGCATCCTCGCCGGTCTTCTCGATGTTGTAGGGCGGGTAGGCTGGAGCCGGAGCCGCCTCGCTGGCGGTGTCGACCAGGCGCGCCAGGCGGTCGAAGCCGATGGCCGTGCGGAACAGGGGAGCAAGATCGTAGGTCATGGTGTCACCTTCTGCTTGAGCAAGGATGTGGTAGCGGCCTCCCCGGAGGGACGGCCTTCCAGTCTCCAGAGGCCCCGTTCGGGCGCCTCGGACCACACCGATCTGGGCAGACGGCAGCGCGCAGACAAGAGCGCGGCGGCCCAGGGAGGCCGCCGCGTCCTGATCGATTTATCGTGAGCGTCAAGGCCCGTGGCGCATGCGCCACGACGGGGCCGGCCGGGGTGCGGCCGGCGGCGCGGCTACTTGCGGGTGCCGATGCCCGCGAAGCGCTTGTTGAACTTCGCGACCTGGCCGCCGGTGTCCATCATGCGCTGGATGCCGGTCCACGCCGGGTGCGACTTCGGGTCGATGTCGAGGCGGATGGTGTCGCCCGCCTTGCCGTAGCAGGAGCGCGTGGTGAACTGCGTCCCGTCCGTCATGACGACGGTGATCTCGTGGTACTCGGGGTGGATCCCGGACTTCATGGCGGCTTCCCGTGATGGTGCCACCGATCCCGACCGGCAGCGCAGGCGCGCGGTATAGACGCGCCGGAACAGGGCCGCAATGCCGACGGGGCGCCAGGAAGCAAGCAAGGCCGGGCGCTGCCCGGACCCGCAAAGGGTCCGAGGACCCTTTGATCCCCTTGCCTAAGGGAGGCGTTCCAAGGGCGCAGCCTTTGGCGGAGTTTGAGGCGGAGCCTCAACCTTGCTTCCTATTCCTGCGGCATCCGCGACGGCCCGTGCCGTCCTTCCTGGCGCTGCGCCTGGCGGAACACTTGGTCGGCGAGCAGCCGCTGGTCCGGCGGCATCGCCTCGTAGAGCGCGCGGAAGCTCGCCGACAGGTGCTGCAGCATGTCCGCGCGCGCCTGTGCCGCCTGCGCGCGCTCGGCGAGGCCGCTCGCGGCGTCGGGGGCGGGCTGCGCCTGGTGGGCGCGGAAGCGCCCTTCCGAGTCCAGGGCGTTGCGCAGCATGGTGTCGGCGAACTGGTCCCACAGCGCCTGCTCGCCGGGCGTGATCCTGAGCTTGCGGTGCAGGCCGTCGATGCGCTGGGCGACGGCCTCGCGCACCTGGCTGCGCTCGGTGGGGCGGGTCAGGAGGCCGGCGGCCGGAGCGGGGCGCGACGCAACGGGGGGCTGCGCCAGGGCCGCGGGCGCATCGGCCGCAGGCGCGTTGGTAGCGGGCGCGTCGGTGGCGGAAGGTTCCGCGGCCTCGCGCGCGGCCGCGGGGTCCGAGCCGATCCGGCTGGCGCCGCTCCACCCCGCCGCGCCCACGCAGAGCACGGCCGCCGCGAGTACGGTGCGCGCGCGCACGGACAGCGCCCGGCGCCGCTCGCGCAGTCCGCCGGGCCGCGGGGGGAGCGTTCGCGCCATTCAGGCGGGAACCGCGCGCTGGTACTGCGGCGGCAAGGCGGGTGCGGTGCCCAGGGCGCGGGCGGCCTGGTTGGTCCAGTTCGGGTCGGCCAGCACGGCGCGGGCCACGAACACCAGGTCGGCGCGGCCGTTGGCGACGATCTCCGCGGCCAGCTCCGGGTCGCGGATCAGGCCGACCGCGCCGGTGGCGATGCCGGTCGCGCGCACCGCCTCGGAGAACGGCACCTGGTAGCCGGGGTAGAGGGCGGGGATCTGCTGCGACGGCGACAGGCCGCCGGCGGAGCAGTCGAGCAGGTCGACGTCGCCGCGCGCCTTGAGCAGGCGCGCCAGCGCCACCGTCTCGGCGATCTCCAGCCCGCCGGGCACCCAGTCGACACACGACAGGCGCACGAACAGCGGCAGCTCGTCGGGCCACTCCGCGCGCACCGCGTCGATGGTCTCCATCAGCATCCGCGCGCAACCTTCGAGGTCGCCGCCGTAGCGGTCGTTGCGGGTGTTGGTGGCGGGCGACAGGAAGCTGTGCAGCAGGTAGCCGTGGGCCGCGTGCAGCTCGACGATGCGGAACCCGGCCTCGCGGGCGCGGCGCGCGGTGGCGGCGAACTGCGCCACGATCTCCGCGATCTCGCCCTCGGTGAGCACGTGAGGCGCCACGGTGTCGTCGCTGATCGCGAGTGCGCTGGGCGCGGAGGGCAGCCAGCCGCCGTCCTCGGGGCGGATCGGCTTGCCGCCCTCCCAGGGGCGCTGCGAGCTGGCCTTGCGGCCGGCGTGGGCGATCTGCATGGCGGGCACCGCGCCGCAGTGCGCGATGATTGCGGCGAGGCGCGCTGCGAACGCCTGCTGCTCGTCGTTCCACAGGCCGAGGCAGCCGTGGGTGATGCGGCCGTCCGCGGAGACGTGGGTGGCCTCGGTGAACACGATGCCGGCGCCGCCCGCGGCCTTGGCGCCGAGGTTCTGGACGTGCCAGTCCCAGCCGAGGCCGTTGGTGGCGCTGTACTGGCACATCGGCGCCACGGCGACGCGGTTGCGCGCGGTCACGGAGCGGAACGCGATCGGCTGGAACAGCAGCGGCGTGGGACGGGCCATGGCGCGGCGTCTCCTCTCAGGCGTGGCGGCGGGCGCCTGGGGGCGGCGGGCCCGGCGGCGCGGCACCCGGACAGGGCCGGCCGCGCGCAGGGTTGAACGCCTTTCGCGCCGCAATCTCAAGTCCGCCGCCGGAAGCCCGTGCCCGGCGGGCGGGAACGCCTCGTCGCGCAGGTCCGGGGCGCCTGCCTGCAGCGGGTGCCGCCTTCAGGCAGGGGACGGCGACTTGGCCCTGCCTGCCCTGCCCATCGCGCACGCCCCTGCCGGCGTGCCAGGATCGCGCGCATGAACATCCTGTCCGTCCAGTCTTGGGTCGCCTACGGCCATGTCGGCAACGCGAGCGCGATGTTCCCGCTGCAGCGCCTCGGCGCCGAGGTGTGGGCGGTCAACACGGTGCAGTTCTCCAACCACACCGGCTACGGGCACTGGACCGGGCAGGTGTTCGCGCCGGAGGCGGTGACCGCGCTGGTCGACGGCATCGAGGCGCGCGGCGTGCTGCCGGCGTGCGACGCGGTGCTGTCGGGCTACATGGGCGACGCGGGCACGGGGGAGGCGGTGCTGGACGCGGTGCGCCGGGTGCGCGCGGCCAACCCGTCGGCGCTGTACTGCTGCGACCCGGTGATCGGCGACACGGACACCGGGGTGTACGTGCGGCCCGGCATCGCCGAGCTGCTGCGCGAGCGCGCGGTGCCGGCGGCCGACATCCTCACGCCGAACCGCTTCGAGCTGGAGCTGCTCGCGGGCATGCCGTGCGGCACCGTCGCGGAGGCGGCGGCCGCGGCGGCGGCGCTGCGCGGGCGCATGGCGGGCGCAAGGCGGGGCCTGCCCGCGGTGCTGGTGACCAGCCTGGACGGGGCGGACACGCCGGGCGACGCGCTGGACCTGCTCGCGTCGGGGCCGGACGGGTGCTGGCGGCTGCGCACGGAGCGGCTCGCGCTCGCGGTGAACGGGGCGGGCGACGCGATCGCAGCGCTGTTCCTGTTCCACATGCTCCGGGACGGGAGCGCCCGCCGGGCGCTGGAGATGGCGGCCAGCGCGGTGGCGGGGGTGCTGCGCGAGACGTTGCGCTCGGGCGCGCGCGAGATCGCGCTGGTCGCGGCGCAGGAGGAGTTCGTGCGCCCCTCGCGGATGCTCGCGGCGCAGGCGTGCTGAGCGGGCGGCCGCGCGGAGCCGGCGCGCGAGGCTCTCCGGCGCGACGGGAGGGGCGCGCCCGCTTTCCGCCTTCGTCCGGTCGCGATCGTGCCGTATGGCTGGCGGTGCGCGGCCGCGCGCCAGGCGGCGCGGCGGGCGAGGGGATGGGCGAATGAGCGTCTTGCAGATCTACCGCCG
>JBPBQX010000138.1:0-5979 GCA_050955025.1 Janthinobacterium lividum
GCTGGCGGCGTCGCTGCTGGCGGCGTCGTTCCTGTCGATCGCGGCGGCGCTGTGGCAGTTCGGGCTGGTGTGCTGCCAGCGGCACGACAGCTTCCGGCAGTGCCTGGACGTGCTGGTGCTGCTGCTGTTCGCGGCGCTGGCGGCGCGCGGGGCGGGGGGGCGCGGAGTCGCCGGGCCGGTTGCGGCGGTGCCGCGCACGGACGGCGGGCGCGATGTCGCGGCGGGGTCGGCGTGGCTGCTGGTGGCGCTGGGGCTCGTGCTGGCGCACCGGGGGCCGCTGGAGCGGCGGCTGCCGTCGCTGTGGGCGGACTACCTGCACCTGCCGTCGCTGCTCGCGGCGCGCAACCGGACCTGGGCGAGCGGCGCCTCGCCCGGGCCGGGGATGGTGTTCGTCGAGCCGCCGCAGGGTCTGGTGGTGGGGGAGACGGACTGGCCGGAGGGGACGTTCAGCCTGACGCCGACACCGCCGTGGTATATGCTCGGTATCCTGCTGTTCTACGGCAAGCAGCAGGTGAGCGTGGTGCACTCTCCCGCAGCGTGAGCCCATTGCCGGCGCAGCCGAAACGCTGGGCAACGGAGCGCAGCGCCCGCCGGTCCGTCACCTCGTGCGTCTCAGGCCCGCAGGGAGGCCGCAGGGAGCGCGTTCGGCCTCTGCCCGGTGCCGTCCCGCGACAGGCGGCGCAGCATTCGTCGCGCAGGCCCCGCCAGCGCCCTGCCCGGCCGCTCCACCCAGTGCTCCGCCAGCGCCGCCACCCCCGCCACCAGCGCCAGGTACGCCCCGCACGCCGCGAGCCGCCCCGCCGGGCCGCACGACCACGCCCATCCCCCCTCGAACGGGATCAGCAGCGGCACGTGCACCAGGTAGAGCGCGAACGACCGCCGCCCCAGCCACGCCATCGCCCGCCCGCGCAGCACGCGCGACACCGCCCCGCCCTCGCCCGACAGCGCCAGCACCAGCCACCCCGCCAGCGCCACCGACGCCGCCGGCACGTCCGCCGCCACCGCGACGAGGAACCCCCCGCCCGCCGCCAGCTCCGCCGCCGTGCCGCACGCCCACCGGCCGTGCCCGCCGCCCGCCGCCGCGAGCCGCGCCAGGGCCATGCCGAACCCGAACCCGCACGCCCCGCGCAGCACCGCCGGCCAGCCCGCCGTCTCGCCGCCGTGCGCCGCGAGGTTCGCCGCCGCCGCCAGCGCGAGCACCCCGGCCACGACCCCCGGCCGCCCGATCGCGCGCAGCGCCGCCAGCGCCGGCCACAAGCCCAGCGAGCACAGCACCTCCACCGCGATCGACCAGTCCGGCGGGTTCCAGTCCGTCGTTCCGTGGAACAGGAACGGCTGCACGAGCAGCAGCGTCGGCAGCAGCCGCGACCACGGGAAGTCCGGCGCGATGAACCCGTCGCCCGCTGCCAGCACGTAGGCCGCCAACGCGCCCAGCACCGCGGCGTGCAGCGGGTAGATCCGCCACGCCCTGCGCCACAGGAACGCGGGAACGCCCGCACGCCCCAGCCCTGCCTGCGCGCGCGCCAGCACGAAGCCGCTCAGCACGAAGAACAGGTCCACCGCGACCTGGCCGTGCGCCACCGCCGCCGCCAGCCGGGCCGGCGCGTCCGGCGCCAGCACCGGCGTCGCGTGTACGGCCAGCACCATCAGCGCAGCCGCGCCGCGCAGGCCGGTGAGCGCGCGGATCTCGCCAATGGGGAGAGAAGCAAGGTCGAGGCTCTGCCTCGAGCTCCGCCAAAGGCTCGCCTTTGGAAACCGACACTTGGGGAAGGCAGTCCAGAGGCCCGGCCTCTGGCGGGTCCGGGCGGAGCTGGCCAAAGGTTCCGACGACCCTCTCGGGTCGTTGGAAGGGCCAGCGGAGGGAGGGCCCGGCCTTGCCTGCTGCGCGGCCACGCGGTTCAGTCCGGCCGCGTGCCGGGCACGGACGGCCGGTGGCGCTCGACCAGGTAGAGCGGGCGCTGCTTGGTCTCGTTGAACACGCGCCCGAGGTACTCGCCGATCACGCCCAGAGTCATCAGCTGCGCGCCGCCCAGGAACAGCACCACCGCCATCAGGCTCGGGTAGCCGGGCACGGGGTTGCCGAACAGCAGCGTGCGCACGACCAGCTGCCCGCCGAAGACCGCCGCGAACACCGCCACCGCCAGCCCGAGGTACGTCGCGACCTTCAGCGGCACCACGGTGAAGCCGGTGATCCCCTCCAGCGCCAGGTTCCACAGCCGCCAGTACGACCACGACGACGTGCCGGCGTGGCGCGCCGCGCGGTCGTAGGGCACCGCGACCGAGGGGTAGCCGACCCACGCGAACAGGCCCTTCATGAAGCGGTGGTGCTCGCGCAGCCGCAGCAGCGCGTCCACCGCGCGCCGGCTCATCAGGCGGAAGTCGCCGGCGTCGCGCGGCAGCCGCACGCCGCCGACGCGCTGCATCAGCCGGTAGAACCCGTCCGCCGTGGCGCGCTTGAGCCAGGTCTCGCCATCGCGCATCCGGCGCTGCGCGTAGACCATGTCGAAGCCCGCGCGCCACGCCTCGACCAGAGCAGGGATCACCTCCGGCGGGTCCTGCAGGTCGGCGTCGATCACGACCACCGCCTCGCCCGCCGCGTGGTCGAGGCCGGCGGTGAGCGCGATCTCCTTGCCGAAGTTGCGCGACAGGTTGACGAGGGCGATGCGCGGGTCGGCGTCCCGCAGCGCCTCCATGCGCGCCAGCGTGGCGTCCGCGCTGCCGTCGTTGACGTAGACGACCTCCCAGGGGGCGCCGAGGCCGTCCATCACCGCGCGCAGCCGGGCGTGGAACTCGGCCAGGCCCTCGGCCTCGTTGAAGCAGGGCACCACGACGGAGAAGACGGGGGCGGTCACGGCCAGCAGAAGGAAGAAAGCGCGTTCTTTCTTGAAGAAAAGAACCAGAAAACTTCTGCCCGTTGGGGCCCCGCCCGGCGGCCGGCACCAAGCGGGCAAAGTCTTTTTGCTTCTTTTTCTTCAGAAAAAGAAGGCCTTGCTTCCTGCGCCTGCCCTGTCACGCCCGCCGCTCCCAGCCGCGCTCGCCCTGCTGCCAGTAGGCCAGGTCGTGCCCGGCCGCCTTCGCCTCGGCCCAGCGCACGCGCGCGGCGGCGACCGCGGACTCGTCGGCGCCGTCGAACAGGTCGAACACGCGCTCGAACTCCGCGAGCCGGGCCGAGCGGGCGGCGTCGAGGAGGAACAGGTAGCGCGCCCCGTTCGGCGCCTCGTCGCGCTCGGTGATCCAGATCGGCTGCAGCGCGGGATCGCCCGCCAAGCCGGCGCCGCGGGCGGAGCCGTGCGGCAGCCAGTCCGGGTCGGGCGACAGCCACAGCGCGTCGTCCATCGCGGCCACGCGCGCGGCGTCGCCGCACACCACGACGGCCCGCGCGCCCGCGGCCAGGGTGCGGCCGAGCAGGAGCGGGAGCGCACGGTCGGCGCCGGTCCTCGTCAGGTGGTAGAAGCCGATCGCCGTCACCGCGCGCTCCAACAGGCAAGGAAGGTCGAGGCTCCGCCTCGAGCTCCGCCAAAGGCTCGCCTTTGGAATCCTCTACTTAGGTAGAGGGTTTCCAAAGGGCTCGGCCCTTTGGCGGGTCCGGGCAGAGCCCGGCCTTAACCTTCGTAGTGCTCCGCCACCAGGCGGTCGAGCAGCCTGACCCCGAACGCGGTCGCGCCCTTGGGCACGCAGGGCGCGTCCTTGCTGCTCCACGCGGTGCCGGCGATGTCGAGGTGCGCCCACTTCGTGCTACCCACGAACCGCGCCAGGAACTGCGCCGCGGTGATCCCGCCGCCGGGCCGGCCGCCGATCTGCTTCATGTCGGCGATGTCGGAGCGGATCAGCCGGTCGTAGCTCTCGTGCAGCGGCATGCGCCACAGACGCTCGCCCGTGTCCGTGCCCGCCGCCAGCAGCGCCGCGGCCAGCGCGTCGTCGTTGCTGAACAGGCCGGCGTGCTCGTGGCCGAGCGCCACCACCATCGCGCCGGTGAGCGTCGCCAGGTCCACCATGAAGCGCGGCTCGTAGGTCTTCGCCGTCCACCACAGCACGTCGGCCAGCACCATGCGGCCTTCGGCGTCGGTGTTGAGCACCTCGACGGTCTGGCCGGACGCGGAGCGCACCACGTCGCCGGGGCGGTAGGCGGTGCCCGACGGCATGTTCTCCACCAGGCCCACGACGCCCACCGCGTCGACCTTGGCGCGCCGCCCGGCGAGCGCGGCCATCAGCCCGACGACGGTGCCGGCGCCGGCCATGTCCCACTTCATGTCCTCCATGCCGGCGGCGCCCTTGATGGAGATGCCGCCGGTGTCGAAGGTCACGCCCTTGCCGATGAACGCGACCGGCTTGTCGGTGCTGTCCGCGTCGGTGCCCTTCCAGCGCATCACCACCATGCGCGGCGGCTGCGCGGAGCCCTGCGACACGGCGAGCATGGCGCCGAAGCCGAGCCGCTCAAGCTCCTCCTGCCCGTGCACCTCGACCAGCAGGCCCAGCTCGCGCAGCGCCTCGATGCGGCGGGCGAACTCGGGGGGCGTGAGGATGTTGCCGGGCTCGCTGACCAGCTCGCGGGTGACGAACACGCCCTCGGCGACGGCGCGCATCGACGCGTCGGCCTCCGTCGCGGCGGCGGGGTCGGCGGCGAGCACGGTCAGGCGCTCCAGGCGCGGGCGGTCCTCCGGCTTCTCGCGGGTGCGGTAGCGGTCGAAGCGCCACAGACGCAGCCGCGCGCCCTGCGCCGCCGCCGCCGCGTCCAGGGCCGAAAGCCCGTCGGCCGCGAGCGCCGCCACGGTGTCGCGCGCAAGCGCCGCGACCGCCGTGCCGCCCGCCTCCTCCAACCCGCGCCGGGTCTGCTCGCCCTTCGGCCCGAGGCCCACGAGCACCACGCGCGTCAGCCCGGCGCCCGGGGCCAGCAGCACGCAGGACTGGCCGGCGCGGCCGCGGAACTCGGCGGCGGCGGCGGCGCGGGTGAGCGCGCCGCCGGTCGCGGCGTCGGCCTCGGCGCGCAGGCCGGCGGCCTCCTCGCCCTCGGCCACCAGGAAGGCGAGCGCACCGCCGGCGGGCAGGGCGGGCAGGTCGTAGTCGATCTCGAGCATGCGGGGACGGCCCTTCGGTGCGTGGCGCGCGGGCGCCGGAAACTGGAACCCCGAGCCTAGCAAGCGCCGGACCGCGCCGGTAGGCGGCCCCGCGCGCCTTGCCTCGCGCAGCGCCGCGTCCGATGGTGCGCGCATGGACGACACCGCGCTGCTCTCCCTCGCCGCCGACCTGGCCCACCGCGCGGCGGCGGTCATCATGACCATCCGCGCCCGCGGCTTCGAGACCGAGACCAAGCCCGACGCCTCCCCCGTGACGGAAGCCGACCACGCCGCAGAGGCCGTCATCCTCGCCGGCCTGCGCGCGGCCACCCCCGACATCCCCGTCGTCGCCGAGGAGGAGATCGCCGCCGGCCACGACCCCCAGTACGGCGCGGTGTTCTGGCTCGTCGACCCGATCGACGGCACGCGCGAGTTCGCCGCCATGCGCGAGGACTTCACCGTCAACATCGGCCTGGTGCGCGACGGCCGCGTCGTGCTCGGCGTGGTCGGGCTGCCCGCGCACGGCGAGATGTTCGGCGGCATCGTCGGCCGCGGCGCCTGGAAGCGCAACGGCGCCGGCGAGCGCCCGATCCGCGTGCGCGCCGTCCCCGCCGCCGGCCTCGACGTGCTGGCCTCGCGCCACTACGCCGACGACCCGCGGCTCGGCGCGTTCCTCGCCGGGCGGCCCGTCGCCTCGGTGCGCAACATCGGCTCGGCCGTGAAGTTCGTGCGCGTCGCCGAGGGGGTCGCGGACCTCTACCCCAGGCTCGGGCGCACCATGGAGTGGGACACGGCGGCGCCCCAGGCGGTGCTGGAGGCGGCGGGCGGGCACGTCCGGACCATGGACGGGGCGGCGCTGCTCTACGGCAAGCCGGGGTGGGAGAACCCGCACTTCCTGTGCACCGGGGCCTGAAGCAAGGAAGCA
>JBPBQX010000139.1:0-5581 GCA_050955025.1 Janthinobacterium lividum
CGTGGGGCACTCGATGGGCGCGGTTCTGGCGCACCTGTTCGCGGACGCGCACCCGGACGTGCCGGCGGTGGTCAACCTCGACGGGTTCAGCCTGCGGCCGTCGGAGCATGTCGGGCTCGAGGCCGGCGACGTGGTGGAGCGCAAGCGGCGGCAGGATGCGGAGGACGATCTGCCGGAGGAGCACTCCGCCGAGGAGATCGCGGAGCGCGTGGCGTTGGCGGCGGCCCGGTTTGGGCTGGATGCCGGGCAGGCTGCGGAAGTGGTGCATAGCGCCGTCCGGGTTCGCGCGGACGGTCGCTACGTGTCCAGGGTTTCGGACGAGACCGGCAAGGGGATCCGGGCGTTCTATGACGACTACATGGGTGCGCGCAGCCTGTTCGACCTGATCGGGTCGGCAGGGTGTCGGAGCCTGGTGTTCCGGGCCGAGAGGTATTCGCTGGACGGGCTGGAGGAGTGGAGGCGGGAGCTGATCGCGGCGTTCTTCGCGGGGGTGGAGGCGGGGCTGGCGCGGATCGCGGCGTGTCCGGGCGTGCGGGTGCGCCGGGTGGACGCGAGCCACGGGCTCATCCTGGAGCAGCCGGCGCTGCTGGTGCGCGGGATACGGGAGTTCCTGGCGGAGGCATGAGGCTGTCTTTCTTCGGAATGGATTCTCAAGGCAGTTGCCTTGAGCGGAGTCCAGAGGCAGAGCCTCTGGCCTTGCCTGCTTCCTGGGGGATGCCGCGATGCGCGTGAAGATCTGCGGGGTGCGGACGGCAGAGGCGCTGGAGGCGGCGGCGGGGGCGGACTGGGTGGGGTTCGTGTTCTTCGCGCGATCGCCGCGGTGCGTGACGGGGGAGGAGGCGGCGGCGCTGCTGGAGGGGCGGCCGGCGCCGCGCAGGGTCGGGCTGTTCGTGGAGCCGGGGGACGAGGAGGTGCGCGCGGTGCTGGCGGGGGTCCGGCTCGACGTGCTGCAGGTGTACGCGTCCGAGGCGCGGGTGGCGGCGCTGCGGGCGCTGAGCGGGCTGGAGGTGTGGCGGGCGGTGGGGGTGGCGGGGGTGGGGGATCTGCCCGCGGAGAGCGGGGCGGATGGGCTGGTGGTGGAGTCGCGGGCGCCGGCGGGGGCGGGGCGGCCGGGGGGCAACGGGGTGGCGGTGGACTGGGGGCTGCTGCGGGGGTGGGCGGCGCCGGTGCCGTGGATGCTGGCGGGAGGGCTGGACGCGGGGAACGTGGCGGAGGCGGTGGCGCAGTCGGGGGCCGTGGCGGTGGACGTGTCGTCGGGGGTGGAGCGGGCGCCGGGGGTGAAGGATGCGGGGATGATCCGGGCATTCATCGAGGCGGCGCGGGGTGCGGAGGCAGGGCGATAGGCTGCGCCTATGGGTGCGATAGGAAATCGGTAGTTTGATCGGGGGGTGGGCGGGCCTATCTAGGGTACACGAGCAGGCGAAGGAGCAGGCGAAGCATGGCTGACCAGAAGTACATCACCACGACGGGCGGCAACCGGGTCGCGGACAACCAGAACAGCGAGACCGTCGGCAAGTTCGGGCCGATCGTCCTGCAGGACTACAAGCTGCTGGAGAAGCTGGCGCACCAGAACCGCGAGCGGATCCCGGAGCGGACCGTGCACGCGAAGGGTTCGGCGGCGTTCGGCACGCTGAAGATCACGCACGACATCACGAAGTACACGCGGGCCAAGGTGTTCACGCCGGGCAGCGAGACGGACCTGCTGCTGCGTTTCTCGACGGTGGCGGGCGAGTCGGGCGCGGGCGACGCCGAGCGCGACGTGCGCGGGTTCGCGCTGAAGTTCTACACCGAGGAGGGCAACTGGGACCTCGTCGGCAACAACACGCCGGTGTTCTTCGTGCGCGACCCGATGAAGTTCCCGGACTTCATCCACACGCAGAAGCGTCATCCGCGCACGAACATGCGTTCGGCGACGGCGATGTGGGACTTCTGGTCGCAGTCGCCGGAGAGCCTGCACCAGGTGACGATCCTGTTCAGCGACCGCGGGCTGCCCAAGGGCTACCGCAACGTCAACGGGTACGGCAGCCACACGTTCTCGCTGTGGAACAACGAGGGCGAGCGCTTCTGGGTGAAGTTCCACTTCAAGACCCAGCAGGGCCACGACTTCTGGACCAACGACGAGGGCAACGCGATCATCGGCACAGACCGTGAGAGCAGCCAGCGCGACCTCTACGAGTCGATCGAGAAGGGCGACTTCCCGAAGTGGAAGATGTTCGTCCAGGTCATGCCGGAGATGGATGCGGGCAAGCAGTCGTACAACCCGTTCGACCTCACCAAGGTTTGGCCGCACGGCGAGTATCCGCTGATCGAGGTGGGCGAGTTCGAGCTGAACCGCAACCCGCAGAACTACTTCGCCGAGGTCGAGCAGGCGTCGTTCTCGCCGAGCAACGTCGTGCCGGGCATCGGCTTCAGCCCCGACAAGATGCTGCAGGCGCGGGTGTTCGCCTATGCCGACGCGCACCGCTACCGCGTGGGCACGCACTATGAGATGCTGCCGGTGAACCGGCCGCGGGTGCAGGTGAACTCGTATCACCGCGACGGGTCGATGCGCTTCGACCAGCCGAACATCGGCGACGCGTACTACGAGCCGAACCGTTTCGGCGGGCCGGTCGAGGACAAGAGCGTGTCCGAGCCGCCGTTCTGTCTCGAGGAGGCCGTGGTTGCGCGTTACGACCATCGCGAAGGGAACGACGACTACACGCAGCCGGGCGACCTGTTCCGCATGTTCGACGAGGGGCAGCGCCAGCGTCTGTTCAACAACATCGCGGCGGCGATGCAGGGCGTGCCGGCGAACATCGTCGTCGCCCAGATCGAGCATTTCCGGAAGTGCGACCCGGCGTACGGCGAGGGGGTCGCGGCCGCGATCGCCCGCGTCAGCACGCCGGCGAACAGCGATCCGGTGTCGGCAGGCGGGGAGCTGCGCGCCGCAGAGTGACCTGACGCGGTTCGGCAGGACCGGTCGGCAGGGGCCGGGGGGGCAGAATGCTCCCCCGGCTTTTTTTATGCGCTTCTGCCGGGGAAGGAAGGTTGAGGCTCCGCCTCAAACTCCGCCAAAGGCTGCGCCCTTGGAACGCATCCCTTAAGGAAGGCCAGTCCAGGGCGGCTCGCCCTGGCGGGTTTGGGCAGAGCCCATGCTTGCCTGATTGCCTGCGGCGCAGACACATTGGGGTTTGGTGCCAGGAGGGTTTTCGATGGAGTTCCGCTCGCCGCACGGCCACGGGTTCGTTCGCGTGGCGGCGTGCGTGCCGACGGTGGCGGTGGCCGACCCGGCGGCCAACGTGGCGGGGGTGCTGGCGCTGGCGGGGGAGTGCGCGGCGCAGGGGGTGGCGCTGGCGGTGTTCCCGGAGCTGGCGCTGTCGGGGTACTCGGTCGAGGACCTGCTGCTGCAGGACGTGCTGCTGGACGCGGTGGAGCGGGCGGTGGCGGGGCTCGTGGAGGGGTCGCGCGGGTCGGAGGTCGTACTCGTCGTGGGGGCGCCGCTGCGGTGGGGGGGGCGGGTCTACAACTGCGCGGTCGTGGTGCAGGGGGGGCGGCTGCTGGGCGTGGTGCCGAAGAGCTACCTGCCGAACTATCGGGAGTTCTACGAGAGGCGGCACTTCGCGGCGGGGGCGGGGGTTTGCGGGGAGGTGGCGCTCGCAGGGCAGGTGGCGCCGTTCGGGGCGGATTTGCTGTTCGCGGCGGAGGATGTCGCGGGGTTCGTGCTGCACGTCGAGGTTTGCGAGGATTTGTGGGTGCCGGTGCCGCCGTCGAGCGGGGCGGCGCTGGCAGGGGCGAGCGTGATCGCGAACCTGTCGGGGAGCCCGATCACGGTGGGGCGGGCGGACACGCGGCGCATGCTGTGCCGGTCGCAGTCGGCGCGGTGCGTGGTGGCGTACGTGTATGCGGCGGCGGGGGAGGGGGAGAGCACCACGGACCTGGCGTGGGACGGGCAGGCGATGGTGTTCGAGGCGGGCGAAGCGCTGGCGGAGGGGGAGCGGTTCGCGCGGGATGCGCATGCGGTGGTCGCGGACGTGGACCTGGACCTGCTGCGGCAGGAGCGGGCGCGGACGGGGACGTTCGACGACAACCGGCGGGAGGTGGGGCCGGGGTTCAGGACGGTAGGGTTCCGGCTGGGGCTGGACGGGGCGGTGCGGGGGCTGCGGCGGCGGGTGGAGCGGTTCCCGTTCGTGCCGGCGGACGCGGCCAGGCTGGGGGAGGATTGTTTCGAGGCGTACTCGATCCAGGTGGCGGGGCTGGCGCAGCGGCTGCGCGCCACGGGGCTGAAGCGGGTGGTGATCGGGGTGTCGGGGGGGCTCGACTCGACGCACGCGCTGCTGGTGGCGGCAAGGGCGTTCGACCGGCTGGGGCTGCCGAGGGGGGGGATCCTGGGGTACTCGCTGCCGGGGTTTGCGACGGGGGAGGCGAGCCGGGCGCGGGGGGCGGCGCTGATGGCGGCGCTGGGGGTGAGCGCGGGGGAGGTGGATATCCGGCCGGCGGCGCGACAGATGCTGGCCGATCTGGGGCATGCGTATGCGGCGGGGGAGGCGGCGTACGACGTCACGTTCGAGAACGTGCAGGCGGGGCTGCGCACGGATTATCTGTTCCGTTTGGCGAACCACCAGGGGGCGCTGGTGGTGGGGACGGGGGATCTGTCGGAGCTGGCGCTGGGGTGGTGCACGTACGGCGTGGGCGACCAGATGTCGCACTACGGGGTCAACGCCGGGGTGCCGAAGACGCTGATCCAGCACCTGATCCGCTGGGTCGCGGCGAGCGGGGAGCTGCCGGAGGCGGCCGGCGTGCTGCGCGAGATCGTGGGGGCGGAGATCTCGCCGGAGCTGGTGCCGGGGGAGGCGGTGCAGAGCACGGAGGCGGTGATCGGGCCCTACGAGCTGCAGGACTTCACGCTGTTCTACCTGCTGCGGTACGGGTTCCGGCCGTCGAAGATCGCGTTCCTGGCGTTGCAGGCGTGGGGGGATGTCGGGGCGGGCGCGTGGCCGGGGGGGTATCCGGAAGGGGCGCGCCGGGCTTACGCGCTGGGGGAGATCAAGGCATGGATGGGGGTGTTCCTCCGGCGGTTCTTCGCGAGCCAGTTCAAGCGGTCGGCGATGCCGAACGGGCCGAAGGTGGTCGCGGGCGGGTCGCTGTCGCCGCGCGGGGACTGGCGGGCACCGTCGGACGCGAGCGCCGCGGCTTGGATCGCGGAGCTGGAGGCGGGGGTGCCGGGCGAAGGGAAGGGAGCTTGAGGCTCTGCCTCAAGCTCCGCCAAGGGCTGGGCCCTTGGATCGCCACTTGTCTGAGAACTTCTTTCTGATCGATACCGCAACCACTGCTTTCGATACCAAGCGGACAACCCGACAGCTCTGACAGGAATTGGCATCGGAAAGCGGATGCAACATTTGCTTTGGAAATGCTAGAGTTTGTCTTATTTCAGCGAAAGTTTGAAACGATTGAAAGTATCTCCAGAAGTCAACCTAAAGCAGAATCCGATCATTCTGGCTCATACCCCGCCGCGGTGAAGTAGCTGGCGCAGTCCTGCGGCGTGAAGCGCGGCAGGGCATCGCGGATGGTGTCCCAGAGGGCGTCGATGGTGCGTGCCGCCGCC
>JBPBQX010000140.1:0-5327 GCA_050955025.1 Janthinobacterium lividum
GGTCGAGCGCCTGGTGCACCGCCTTCAGCTTGGCGCGCAGCTCCCATTTCAGGGCCGGGTCGATCACGGTGAGCGGCTCGTCGAACAGCACGGCGGCGACGTCGGCGCGCACCAGGCCGCGGCCGAGCGAGATCTTCTGCTTGGCGTCGGCGGAGAGGTTGCGGGCGCGGCGGCCGAGCACGTCGGTGAGGTCGAGGAGGCGGGCGATCTCGGCGACGCGGGCGTCGGCCTCGCGCCGTCCCATGCCGCGGTTGCGCAGCGGGAAGGCGAGGTTCCCGGCGACGGTCATGGTGTCGTAGATCACCGGGAACTGGAACACCTGGGCGATGTTGCGCCGTTCCGTGGGCAGGCGGGTGACGTCGCGGCCGTCGAACAGCAGGCGGCCCTCGGACGGGATCACGAGGCCGGAGATGATGTTGAGCAGCGTGGTCTTGCCGCAGCCGGACGGGCCGAGCAGGGCGTAGGCCGCGCCCTGGCGCCAGACGTGGTGGATCGGGTGCAGCGCGTGGTGCACCGGGGCGCCGGGGGCGGCGGGGTAGGCGTGGGCGATGCCGTCGAGGGTGATCTCGGCCATGGCTGTCAGGCCGTCACTGGGACGGCGGGCGCCGGGGTTGTACCCACAGGCGAGGCGACGGTGCGGCCGTCGTCGTCGAACACGAAGAGGGCGTCGGGGTCGAGCTGCACCGTGGCCTCCACGCCCGGGCGCCACTCGTGCACGCCGGCGACCAGGCAGACCCAGGTGGCGAAGCCGACGTCGACGTGGACGAAGCTTTCGGAGCCGCTGATCTCGGTCACGCTGACGCGGCCGGGGACGCGCAGCGGGCCTGCGGTGGCGGCGTCGAGGCGCGCGGCCTCCACGCGGAAGCCGAGGCGGTGGCGGCCCTCCGGCACGCGGGCCAGCACGCCGGCGGCGGGGAGGCGGCGGCCGTCGGGGAGCGTCACCTCGGCGCCGCGTCGCTCGATCGCGGCCTCGTTCAGGGGCGGGTCGGAGAACACGCGGGCGGACTCGAGGCCGGCGGGCGCGCGGTAGACGGCGGCGCTGGGGCCGTGCTGGGTGAGGCGGCCCTCGCTGAGGGTGGCGGTGGTGCCGCGCAGCAGCAGGGCCTCGGCGGGCTCGGTGGTGGCATAGACCAGGATCGCGCCGGTGGCGCCGAACAGGCGGGGCAGCTCCTCGCGCAGTTCCTCGCGCAGCTTGTAGTCGAGGTTGGCGAGGGGCTCGTCGAGCAGCACCAGCGCCGCGCGCTTGACCAGGGCGCGCGCGATCGCGGTGCGCTGCTGCTGGCCGCCGGAGAGCTGCGCGGGCAGGCGGCCGAGCATCGGCTCCAGGCGCAGCACGGCGGCGGCCTCGCGCACGCGGCGGTCGATCTCGGCCTTGGGGACGCGGGACACGCGCAGCGGCGAGGCGATGTTCTCGTACACCGTGAGCGAGGGGTAGTTGACGAACTGCTGGTAGACCATGGCGACGGAGCGGCCGCGCACCGGCACGCCGGCCATGTCGCGCCCGTCGAGCAGGATGCGGCCGGTCGTGGGGCGGTCGAGGCCGGCCATCAGGCGCATCAGCGTCGTCTTGCCGGCCAGCGTGGGGCCGAGCAGGACGTTGATCGTGCCGCGCTCCAGGGTGAGCGAGATGTCGCGCAGGATCGTGGCGTCGCCCTGTCGCACGCCCACGGATTCGAGCGCGAGGCTCATGCGGCGGCGTCCTGCGCGCGCATGGCGGCGAGCGCGTCGTCGATGGCGGCGATCCGCCCCGCGTCCAGGCGCAGGCCGAGCTTGGAGCGGCGCCACACCACGTCGGCCGCCTCGCGCACCCACTCGGCGTCCACGAGGTAGCGCAGCTCGGCCTCGGTCAGGGTGGCGCCGAAGTCGCGGCCGAGGTCGGGCAGGCTCTTCGCGTTGCCGAGGATGCGGCGGGCGCGGGTGCCGTAGGCGCGCACCAGGCGGCGGGCGTGGCGGGGGGCGAGGAACGGGTAGTCGCGTTGGAGCGAGGCGACCTCGTCGGCGTATCCGGTCATGGCGAAGTCGCCGCCGGGCAGGCACTCGTGGCCGGTCCAGCCCTTGTCGCGCCCGGCAGCCGCGGGCAGGTGCGGCGCGAGGTCGGCGAGTGCGGCCTCGGCGAGCCTGCGGAAGGTGGTGATCTTGCCGCCGAAGATGGAGAGCAGCGGGGCCTCGCCGGCGGGGGCCTCGAGCGTGAGCACGTAGTCGCGGGTGAGCTTCTGCGCGATGCCGTCGCCCTCGCCGTGCAGCGGGCGGACGCCGGAGTAGGTCCAGACCACCATGTCGGGCGTCACCGGGACGCGGAGGTACTCGCTCGTCGCGCGGCACAGGTAGTCGATCTCGGCGTCGGACGCGTGCACGTCGGCGGGGTCGCCGTGGTAGTCCTGGTCGGTGGTGCCGATCAGCGAGTAGTCCTCCTCGTAGGGGATCACGAAGAAGATGCGCTTGTCGGCGTTCTGGAAGATGTAGCACTCGTCGTGGTCGTAGAGGCGGGGCACCACGATGTGGCTGCCCTGGACCAGGCGCACCGGGGCGCGCTCGTTGGAGCGGATCACCTGGCCGGCGACCTCGGCCACCCAGGGGCCGGCGGCGTTGACCAGCGTGCGCGCCCGCACCGTGCGCTGCCCGCCCGCCTCGTCGCGCAGCGTCAGCTCCCAGACGCCGTCGCGCCGGGTGGCGGCCGCGCAGGCGGTGCGGGTCAGCACCGTGGCGCCGCGCTCGGCCGCGTCCAGCGCGTTGAGGACGACGAGGCGCGAGTCCTCCACCCAGCAGTCCGAGTACTCGAAGCCGCGGCGGAACTCGGGCTTCAGCGGCAGGCCGATCGGGGTGTCGCCGAGGCGCACGGTGCGCGTGGGCGGCAGGGCCTTGCGGCCGCCGATGTTGTCGTAGAGCAGCAGGCCCAGGCGCAGCAGCCAGGCCGGGCGCAGCTTCTTGTGGAACGGCAGCACGAAGCGCAGCGGCCAGACGATGTGCGGGGCGATGCGCCACAGCACCTCGCGCTCGGTCAGCGCCTCGCGCACCAGGCGGAACTCGTACTGCTCGAGGTAGCGCAGGCCGCCGTGGATCAGCTTCGTGGACGAGGACGAGGTGCCCGAGGCGAGGTCGCGGCGCTCGCACAGCAGGACGTTCCAGCCGCGGCCCGCGGCGTCGCGCGCGATGCCGCATCCGTTCACGCCGCCGCCGATCACGGCGATGTCGTAGAGCCCGGCCTCCTCGCCCGCCACCGCACCCTCCCCTTCCCTCGCGCCGCCTCTCCGGGCCGCCGTTTTCGTTTCGACACCTCGCCACGAAAAAATGGAACATGCAAGCGATCATCAGGAGCGTGCGCGCACGGCCGTCCCGTGCGGCAGCCCGGGAGGGTCCGTTCCGGGCAGGGAAGGAAGCAGTTCTTTCTTGAAAGAAAGAACCAAAGAACTTTGCCCATTGGGGCCGTGCCAGCCGTGTTGCACAGGTGCGAGGTGGCAAGGTCTTTTTGCTTCTTTTTCTTCAGAAAAAGAAGGCCTTGCTTCTTCCTGGCTTCCCCAGGGCGTCACTCCCCCGCGGCGATCACCTCGATGTCGTGGCGCTCGGCCAGGGCGCGGCGGGTCTCGGCGGGGAGGTGGTCGGTGACGAGGACGTCAATCTCGTCGAGGGTGGCGATGCGCACCGGGGCGCGGCGGGTGAACTTCGAGCTGTCGGCGACGAGGATCACGCGGCGGGCGTTCTCGATGATGGCGCGCGAGACCTGGACCTCGCGCAGGTCGTAGTCGAGCAGCGTGCCGTCGGCGTCGATCGCGGAGGTGCCGATCACGGCGAGGTCGACGCTGAACTGGCGGATCAGCTGGACCGCCATGTGGCCGACGATGCCGCCGTCGGCGGCGCGCACGCTGCCGCCGGCGAGCACGACGCTGATGGCCGGGGAGCGGGCCAGCTCGGTGGCGACGTTGACGTTGTTGGTCACGACGAGGAGGCCGGAGCGGCCGGAGAGGGCGCGCGCCACCTCCTCGGTGGTGGTGCCGAGGTTGATGAACAGCGAGGAGTGGTCGGGCACCAGGCGGGCGGCGGCCTGGCCGATGCGCTGCTTCTGGTCCAGCGCCACCAGCTTGCGGGCCTCGTAGGCGAGGTTCTCCACGGAGGAGGCGACGATCGCGCCGCCGTGCACGCGGGTGAGCACGCCGGCCTCGCACAGCTCGTTGAGGTCGCGCCGGACGGTCTGCGGCGTCATGGCGAAGCGGGCGGCGAGGTCGTCGACCAGCACGCGGCCGGACTCGCGGGCCAGCGCCACGATCGCGGCCTGGCGGCGCAGGGCGGCGGGCTGGCTCACGGCGGCGCCGTGCGGGCGGGGCGGCGGGCGGTCACAGGCCGGGCGCTCATGGGCCGGGCGCTCACAGGCCGAGGTTGAAGGCGACCGAGATGCGCAGGGCGTCGCCGCGGTAGGGGCGGACCTGGTGCATCAGCCAGGAGGGGAACAGGAACAGCAGGCCGGGGCGCGGGCGGATCGTCTCCGCGCTGCCCACGGAGGTTCCGTCCTCGCCGGCGAACTTCAGCGCGGGGGCGTACATCGCGGGCGCGGGGCCGCGCGGGTCGAGCATCTCGAACTCGCCGCCGAGCGCGGGGTCGGCGAAGCAGCCGCCGTCGTCGACGTAGTAGGTGCCGGACCAGAACGCGCCGGGGTGGTAGTGGCAGATGTTGCTGTCGCCGGGGCCGTTGACGTTGGCCCAGGCCTGCATCGTCCAGGCCGGGCGCACCGCGGCGCCGTGGCGGTCGGCGGTCAGGCGGGTCGCCAGGCCGCGGGCGGTGTCGAGCACCTCCGCGATCTCCGGGCCGCCCCAGGACGCGATCTCGCGGTCGGAGTGCCAGCCGCCGGCGTTGCTCGCCTGGACCGAGCCGGTTTCCGCGCGGCGGGCCAGGATGCGTTCGCGCAGGGCCGCGTTGCGGGGCACGGCGCCGGGAAGCTCCACGGCGGCGACGGGGGTTGCGAACAGTCCCTTGACGCTGATGTCGAGCCGCACCGCCGCCTCCCCTGCCCTGCCAGGACACATGGCACACCCGGGCGGGCGGGCATACCGGGGCGGAGAGGTGTGGCGAAGGAAGGAAGCAGTTCTTTCTTGAAAGAAAGGACCAAAGAACTTTGCCACGGGGCCTGTGCCAGCCGGGCGGCGCAGGGGCCTCAGTGGCAGGGTCTTTTTGCTTCTTTTTCTTCAGAAAAAGAAGGCCTTGCTTGCTGCCTCAGCGGGCGTGGCGGAAGCGTTCGACGGCGGCGACGAGGGCGCGGCGGACGCCGGGTTCGAGGGCGGAGTGGCCGGCGTCGGGGATCACGGTGAGGCGGGCCTGGGGCCAGGCGGCGGCGAGCT
>JBPBQX010000141.1:0-5233 GCA_050955025.1 Janthinobacterium lividum
GGCCCACCGCGATCGGCGCCCCCAGCCGCACCAGCCCCCCGAGCAGCGCCGCGTCCGGCCCCCGCCGCCCCGCGCCCCACCCCAGCCCGCGGAACCGCGGGCTCAGCCGCAGGTACGCCGCGAGCCCGAGCGCCTCCCCCCACAGCACCGCCGCCGTCGCGAGCCCGCTGCCCACGGCGCCCATCCCCGGCACCCCGAGCCCGCCGTACATCAGCACGAACCCCACCGGCGCCAGCACCAGCAGCCCGAGCAGCCCCGCAACCATGCCCGGCAGCGTCATCCCCAGCCCGTCCGACATCCCGCGGCACGCCAGCAGCAGCGCCAGCGCCGGCACGCCCAGGCTGACCGCGCGCAGGAACCCGTCCGCGCCCGCCACCACCTCCGGCGCCACGCCCGAGGCGCCCACCAGCGCCGGCCCGCCCCACCACACCGCCTGCTGCAGCACCACGCCCAGCGCGAGCGCCAGCCACAGCGCCTGGCGGAACAGCGCGCCCACGTCGCGCGCCCGCCCCTCGCCGTGCAGCTGCGCGACGCTGGGCGGCAACGCCATCATCACCCCGGTGACCGCGACCAGCGCGAGCGCGAACACGTTGCCCCCCACCGACGTGGCGCCCAGCACGGACGCGCCGAGGTGCCCCGCGAGCACGTTGTCGACGACCTGCATGCCCATCGCCGAGAGCTGCCCGACCACCAGCGGCACCGCCAGACGGACAAGAGCACGGGCCTCGCGCACCGAGGCGGCGCGCGAGACGGTGGTGGCGGACATGGCGGGGCATCCTCGATCGGGCGCGCAAAAGGCCACGCCGGGCCTGCCCCGGCAATGCACGAGACCGAAAGCAAGGTTGGGCTCTGCCCAAACCCGCCAGGGCGAGCCGCCCTGGACTGGCCTTGCTTAAGGGATGCGTTCCAAGGGCGCAGCCTTTGGCGGAGCTCGAGGCGGAGCCTCGACCTTGCTTCCTGCGCCCTAGTCGTTGAGCGCCCTGAGGAACAGCCGCAGCCGCGCGAGGAACGCGTCCGGGTGCCCGAGCCCGGTCTCCTGCCCGACCGTCGCCTCGCGCCGCATTGCGGCCAGCCCGCGTTGCGCCAGCGCTTCCAGGCTCACCGCCAGTGCCGGCTCCGCCTCCACCGCCGCCGCCAGGTCGTCGCGCGACAGCCGATAGGCCGCGAACGGGGTCAGCGCGGTGGCCGTCGCCGCGATGGGCGAGCCGGTGATCAGCCTGGCCGTGCCGAGGCTCTCGCCGGGGCTCATGCGGTAGACGACCCGCGGCCCCGTCGCCTCCTCGATGACGATCTCCAGCGTCCCTGCGGTGACGATGAACAGCGCGTCCGGCGTGTCGCCCTGCCGCACCAGCACCCCGCCGGCCGGGAGCTGCACGGCCACGAAGCGCCGCGCCAGCAGGTCGCGCTGCGCCGGCTCCAGCACCCCGAACAGGTCCGAGTCCGCCAGCAGCTGCTCGCGCGTGGGAACGGCACCCGGCGCGAGCCCGGGCACGCCGGGCACGGCCAGCGCGATCCCCGCGTGGTGCAGGTGGCGGTGCACCTGCGCGAACAGCTCGCCGCGCGCCCTGGCCAGCAACTCGCTGCCCTCGACGGAGAAGCTGACCGCATAGGCCACGCCGTCCCCCTGCAGCCCCGTGCACGCCACCGCCGGCTCCGGCGCGTCGAGCGGCACCCGGCACGCCCGCACGGCCGCGACCAGCACCGCGACGCAGCGCTCCGGCGACGCGTCCGCGTGCAGCACGACGGTGACGGTGTCGCGCCGGCGCGGCGTGGGCGCGCTGTGGTTCACGAAGCGCGCCTTGGCCATGACGCTGTTGGGCACCACCGCGGTGTCGCCCTGCCCGGTGGCGATCTGGGTGGAGCGCCAGTTGACCTGGCTCACGTGGCCTTCCACGCCGCCCTCGACCGACACCAGGTCGCCCACCTTGTAGGACCGCTCCAGCCCCACCGCGATGCCCGAGAACACGTCCGACAGCGTGCTCTGCAGCGCCAGCCCGAGCACGATCGCGATCACCCCCGACGTCGCCAGCAGCCCGCGCACCGGCACGGAGAACGCGAACGCCACCAGCGCCAGCGCCGCGCCCACGTAGATCACCCCGCCGAGCAGGTCCGACAGGATCCGCGTCTCGCGCGGCCGGTTCTCCAGCACGATCACCAGCCGCATGAAGCTGACCGCGACCCGTGCGCCCAGCAGCCACCATCCCGCCTCGACCAGCTGCGCCGCGAACCCCGCGTCCCGCCCGAGACGCCCGAACTGCGGCTCCAGCGGCGAGCCCAGCAGCCGGACCACCGCGACCGACGCGGCCGCGAACATGGACGTGCGCAGCACCATCCGCGCCCACCCCGGCCAGCGCCGCGCCACCACGCGCGGCCCGAGGAACCCCGCGAGCAGCAGCGCCCCCGCCGCCAGCAGCGCCACCCCCGCCCGCGTCATCGCGTCGCTCCCACCACCACGCGCCGCGTCGCCGCCGGAACCCCGGGGCATCCCGCGGCCCCACACCGCGTTCCCCTCGCTCCGCCCGTGTCGCGCCGCGCCGGGCCCCCGACCCCCATGCCACCAGGAGGCCGCGATGACCACCCCCGCCGACGACGCCCTGAGCGACGACGAGCTGCGCACCCTCGAGGCGATCCTGGCCCGCCTGTCCGGCCCTGGCGCCCTTCTGCCGCCGCCCCTGTTCCGCTTCGTCACCGAGGTCGCCGCCACCCCCAACGTCGACCTGCTGGTGCACGACGCCGCGCGGGGCGTGCTGCTCGCCTGGCGCGACGACCCGTTCGGCCGGGGCTGGCACGTCCCCGGCAGTATCATCCGCCACCGCGAGGAGATCGCCCACCGCCTCGCCGCCTGTGCCCGCGACGAGCTGGGCTGCGACGTGTCCGCCACCGACGGCCCCGTTGCCGTCCTGCAGATCTTCGACGACCGAGGCCACTCGCTCTCGCTCTGCTTCGCCGCCACCCTCGCCGGCACGCCCGCCCGCGTCCTCGACGCCGGCGCCACCCCCGAGCGCGGCGACCTGCGCTGGTTCGCGGCCCCTCCGCCCGACCTCTACCCGAGCCACGTCGCCTACCGCGGCCTGATCGAATCCCTGGGTCGCGGCGACCCCATCCCTGTCCTCACCCAGCACACCGGCGGGCGCGACGCGGCCCAGTCCTCGCCGGGCGGCACCATCGACCCCGACCCGGCGCACGGCCTCGCCGAGCCGCTGCCCTGAGGAAGCAAGGTTGAGGCTCTGCCTCAAACTCCGCCAAAGGCTCGCCTTTGGAATCCTTGACTTAAGGAGTGCGTTCCAAGGGCGCAGCCTTTGGCGGAGTCCAGAAGCAGAGCCTCTGGCCTTGCTTCCTCGCGCAACCTCGCCCGCCGCCAGGCCTTAAACCCCCCATGCACCCCCCCGCGCTCGCCTTCGTCGAGGACGCCCTGTCCGCCCTGGAGCGCGCGCTGCACGAGCGCGGCGCCCCGCTCCGCAACGTCCAGCTCGCGACGGCCTCGCCCGCCGGCCCCCCCGGCCTGCGCACGCTGGTCCTGCGCGGCTTCTCGCGCGCCGCCGCCACCGCCGAGATGCACACCGACGCCCGCGCCACCAAGGCCCGCGACATCGCCCGCGCCCCCGCCGCCAGCCTGCTCGCCTGGTCCTCCGCCGACGGCCTGCAGCTCCGCTTCGAGGGCACCGCCCGCCTGCACCGCGACGACGAGGTCGCCCGCGCCCGCTGGGCCGCGCTCTCCCCCAACGCCCGCGCGACCTACGGCCTGCGCGCCATGCCGGGCGCCCCGGTCGCCGACCCCGGCGACCGCGCGCACCTCCCTCCCGACGAGCAGTTCCGCCAGTTCGCCGTGATCCTGCTCGCGCTCGACACCGTCGACGTCCTGCGCCTCGGCCCGCACGGCGAGCAGACCCGCGCCCTCGCACGCTTCGTCCCCTCCGGACTCGACGCCGGCTGGATCGGCGCCTAGGCCCGGACACGCCCGCACAGCAGGAGAACCGCCGATGACCGACCCCGCCGCGACCAGGATCGCGCTCGTCACCGGCGCCGGCACCGGCATCGGCCAGGCCGCCGCCCTGGCGCTGCTCGCCGACGGCTGGTCCGTGGTCCTGGCCGGCCGCCGCGCCGCAGCGCTCGACGACACCGCCCGCCTGGCCGGCGACGCCGCCGCGCGCATCCTGGCCCACCCCGCTGACGTCGCCGACCCCGCCTCCGTCGACGCCCTGTTCGCCGCGACCCGCGCGCGCTTCGGCCGCCTCGACCTGCTGTTCAACAACGCCGGCACCAACGTGCCCGAAACCGCCTTCGAGGACCTGTCGCTCGACGACTGGAACCGCGTGCTGTCGGTGAACCTGACCGGCATGTTCCTGTGCGCGCAGGCCGCGTTCCGCCTGATGAAGGCGCAGTCGCCGCGCGGCGGCCGCATCATCAACAACGGCTCCGTGTCCGCCCACGTGCCGCGCCCCGGCTCGGCGGCCTACACCGTCACCAAGCACGGCGTCACTGGCCTGACGAGGTCGCTCTCGCTCGACGGCCGCGCCCACGACATCGCCTGCGGCCAGATCGACGTCGGCAACGCCGCCAGCGCGATCTCCGCCACCATCCAGGCCGGCACCCGCCAGGCCGACGGCCGCCTCGCGCCCGAGCCGATGATGCACGCCCGCGACGTCGGCCGCAGCGTGGCGCTGATGGCGTCCATGCCGCTCGACACCAACATCCCGTTCCTCACCGTCATGGCCAACGCGATGCCCTACATCGGCCGCGGCTGAAGCAAGCAAGGTTGAGGCTCCGCCTCAAACTCCGCCAAAGGCTGCGCCCTTGGAACGCGCCCCTTAGGTCAAGGGATCAAAGGGTCCTCGGACCCTTTGCGGGTCCGGGCAGAGCCCGGCCTTGCTTCCCCACTCGTGCCCCGCGGGTTGTGCTATCATCCCCCCGTGTCCCGCCAGGCCACGCCGGGACCGCCGCACGACGAGGGGAGCCCGCCCGCCATGGTCCAGTACGCCGGTGTCGCCGACGTCGCCCGCATGGTCGCCCGCACCGGCGCCGACGCTTTCCTGCTCGGCTTGGTCGCTGCCATCGAGGTCGACTTCCGCCGCTGGGAGGCATTCGAGAAAACCCCCCGCCTCGCCAGCCACTCGCCCGCCGGCGTGATCGAGCTGATGCCCGTCTCCGACGGCGCGCACTACGCCTTCAAGTACGTCAACGGCCACCCCGCCAACACCGGCGCCGGCCTGCTGACCGTGACCGGCCTGGGCGT